>CAYHAJ010000299.1:0-19532 GCA_964354535.1 uncultured Pirellulales bacterium
TTGGCGATCCCAAAGTCAATGACCTTGGGGACGGGTTTGCCGTCATGGTGCGTGACCATGACATTGGAGGGCTTGATGTCCCGGTGGATAATGCCCTTCTGGTGGGCGTGCTGTACGGCGTGGCAGACCTGCAAGAAAAGAGCCAGTCGGTCCTTGGTAATGAGGCTATTCTGGCCGCCATATTCGGTGATGGTGACGCCCTGGACCAGCTCCGTGACAAAGTAGGGCCGCCCGGTCTCGGTGGCCCCGGCATCCAGGACCTTGGCGATGCTGGGGTGGTCCATGAGAGCCAGGGCCTGGCGCTCGGCTTCGAAGCGGGCGATCACCTGGCGGGTATCCATGCCCAGTTTGATGATCTTGAGGGCCACCTTGCGGCGGATCGGCTCCGTCTGCTCGGCCATATAGACCACCGCCATGCCGCCCTCGCCGATCTTCTCCAGGAGCTTGTACCGGCCGATGGTGGTGCCGGGCCCCTCCGTGACCACGGGAGGGATATCCAGTTCCACCCCGGCGTCAAACGGCGCGGTCTGCAGGAAATCGCCCGCGTCCTCGTAGGCGCGGAGCAGCGATTCGAATTCCGCCCGCAGCTTCGGGTTCGTCTGGCATACTTCCGCCAAATACGCCCGCCGTTCTTCCGGAGTCCTTTTTTCCAGAGCTTCCAGGAAGACAGCCTTGATATCTACGCGTTCAGCCTTCATACCTGTGGCCTGCCCTACATGGTCTTCTATTGCTCAATGCGAAATCCACAAGGAAAGTGAGAAGCACAAAATGGCAGAGAATGAGAAAAATTGATTCTCCCGCGCCTGCGATCATCATGGGCGGGATGCCCGCACGTGCTTAGCCTACGCACCTGGCCCAGCAGGTGTGCCACGCCCAAGCGAAGCTTGAGCGTGTCTTCTACGTGCGATGGAGCACGGTCAAAACAAGTTTGGCCGTGGCACCCAAGACCTCGGCTTTCTGGCTCAACACGCACGGACGCCCATGCTACGAGCTGCTGTCCTCGGCGGTCATCGTTCGGTGCAGCCAGGCCCGGGCATAGGCCCAGTGACTGGTGGCGGTACGGCGTGTGACGCCCTGCATCTCGGCGACCTGTTCCAGGCTCAGGCCGGCGAAGTACCGCAGTTTCACCAGTTCGGCGAGCTGCGCATCCTTTACGGCCAGGCGGGCCAGGGCTTCGTCCAAGGCGATCAGGTCGACAGAGGGGCCATCCATTGTCAGATCTGCTTCCTCCAATTCGACACGCTGTTGGGCCCCACCTCGCTTGTGACTTCGCTTGCGGCGTGCGCTCTCGACCAGAATCCGGCGCATCGCCTCGGCGGCCGCGGCAAAGAAATGGCCCCGCTTCTGCCAGGTCTGGGGTTCGTCTCCTACGAGCCGCAGATACACTTCATGCACGAGGGCCGTCGCCTGGAGGGTCTGACCGGCAGGTTCATGGGACAGCTTCTGGGCGGCGAGGACGCGCAGTTCCTCATAGACCAGGGGCAGGAGTTCATCGGTGGCCTTCGCGTCGCCCCGTTCGATCGCGTTCAAGATGCGTGTGACATCACTCATGTCAACTCCCCACCAACCTGCAGTTTTCAGTTTGCAGTTCACAGTTTTCAGATAACTGACCACTGACAACTGTCAACTGGCTACTGTCTCAGCAGGCATATTCTGTCACGAAGGGGGCGAGATTTCAAGGGGAACGCTGTTTGGAGTACCGCGTTTACGCGGGTCGGACCGGTCTTACCCGCCTGAAGGCGGTACTCCTAACGTTACGGCTCGGCCCATTTCAGCTTAGCGATGCGGATGCCGTTGAGGGCGCCTTCGTTCAGCGCGGCGATGTAGTACTGGCCTTCGTGCAGAATGATCTCCGGAGCCGCCACAGGCAACGTGCCGAGGAAGTAGCGTTCGTCCTGATTGATGCCGAACATCGCCGGATCGGTCGAATGGTAGACGCTGGTCTTGGCGGGGCCGCGCTGGCGGATATTGCCTTTCTCGGGGCTGCCATAGTTCTGGGTGCGGAAGAGGTAGAAGTCGCGGTCGCTCAGCTTGACGACGTGAGGGCACTCGGCGGACCAGGGGCCGGTGGTCGTCTGACCGCCGAAAGAGACGACCGTCGAGTCCGTCCAGGTTTTGAAATCGGAGGTTGTTCTCACGCAGTCCATGCCCTGGCTGTTCGGATGGCACGTGTAATAGGCGAACCATTTGCCGGCGTGGGGCAGGAGCATGATGTCCCGCGTGTTGGCGGCAGGGCCTTCGCTGAACATGCCGGTCCTGCCGCTCGGCTGGATGGCGCGAGTGAAGGTTTTGCCGTCCTTGCTCGTGGCGTGGCAGATGCTGACCCAGTCGCCATAGAATAGATGATAGGTGTCGCCGATCTTGACCAGGTGCGGGGCCTGGAGGCCGCCGGGAGTCTCGCCGAGCGCGGGGTCGGCTTCCATCGCGATGCCCATTGGGGCCCAGTCCGGATCGGTAAGTCGCTTGCCCTCCCAGCGGTAGAAGAACCGCGTCTTGCCGCCTGCACCGCCGGCGGTGGTGCCGCGGAGGCACGACCAGAGCTGCCAGGTGCCGTCGGCCGCTTGCCAGACCGCGAAATCGACCACCTCTTGCTTCTGGGTGGCGTATTTGTGGTCCATCGGGTTGCCCGCCACCTGCCACCAGGGACCCTCGATCCGGGGAACAGGAATGCTCCCGGATGTGCCAGCGACACGACCGGCAGACGGAGCCGCAATTATCGCCAGGACTACAACCGCATGGGCTGAAGCCCATCCTACCTGTTTTCCTACTGCCATTGGGTGACTCCCCGAGTTATTTCAGCGAGATGGACCCGCTGCCGGTCTGCAAACGAAGCAGACCTCTTCCCTCGCCTATTTTTCCGGAAACTCTCTTCTTGCTGATCTCGCCGCTCACCATGACGGGCAGGGCGGTGCGGATCGATCCGTAGGCGGTGTTCAGCTCGACCTGGCCGCGGAAGCCGGGCGGGGCGGTGAAATCGATCCCGCCGTAGGAGCTTTTCACCTCCGCCGCCAGATCAGCGGAGGTCGCGGGCGTGCAAACGAGGTTGACGCTGCCGCTGCCCGAGTCGGCCACCAGCTTGGCCGTGGTGATCTCCTGGGCCTTGATGTTGCCATACGACGTAGACAGGTCCAGAGTCGGCGCGTCCAGGGCCGTAAGGTCCAGACCGCCGCTGCTCGACCGTAGCTTGATGGAGTCACCCTTGAGATGGTTGCAGGTGAGGGAACCATAGGACGTGGTGGCGAGACAATCGCGGAAGGAGGCGTGGGAGATCGCAATCTTGCCGCTGGCGGTCTTCAGATCCAGGTTCGTGCCCGAGAACGTGTCACACGTGATGGAGCCATAGGAGGTCACCATCTTGGCCTCGCCTTTGAGGTCGGTCGCGGTGATGGAGCCGCTGCTGCTGCGGAGCAGCGTCGTCGGTCCGGCGATGCTCTTGCAGTCGATGGACCCATAAGAGGTGTCCAAGTCGAGCGGGCCTTCGATCCCCTCGGCCTGGATGGACCCGCTGCTGGTCTTGCCCTTGATCGCCCCCTGGAGGTGGGCGGCACTCAGACCGCCGTAGCTGCTCTCGCACAGGACGTTCAGCCGCCGGGGAACGGTCATCTCGTAGCTGACGCTGAGGGAGCGGTTGTTCGTAAGCTCCGGCTGGTTCGCCCGAATCTTCAGCACGTGGTCCGCCGTCTCCGTCTGGATTTCCACCTGTTCCGCCAGTTCCTGGGCCTCCTCTTCCGTCGGGGCGTGGCCGACGACTCGGGCCGTCAGGTTGCACTCGTTGCTGTCCGTCCCGGTGATGGTAATGGAGCCGGACTGCGTGGCTACGTCGAGCGTGCTGTTCGGGTCACAGCGCACCTGCCGGCGGACGGTTCGCTCGTACTTCGCCTGATGGAAGCCGCCCAACTGGACTTCACAGCCGCCGAGCGACAGGAACGATAGAACCGTCAAGCCGATCACGACATGGGGGCGCAGACAACGTGGTTTCATGGCAGTCTCTCTTTCCGCCAATATGGCTATCGTATCGTAATCGATCCGTCATTGGTCCTGAGGATGACGCACAAGCTGCAGACAAACAGCGCCAAAGCCAGCACGCCGGCCAGCGTCCCTCTTACGTACCGTTCTCTTGTCATTCTTTCCCCTTTCCTGCGTGCCGCTCATTTGACCCGCATCCGGCTCTATCTGTACGACCGGAGCGATTCCCTGTCAATACCGGCCGCACGCGCACCTTTCCCCGATATTAGTCGCGGGACCGGCGTCACTATTCCGGAGAACCCGCCCTGCTCAGGGCGAGATCGACACGTGAAATCAGCATTTGGCTATTTGACGGGTTCGCGGAGGTTCCCTATAATGCCGCACAATCGTAAGTTCGCCGCCGGCAGGAGCATGATCCGGCGGCACGTGATGGACGAACCGGAATTCCCCAGCGTAGGTGGAGAACTATGATTGCCGGACTGACTGTCGCCGACCTTGTCCGACCCTCCGGGAGGCGGCTTGCCTGTTTCTATGACGTCGCTCTGGTGGTGGGGGGCTCCGTCGTCATCGCTTCGTTCGCCCAGATTGCCATTGTTGGCTACCCCGTGCCGATCACCGGCCAGACGTTCGCAGTCCTGATGATCGGCGCACTGCTTGGGGCGCGGCGCGGCGCCTTGTGCCTCCTGATGTACTTGGCCGAGGGCCTGCTGGGCCTGCCGGTGTTTGCGCAAGGAAAGGGCGGCTTGGCCGCTTTTCTCGGGCCTACCGGCGGTTATCTGATCGGCTTTGTCTTGGCCGCTTGGATCGTAGGTGCTCTGTCCGAACGCACCTGGGATCGGCGTATCCCGACCACCATCACCGCGATGGTCTTGGGCAACTTGGTGATCTACGCCTGCGGCCTGGTGTGGCTGTCCTGCCTGGTCCATTTCTGGGCCCAACCCTTGCGCGGCAGCCTCCTGGCGGCCGGCCTGTACCCGTTTATTGTGGGCGATCTGTTGAAGATTGGCCTGGCGGCCTTCCTGCTCCCTGGCGGCTGGCAGATCATTCGATATTTTGGACTTGATCGAAACGACAACGTTCGCTAAGATACGATGGCTACCGAATCCAGAGACCACACTGGGGATTAGTGTAATGGTAGCACAAATGACTCTGGATCATTTAGTCAAGGTTCGAATCCTTGATCCCCAGTTTTCTTCTTTCCCGCCTCGCGCCTGATTCCGAGAGCGTTCTGGGGTGCCCGCGTGCTGCCCTGAGTGCCCGCGGGTGATCTGTGTCAAGCGTCCGTGTGCCAAGCAAAGACGAAGAGGATTGCAGATGATCGATGTGGTTCACGTAGGGTTGGGGCCTTTGGGACAGATGATGATCCGGTCGACGGTCGCGCGCGGGAGTTTTCGCCTCGTGGGGGCCGTAGACGTTGACCCTGCCAAGATCGGCAGGGATGTGGGCGAGTTCTGCGGGATCCAACCTTTGGGGATCCCCATTTCCGGCACGCTCGACGACGCAATCCGGGGCAAGTCGCCCCAGGTGGCCGTGGTCACGACCGTCAGTAGTCTGGCGGCCTTCGAGCCGCAGTTGACCGCCTTGGCGCAGGCCAAGCTCCCGGTGGTCTCGACCTGTGAAGAACTCTTCTTCCCCTGGCGCAGGCAGCCGGAACTGGCCCGCAGGATCGACCAGACCTGCCGCGACCAGGCAATCGCCTGCGTCGGCACGGGCGTGCAACCCGGGATTTCTCATGGACCACCTCCCAACTGTCTTGACCAGCCTCTGCCAGAAGGTGACCGGTGTGCGAGTCTGGCGCATCCAAGATGCGTCGGTCCGCCGGATTCCGTTCCAGCAGAAAATCGGTGCCGGCCTGACCCTGAAGGAATTCGAAGCCAAGCACAAGGCCGCCACGCTGCGGCACGTAGGCCTGCCGGAGTCGGTGGATTTCATCGCGGCCCGGCTCGGCTGGCAACTGGACCGGGTGACGGAAAGTCTCGAGCCGGTGATCGCGGAGCGGGAAGTCACTACCGGCTACAAGCCGATCGCCAAAGGGATGGCCCGCGGCGTCTTCCAGGTGGGCCGGGGCTTCGTGGGCGGCAACGAGGTTATCACGCTGACCTTCCGTGCCGCCGTAGGCGAGCCTGAGTCCTACGAGGAGATCAAAATCGAAGGCGATCCGCTGTTCAGCTCGCGTATCGCCGGCGGCATCAACGGCGATATCGCCACCTGTGCCGTGACGCTCAACGCTGCGCGGTCGATCCTCGAAGTCCGTCCCGGCCTCAAAACCATGGCGGACCTGCCCACCCCCTCGTGGTTCACCGAAACCAGGTAGTCCATGTAGGATGGGCTTTAGCCCCTGCTGCCTTCTCCGCAGGCTCGCCGGGTGCGACCCCCCCGGCCTTCTCCTCTGATGATTCGTCCGACGTAGTTCTTTGATTCCCGGACCCCAATCCTGTGGAGGCCCGGCAGGGCTACCAAGTTCGGAACCGCCATCATCGCGTTGAGGTTGTCGGCGATGGTCCAGACGAGATCGAGTCCGCCGATGGCCCCGATCACCGCGACGAAACAGAAGACATAGCGGCTGGTTCCAATTGAGGACAAGCAAGGCGTCTCCGGATTTGCGGACGCCGCCGGGAGAATCTCGGTGAAAGAGCTGGCGGCGCGCTTGACCGGCATCGGTGGACCGCGTACGATGAACGTATGAGATACTACGACGATCCACACAATATCGACATCGGGGCGGTGCTCGCCAGACTGCGTCGGTGGTCGCCGATCTTCCTGGCCGTTATCGTCCTATTGCTGGCGGCACTCGGGGCGTTGACCGTGGTCTACACCGTGCAGCCGGAAGAACGGGCGGTGGTCAAGCGCTTCGGGGCGGTGATCAAGACCACGGAGCCCGGCCTGCATTTCAAGCTGCCCTTCGGGATCGACAGCGTCCAGCGCGTGGCCACCGAGCGGGTGCTCAAGGAGGAATTCGGTTTTCGCACGGCCGCGGCAGGCGAGCCCACGCGGTACGACAAACGCGACTTTCCCGATGAATCGCTGATGCTGTCCGGGGACCTCAATATCATCGATGTCGAGTGGGTGGTGCAGTACCGGATCGCCGACCCGATCAAGTTCATCTACAGCATGCGGGAGCCCACGCGAACCCTGCGCGACATCTCGGAATCGGTGATGCGGCGGGTCGTCGGCAATCACCTGGGCAGCGAGGTCCTGACGACGGCGCGCGTGAAGATCGCCAACACCACGCGCGACGAGATCCAGGCGGCCATGGCGATGTACGGGACGGGCATCCACGTGGTGACGGTGGAACTGCAGAATGTGGTGCCGCCCACCGCCGTCCAGCCGGCCTTCAACTCGGTGAACGAGGCGCGGCAGGAGCAGGAGCGCATGATCAATGAGGCGACCAAGCAGGCCAATGAGGCGATTCCGCGGGCCCGGGGCGAGGCCAACCGCGTCATCGCCGAGGCGCAAGGATACGCCGCGGAGCGGACCAACAAGGCGTTGGGCGAGGCGGCGCGGTTCCGCGCGATTCTCGCCGAGTATCAGGCGGCCCCGGAGGTGACCCGTCGGCGCATGTACCTGGAGACTCTTTCCGAAATCCTGCCCGAGATGGGCTCGGTGCTGGTGATCCAGGAGGGGCAGGGTTCGCCTGTGCCCTTGCTGCACTTGCGCGAGGGGCAGACGCCGGTGCCGGAGGCGCAAACACCGACGCGGGCGACACAAACACCCAAGCGCGAGGCGCAGACGCCGAAGGAGGTGGGCCGATGAAACGCCTGATTCTTGCCCTCCTCATCCTTGTTGGCCTGGCAGCGGTGGTCGTGATTCTCGGCGGCCTGTTCGTCATCGACCAGGCCGAGCAGGGGATTATCGTGCAGTTTGGGGAGCCCGTGGGCAATGTGGTCACCACGCCGGGGCTGCACTGGAAACGCCCGTTCATTCAGGAGGTCCGCCGATTCGACAAACGCCTGCTGGCCTGGGACGGCGATGTGAGCCAGATTCCCACCCTGGGCCGCGAGTTCATCGTGGTCGATACGACGGCCCGCTGGCGGATCGTCGATCCGTTGAAGTTCCTCCGCTCGGTCCGCGACGAGCTCGGGGCGCGCACCCGCCTGGACGATATCCTCGATTCCGTGGTGCGCGATATCGTCTCCGGGGCCGACCTGGAAGAGATCGTGCGCTCGCGCGACTGGGACGTGGACCCCGCCAAGCTGGAGGAGGCGCCGGCGCGCGACGACGTGGCCCTGCAAAAGCCCAAGGTGGGGCGGGAGGGTCTGGAGCAGAAGATGCTGGCCGCCGCCTCCCGGCTGATGCCGGACATGGGCATCGAGATCGTCGATGTCCGCATCAAGCGCATCAACTACATCGAATCGGTCCGCCGGCAGGTGGAGAGCCGCATGGTCTCCGAACGCCAGAGCATCGCGGCGCGGTTCCGTTCGGAGGGCGAGGGACGCAGTCAGGAGATTCTGGGCAACATGGAGAAGCAGTTGCGCGAGATTCGCTCCCAGGCCGAGCGGCAGGCCGAGGAGATTCGCGGCACGGCCGACGCCCAGGCCACGCGGACGTACGGCGAGGCCTACGGCGCCGATCCCGAGTTCTTCTCGTTCTTCCGCACGCTGGAGAGCTATCGCGTGATGGGAAAGAACACGACGCTCATGCTCGACGCCAACGCGGAGTTCTTCCGCTACCTGGAATCGACGCAGCCGGCCAATTCCGGGAAGGCCGCGGGTACGATACTCAACGCGCCATCGAAGTGACGAAAGCGGACGGTCCTCGCCGTCACTAATCCTAACCAGACCCTGAGCTCAGATCACCGACCTCCTGGGGAAGGAATTTGTAGGGTGGGTTCTTAACCTACGCGCAAGAATCTGCTCTGTTACCTGGGCTCGATGACGGTGGCGACGCGAAATCCGCCGGGGGGGACATCCACCGGGACTACCCGGCTCTGCTGGGTTGTGCCATGCAGCGTGACGTGCAGCTCGTGCCGGCCCGGCGGGACGCGGACGCGGCACAGGTACAGGTGGGCGGGCAGGAAGGTCCAGGAACGCGTGTCGGGCTTGTCTACTGCTACCAGGGCGGCCTCGGTGGCGAGGGAGGCGAGCGTGCGGGTGGATTCGTCCGATTTGCGAAGCGAGGCTCGGGCCGCTTCGGCGGCGGCTGCGCGGGCGATCATCCGCGTCAAGGCTGCGGCGATGATCTTGGGCTTGGCGATCTCGTGTTCCCGGACGATCTCACCGGTCAGGTCGGTCAGCAGCTCGACCGGTATCTCGCGGCCTTCCAGATTCACCGCAGCAGCCGCCGTGAGGTTGTTTCGAAAAGCCAGATCGGGATATACGAGCACCTTCAAGGCGAGGCGGGTAAGAACGGCGGGGTCGCCGGTCACGTTGGTTCCGGCGATGCCGAGGGCGGCACCGACCGGGATTCGCTGAGGGACCTTGTACGGGACCCGGCCCAAGCCCAGCACGATCAGAATCTCGCCTTCCGCCTGAGCATCCACAGGATGGTCTCCCCTCGGGTTGGCCACAGCCGGCCGGAATTTGTCGAGGTACGCGCTGAGTTTTGGTCCTTTGTAGTCCGCGCGTTGCGAGAGCCGCAGGATCGGCTCGCGCAGGGACTGGAGCTCGCCGGCGTCGAGGGCCTCTTCATAGTACCGTAAGGCTTGGTCGGGCTCGCCCAGTCGTTCGAAGACAAAACCTGCCAGATAGGAGCCGAATGCCACGTGGCTGGTTTTGTCCAGCGATTCCAGATAGTTGCGCGACACGGTGAAGCGCCGGGCCTCCACGCCCGCTCCCTGCAGATCGCCGCAAACAAGGTAATTCAGCATATTCAGACCGCTGAGGGCCAATCGCTCGGTCGGCGGCGTGCGGTAGGCTTGGGCACTGTCGCTGTAGACGTACTTGCCGATGGTGCCGGCCGGGTCCGCCGACAGGTCCAGGACCTCAAGCTGGGCTTCCGCGGCGCTTAGGTCCCGCGCACTGGACTGGTATTGCCCCGTCGCCTGGAGCAGCACGGCCCGCTCCAGTACGGCTAAGGACCGAATCGACGTCCACCGGTCGGGCAGTTGGTCGGCATTTTCGACGCCGAGCATCTTGTTCAGCCGGCGAATGCCGGTAGGGTAGTCGCCGGCATCCGCCGCTTGGTAGACTCCAGCGGCCTTGTCCGTGTACGTGGCGCAGCCGCCCCACAGCACCACGAGGACGATCAGGGCACATGGACCGAAGCGTGCCGACATCGAATTGCCCAATCCGGATGCCCGCTGGATTAGCGGATCAAGGCCTTGCTGCGCGTCACTTCATTCTGGAACCGGATCAAGCCGGTCTCGACCTCGATGACCTGCAGGACCAGGCTGTATTGTAGTCGGTGCGTCTTCTTCAGGCGTTCATCCACGCTCGTGATCTTGCCGGTCACGAAGTAGCGGGCCCCCAATTGCCGGCCGAGCTTACCGGCGGTCGCCGGATCATAGATGTCGCTCTGTCGCAGGCGCAGCTCCCGGACAAGCTCCATCTGCCGTTCCCGGCTGACGACGCCCACTTGCCGGGTGTTGACCATGTACGTCTCGATAGAGGACAGCAGGGCAGCGACCTGATCGTCGATATGTTGCGTGGTGGCGTTCTGAATCGGCCACATGGAGACCAACGGCGGCTCCGGCGCCTGCTCGATGGTCTCCTTCCAAATCGGCGATTTCTTGAACGCCTCGACATTCGTGGAGGCGAGGTACTCAAGATCCTCGCGATCCAGCCCGACGCTCATCGCCGGCTCATCCAGGTCGCGGTTGCTGGTCCCCGGCCCGCCGCGGACCGCCTTGGGCCCGCAGCCGGAAACCGCCGTCAGAAGACCGACCAGGCCCAATGCGAGAACATGCCCCAACCGGACTTTTCGTGAATCTCTACGCTCAGCACCATTCATTTCTGCACCTCTCATTTGCGACAAGCCTCAATCGAGTACGGATTACGCCGTCCCAGCCAATCGTACTCCCGCCCCGATTTGCGGGCGCGGGACAAGTATACAGGATCATGACCGGGCGGGCAATGCATGCACCCGCGCCCAAAGTGGCACGGGCATCCTGCCCGTGATCCGGAATTCTCGAGCGCTCGCCCCATGCTACTGAGACCACCCGGGCAAAGATACAGTCGCCTGGTAGTTGGAGTAGTTGTATAGGGGGTTACGTGTCGGCTTGTACAGCCTGCCCGTCTTGGGGCTGTCGCTCTGCGTGTAGACCCAGATTTCGTAGGGGTCCCAGACGACGATTTCGTCCCGGCAGTCACCCGTGAGGTCGAGAACTGCGTAGCACATATCAGGATGGCCGTCGGCAGGGAACCGGACGACGCAACGGCCCCAGCCGTCAAACAGGCCTCCGTCTTCGACGTTGGGCGACAGAACGAAGTACTCCGGCGGCTGGCCCGTCCAGTTGATGGGCAGGCACATGCTGCCGTGTTGGCACGGCTCGCAATCGTGGTAAACGTTGCCTTGGGCATCGTAGAAGTGCAGGATGCCCTGGTTGCCCCAGAAATTGATCGAAACGGTCTCCAGGCCGGGCAGGTCGGTGCGGAAGTCCGCGGTGGCGGGGTTCTGCACATGGCCAAGGTAAAGGTGCTTGAGGATGGTGCCTTTCATGTCGGCGAAGAAGATGCCTTCATCGCTGGCGGCACAAAGGAGTCGCAGCTCGTCGCCCGGCGCGAACTGGACGATCGCCAATCCATCGGCGTGGTCCTGTACCTTGCCGTCCAGGGTCCACAACCGAGTGCCGTCATGGTCGAACAGCGAGTAGCCGATCGCCAGCTCATCTTTGCCATCGCCGTCAACATCGCGGGCACAGGGATAGTGACCGGCATTACAGGCGGCCTCCCACAGGGGTTCCAGGCGGTCGTTGAGGGCCCAGAGATGATCGTACCGGGTCTTGATCACGATGTCCCGCGCGTGGCCGGTCCCCCGCAGGTCGCAGAAGAAGAGGGAATCTCCCAGGATGCGCGGGAACTTGTTGTGGGGCGGTTTCGCGTCCGGCGGCAGGCTCGGGGTAGGCGTCTCGTATTTGGTCTTGCCGGTAGCGCCGTCCGCGACGATCAGCTTCATGCCCATGCAGTAGACTACGTCGGTTCGACCGTCGCCATCGAGGTCGTGAATCTGGAAGCCCACGTCGTTGGTCAGACCATCCTTCCATGCGTCCGGCTGACCGATCCGCCACAGGATCTTCCCGTCGAACGTCATCGCGGTCAGGCAGCTTAGCTCGCTATTGGTGTCCTTGGGGCCGTGGTGGAGCATCTGGCCGATCAGCACGTCGGTCTGGCCGTCATTGTTGAGGTCGCCGAAGCGCAGGTTCCGCCCGACGCCGAAACCCGGCGTCTCAGCCTTCTTCCACAGGACAGGACGAGAATGGGCGGCCTGCAGATCGGCCCATTCGCGCTCGCGTGCGGCGATGCGCTTCGTGGCACGCTCCTTCTCCTCAGGCGTGGTCAGGACCGCCACGTTCTTATAGCGCGTGGGGACATCGGACAGCAGACCGATCTTGCCTTGCGGAAACGTCTTGTCCTCCGCTTCGAGCACGACCCCGTTGCTCAACTGCGCCCTGAGGTGGCTGTCGTTCACGTCCACCTGGGCCGTGAGGTACTTACCGGGTGTCCAGGAGCACGCCTTCTCTGCCAGGACTACTTCATACGGCTTGTGGTACGCCGTCTCGTGCCGGACCATCTTGAGGACGGCCTGCTGGCCCCGGACGCCAAAGAAATAGTAGCAGCGGTCGTTGCGGTAGCGGAACACGATCCCGCTCTGGCCCTTGCCCGCAACGGGCGCGAAATCGACCGTCACTCGATAGTTCTGCCAGAGCGGGTCGCCCGCGACGAGCATCGGGTGGGTGAAGGTCTCCCGGTTATTGTGCGCCTGGAGCATCACGCGAATACCATCTTCTTCAATCAGGCGCCAGGCCCGCTGCGAGCCGTCGGATTTGAAGGCGGATACGGCCCAGTTCCCCTGCGGAGCGGCCTCGCGGAGATAATGGTACTCCGTATGGGCGCCGACCACGTCGAAGATCAACCCAAAGCGCAGCCCGCGAAAGTCATCCTTGAGGAGTTCTGCTGTGTACGTGCCCGAATCGCCGTGCGCGGTTGCTGCCATGACAAGACACAAAAAAGTGCGACGAATCATGAAACGTTCACCATTCTGGAATCCCATTTCTAACCTCCAGAGCATTCGACGCCGGCTCACTATTGCCGCATGATGTTGCTATAGGTACATCCTATCATGGCAGCCGAGTCGTGCCAACCCCATACCGCTGTCCGTATCCCTTGGCAGCGGGGTGGGTCGGCGGTACCATGGTCCGCGACAATTCCGTCACCAAGGAGTCTGCCATGATCGGGGCATCGAAGAGTATCGTTTGGGGTATATTGCTCAGTCTGCTCGTGCCCTTGGGTCACGCGAAGGAGTACCCGTACCGCTGGGTCTTTGTGGGTGGGTCGCTACGCACTGACAAGGATATCGCGGCCATCGAACAGGTTGTGCAAACCGGGTCGGAGCACGGCATCAACGGCATGGTCCTATCGACGGGCCTGGACCGTCTCGACCGGCAGCCGCCGGAGTACTTGGAACGGCTCGCCAAGTTGAAGGCGTTCTGTCAAGCCCAGGGCGTGGAGATCATTCCCAACATCTTCAGCGCCGGCTATGGCGGCTCCGTATTGGCCTATGATCGCAATCTGGCGGCCGGGATTCCCGTCAAGGATGCGCCCTTCGTGGTGAAGAACGGCGAAGCCACTCTCAATTCGGACCGGCCCGCGCGAATCGTCAACGGCGGGTTCGAGCAACACGAGAGAGATCAGTTCAAGGGGTACCGGTTCAATGATAAGCCGGGCGAGGTCTCGTTTGTCGATACGGCAGTCTTCCACAGTGGCAAAGCATCTCTGCGTTTCGAGGGCTTCGGGCGATTCGAGCATGGTCACGCGCGGGTCATGCAGGAGGTCGACGTCCAGCCGCAACGATGCTACCGGCTGAGTTGCTGGGTGAAGACCGATGCCCTGGAGCCCCGGGCTGTCTTTCGCATTCAGGTCCTGGGCCCGAAGGGCCGCAATCTTGCCCCCTACGATCCGGGCGTCCCGGCTACGACGAACTGGCGGCAGGTCGTCATGGGGTTCAACAGCCTCGACCAGAGCAAAGTCAATATCTATGCCGGCGCCTGGGGCGGCAAGGCGGGCCGGTTCTGGATGGACGATCTGGCGGTCGAGGAGGTGGGATTGCTGAACGTCCTGCGCCGGCCCGGAACGCCGGTGACGGTCTGCAGCGAGGCCACCGGTGTGGCCTACGAAGAAGGCAAGGATTTCGCACCGATCAAAGACGAGCAGCTCAATTTCCGGTTCGATCACGAGCCGCCGAAGATCAAGCTGCTGTCCGGCGGTCGCATCAAGGATGACGAGCGGCTCCAGGTGAGCTATTATCACGGCATGGGCGTCAACCGCGGCCAAGTCACCGTCTGCATGTCCGAGCCGGAAGTCTACCAGATTTGGGAGAAGCAGGCCGGGCAAATGCACAAGTACTTGGCGCCTTCCAAGTACCTGCTGAGCATGGACGAGATCCGGGCCGGCGGCGCCTGCCAGGCCTGCAAGCAGCGGAATCTCAGCATGGCCCAAATCCTGGGCGACTGCATTACCAAGCAGGCCAGCATCCTCCGGCGGGCGAACCCGAAGACCGAGGTGTTCGTTTGGTCTGACATGCTCGATCCGAACCACAACGCACACGGCAACTACTACCTCGTCGAGGGGGACTACACCGGCTCATGGAACTACGTGCCGAAGGATCTGACGATCGTGTGTTGGTACCATGAGAAGCGTAAGGAGAGTCTCGGATTCTTCTCGTCGCACGGTTTCAAGACGCTGGCCGGGGCCTACTATGACGGCGACACGCTCGATAACCCGCGCGGCTGGCTCGACGTGCTCGACCAGACGCCGCACGCGGTCGGCATCATGTA
The DNA here is from genome assembly GCA_964354535.1 of uncultured Pirellulales bacterium. Lineage (GTDB taxonomy): Bacteria > Planctomycetota > Phycisphaerae > Sedimentisphaerales > Anaerobacaceae > PLanc-01. The sequence goes on from CAYHAJ010000299.1 coordinate 14,897, forward strand.
CACGACCTGGCAGAACAAGTACAAGCTGCTCGCCCCCTTCGGGGATCTCGTCGCGAGTCGAAGCAGCTAGAGTCCCATGGAGTTCATAGGTCCTACAGGTCCCATTCGTCCTCTCGGTCCTATGGTTTCTTCCAGCCTATCGCAGCACGCAAATCGCCTCCGGTACGCGGACCCACAGGGCAATGCTCTCGACAATAGCGAATTGGTATCGCCCGGGCGCGGGCCCGACGAAGCTGGTCATCATGTCCTGGCCAAGGACGATATTGGCGAACGGGCCGCCAATGTCGATGAGGATGCCGCCGCCGGGCAGGGCGGGCGCCTTGATAATGCGGTCAGTCACCACTTGGCGGGCATGCTCCAACTCGGTGGTGTCGCTCTGCGGGTAGAGCCGGAAGAGATGATTGTAGGACTTCGGCGTCAGGGCCAGCGCATAGGGCCCGAGAAAGCCCGCCGCATCCAGCTCCCCGACGGCACTGATGATGTCCTGTACGGCGTCGCCCACGGCGTTCCACGGCCGCAGCTTGACGGAGCGAACGCGGGGGGTGTCCAGCAGGCCAACGACATTGAGGGATGGCAGGCCGTTGAAGACGATCTGGTCCTCCTGGTGGGCCAGCGCCAGCGCCGGTTTGACGGCAGCATCGAGATCGAGCGGAAGGCCCGACTGCTCATAGGCGGCAACGTCGCGAACGGACAGCGTGAACTCGCTGTGAAGCATCGCTACCGAGATCATGCAGCTTGAGCTTACGGTCACGCCCTCGACAGTATTGCCTTGGACCGGCCTATCCCCAAAAGGCAAAGCCTTCAACCCCAGACCCTGAGGGTCCTATCGCGTGCAGCAGCCGCCGGCCGGCCAGTTGGCTCCGGGCGGCTCCCACGACGGCATTATCGATCGCCTCCCACACCCCGTCGCCAAACGGCGCATCGCCTCGATGCAGATATTGCTCCGACATCACAACCCCCATTTTGATTGATGATTTATGATGTATGATTTGTGATTGAAGGTCGGAAGATTCCCAGATCGAGAATCATAAATCATAATTCATAAATCATAGATCTCTCAGGTCGCCGATAGTTGGTATTGTTCGTCCTCCGGGTGCGGCGGGCTTCGTCGGTTCTGTTTCCGCCGGCTCTTTCCCTGCGGCAATGTTGTTGACCTCCCCGGCGCCCTCGGCAAGAAAAGCGTCCTCTTCCTTCGACAGGATGCTGATCAACCTCTGGAACTCGCCCTTGTGCACCCGCTCCTCGTTGGCAACGTCCTGCAGAACCCTCTTCGCCAGCTCATTGTCCGTCGCATCCGCATGCGCCAGGTAGAGGTGCACAGCCTCTTCCTCCGCCGACAGGTCCAGCCGCAACGCCCGCAAGAGTTCCGTATCCGTCATTTTCCGCCCGGGCACAACCCCTGTGAATGGATTGACAAACTCCGGCATGAGTCGAATCTCCTCCTTGTGTTTATGATTTATGATTTACTATTTATGATTCTGTGGTTGCTGCGCAGGAATCGGGAATTGTCCCATTCGGGTGAGGTGAAAGGCCTATGGGTGATTGCGGATTGACGATTGCGGATTGCGGATTCGAAGCGCGGCGCTAATCCGCAATCCAAAATCCGCAATCCGCAATTCGTTGCTTTGTATCAGCGGCGGCTGCCGAGCAGCTTGTACGCTTCTTCGCCGCCGTTGATGAGGTGGACCAGGGGTTGGGGCCGGTCGACACCTTCGATGAACTTCGGCCGGGCGGCCCAGGGGGCGATGCTCAGCACCCCCATGAGGTCCATCCAGTGCTGCAAGCGGGCCACCGGCAGGTTCCAGGTCATGTGGAAGTGGTTGGCCGGCGGATACTGCTTGTATTCGAGCATGCTCGCGTATTTGGGCACGACGAACGTATGCGGCCAGGTCGGGGTCGTCAGATTGCACATGGCCTTGCCCAGCTCTTCCGGCACCTCGGTCGTCTCGGCCTCATCCCAGATCAGGCTGAACAGGCCGCTGACGCTGCTGTACGCCATGCGGGCCGCAATACCCTTGATGCCAGCGGGAGTCATGAAGGTGACCGAATTGCCGCCGCCGGGGAAGTAGAAGCGGTCGGCCAGCGGCATGGAAACCCGCTCCATGATCTGCTTGACGGTGGCGCCCGGCTCGGCTGCCCAATCGAAGGCGGCGCTGCCGGAGTTGTCTCCGTCCACCAGGCCCTTGGTGTACCAGTCGGCACCGGTGTCGAGCTTCTTGAGGCCGAGCTTGTCGGCCAGTTCCTTGATCTCCCACGCCTCCCAGACCTTGCGGAAGTCCATGAACAGGGGCGGATTGCCGCCGCTGAGATAGGTCATGAACAGCATCGTCAGCAGGCCCTGCACGTCGGCCTCGGTCGCGAAGGGCATGGGGGGCTTGCTGCCGCCGGAGTCGAAGGTGCTGTTGAAGAAGGACTCCATCCCGTCCGCCACGGGCAGGGGAATGCCGCGCGGGTCGCTGCCCCATTCGAGCTGGCTCATAAAGCCGCCGCCGACGGCATTGAGGTCCGCCAGCAGGTCGCGCACGATCAGGTACATCGCCAGGGACAGGTTGAATCGCTCACTGTCCTCGTCGCTGTTGAGGTCCAGCCGGTTGCCGACGTAGCGATCGACCCAACTGCGCAGATCCTTGAGTTCCTTGTCCTTGTAGGCTTTCTTGTTGAGCATGTCGGCCAGGAGCTTCATATCGAGCCGGGTGATCTCCACGCCGAACGTGTTCCGCGTGGGGATGACGTGCGCCAGCGCCGTCTCCATACCCATCGAATCGTGTCCGAAGATGACCACGCGCCGCCCGCGCAGCGAAACGGCCGTCACGGCGGCGTAGCACCAGTCGATGAGGTTCCTGGCAGTCTGCTCGGTCATCTCCGGCTCCAAGCCCTTATCCGGCCAAGTCCCGACATTCAGGGATGCCATCCGGCCGTACTGGGCCAACGCGCCGTTGAGGGCATGGGCGTAGACCACGCCCGGCTTGGGGCCGCTGTTGCCGCAGGTGATGTTGATCGGCGTGTCGCGCGGGAATTGCTGCAGCAGCGAGATCGTGGTCAATTGCGGGAAGGCCCACGTATCCGGCACGCAGACCAGGATATCGACATCCGCCTTGCGGAACTGCTGGGCGACAATGTCGGCCGGGGCCTCGCCATCGACCAGAACGGTCGAATAGACCACCGGCACCGGGGTCTTATCCGGCAGGACCACCGCGCCGCTGATCGTCTCGGCCGCCATTTGGGCGATATTCTGGCATCGGGTCCGGCTCTCCTCGTCGATCCGCGGGTCGCTCGTGGCGAACACCCCGATCACAGGAACTTTCGGCGTCGCCTTGCGGATCGCCGGCAGTCTCGTCGCTTCACCTCTCTTCGCCATGCGCACTCCTTTCGATTTATGATCTATGATTTTTGATTTATGATTTGAGGGTTGGTCTGGCGCGAGCCCAAAATCATAATTCATCAATCATAAATCTAAAATTGCCTTGGGTCTTCCAGTATCTTCTTCACAAAGTCCAGGAACTGGGCGGCGTACGCGCCGTTCGTGACCTTGTGGTCTACGGACAACGTCATGTTCATCAGTCTGCGGACGAGAATATTGCCGTTGTCCGGGACACACGTGTCGGTGATTCGCCCGATACCCAGGATACTGCACTGGCCTGGGACCACAATCGGAATAAACGACTCGATGCCGAACGCTCCCAAGTTGCTAATCGTGATGCAGCCGCCTTCGAGATCCGACAGATCAAGCTTGTCGGCGCGGGTCCGCTCAATCAGGGCCTGACTGTCCCGGGCGACCTGCCGGACATCCTTCTTGTTGACGTCCTTGACCAGCGGCGCGACCAAGCCATCCGGCACGGAGATCGCCAAGCCGACGTGAATGGCGTCCGCCAATCTGATCGAATCGCCGGCGAGCTGGCCGGTCATCATCGGGAACTTCTCCAGCCCGGTGGCCACGGCCTTCATGATGAAATCGTTGAACGCCACCTTCGCGTTGTTCGTCTCGTTCACCTTGGCCCGGTGGGCGACGAGGTCCGTCATGTCCACGCGGACGGTCAGGTAGAAGCAGGGGATTTCTCGCTTGGACTTGAGCATCCGCTCGGCGGTGATGCGCTGGAGGCGATTCAACGGGATCGTCGCCCCGAGCTTGGCCTGCGCCGCCGTCGACAGCGTAGGTTGGGCGTCCCCGCCCGACCTTTCTTGGCGGCCGGGGACGGCCGCCTTCCCAGCCGAGGGCGGCTGGGCTACAGGTTTGGCCGCGGCGGCGCTGCGAATGTCCGCTTCGGTGATCTTGCCGGCCGGTCCTGTGCCTTTGACGGTCGCCAGATCGACGCCCAAGTCCTCAGCCATTTTCTTCGCGCGTGGCGAGATCATGATCTTGCCCATCGGCTTGGTCGGCGCGACCGGCTCAGGAGCCGTGGGGGGCGTGATGGTTGTCGGCATCTGAGCGGCGGGCGTTACGTCCGTGCCGGCGGCCAGGCCCATGCCACCCGTCAGAGCCTCGACGAAGCTCATGGGCACCTGCTCGTCCTTCTCGCCGAGGACCATCATGGGTGCCCCGACCAGCAGCGTCTGGTTGTTCTGCACCAGGAGGTACTTCACAAAGCCGCCCACGGGAGACTCCATCTCCAGCGTGGCCTTGTCCGTCTCGATCTCG
>CAYHAJ010000300.1:0-13985 GCA_964354535.1 uncultured Pirellulales bacterium
ATGCTGATCCGCTTCGCGCACACCCTGGCGGCCCATCGCAGCGGCATCCTCAACTACTACCGCTACCCGCTCTCGACCGGGCCGCTGGAAGGAACCAACACCAAGATCCGGGTTCTGCAACGCAAAGCCTACGGCTTTCGGCACACGGAATTCTTCAAACTCAAGATCTACGGCTTGCACGAAACCCGTTTTGAACTGGTTGGAGGAGTCACAGGAAAGTACGCTAAAACCGGATGAGCCGGAAAACTCTTGTAGCGCCCCTGATACAAATGGCCGATCCCGACGGTGGCATGGGACGTGTGGTAGCGCTGGGTGTGCGTGAGAGTCACCCACCGCATGAAACGCGACAAGTCGCCATCCTCCCGCGGCCACAGGAGCAGGTGCCAGTGGTTGCCCATGATGCAATAGCCGCACAAACGCATGGAGAACAGCGCCGTGCCGTCGGCCAGGATCTTTTCAAACGCCTCGAAGTCGGTCTCCTTGCGAAAGATGCGCAGCCGTCCGTTCGCTCGATTGAGCACGTGGTACACATATCCGCCTAACGCAATCCGCGGAGCCCTCGGCATGAAGGTGATTGTAGACGCCGCACCCCTGAGGTAAAGAAGAAAACCGGAATGAAAACAGTACCTGACACCTTTAATTCCCTCTTGTCGGACGGCTTGCGCAACCTCTTGTTGAAACAGAGGTTACGTTCTTGGAGCGAAAGCCATCCCTACCACGCTTTCGGTTCTCATTTTGCCGCTTGCCTGGGGAAACGGCGAAATGAGAAATGAGAAATGGCAGGGTTGCGGCAAGCGTGGCAAAGTGCCGCCTGACGTGGGACGCCACCAATACGAGCATCGGGGCCCCCAACGCATAATTCCGCGTTGGGGACCCCGTCGCAACCGCAACCGATTGACGATTTATTGGTACGGCAGGGTGACCGCAACCGTGGTCCCGTGTTCCAATTGACTCTGGATCTCCAGGGTACCCCGGTTGAGATGGATCAGACGACTGGCGTAGGCCAGCCCCATGCCGCGCTGGCGGCCGGCGGGCTTGGCCGAGAAGAACGGGCTGGTTGCCTTGCGGACCGTGGCCTCGTCCATGCCGCAGCCGAGATCGCTGATTTGCAGCCGCAGGCCCTCGCGCCCCGGCTGGGCCGTGATCTTCACCGGGCCCAGGGAGTCCGCGTAAGACTCGATCGAATTGGCGATGATGTTCGCGAGGGCGACAACGACTTGGGCCGAATCCACCAGCACGTCCTTGGCGTCCGGGGAGATATGCACCTGCGCATTGACGTGCTCCGCCCCGACCTTGTGGCCGGCCAACTGGATCGATTCGTCGATGATCTGGCTGATAGGCGTCCTGGCCGTCCTCGGGGGTGCCGGCTGAGCATAGCTCATCAAATCATCGACCACGCCGGCGGCCTCACGGGCGTTCTCACCAATCATATCGAGGACGTGCCGCTTCTGGCCATCATTCTCGACCTGGGCCAACAATTGCGCCCGGCCGGCGATCACGGACAGAGGATTGTTCAGCTCGTGGGCCACGCCGGCGGCCAGTTCGGCCAAGGCTTCCACGGAGGTATCGAGCGGCCCGTTCGCAAGGACGCCGTGAGGTGTCTCCTGATATGCCCTTACGGGCACACTACAAACGCCGTCCGCTTGGGCAAACCGCTCGGCCCAGCGTTCCTGGTTTTCTTTCGTTAGAGCCAGTCCGAGAACCGTGCCCGCCATCGAGGCCGCCTTTTCGAACTTCTCCGCGAACAGGCTGACATCATCCGGGTAGTTCAACTCGAACGCCAAGACGCCGACGGCCTGCCCATCCGATAACAGAGGCAGCAGTCGGGCCTGGTCGCTATTGAAATCGACATCCAATTGCTCCAGGAGCCAGTCGATTTGGTCATGCGCCTCCAGCAGCGCGAACTTGCCGGCAATCGGTTTGGGCAGCAGCGAATCGTCCTGCGGTGCCCGGATCACGGTCTTGCGGCTGTGTCCCAGTGCTTCGACGATCGCCGCATCGACCACGCCCTCGCGCGGGCCAGCCGTCAAATAGAGACAGACCGCGCCCGTTTGAAAGAAGCGCTGCCAGCGTCTGGCAAAATCCTCCGCAATATCCACTGCGGCCCCATCCGCACGGACGCCCCGCAGGAACTCCTGGACAAAATCGAGACAACTGGAGGCGGTCTGTAGCGACCAGGTCGCGGACGAGAGTTGTGCTTGCGTTCGCGACAACTGGGCCGCGGTCGCCTGAATGAGGTCGCAGTACCGGGCGGTCACTTGGGGGATCTCGAATCCCAGACAGGCGGATCTGCGCTGAACCTCCGAGGGCAACTCCTCGCGCATCCGACGCAGCGTCTCGGCAGCAACACCAGTCGAGGTGCTGATCTCCTCCAGGGGCTGCGGCTCGTCGAAGCTGCCGGAAAGGCCGATGTTCGCCTGCCGCGCAATGCTATCCGCCGCCTGCACAATAACCGCCAGCCGCGCCTCCGGCACGGACCCAGCCAACGCCGACGCATGGCCATGGTGCAGCCAGATCGCCAGCTTGATCGGCTCCGGCAGCCGCCACCGCTGGGCCAGTTGCTTGCCCAACAGGGCGTGGTTGGTCCCGAGGTGCTTCTGCTCGATCTGGTGGAGGCTGGTCTTGGTCGCCTCGGCCTCCTTCGTGATGGTGGCCAAGCTCTTGGGCATGATGTCCTGGAGGGCCAGCTTGCCAATGTCGTGCAGCAGACCCGCGGAATAGGCCATGTTCGGCTCCATGGCCGATTCGGCCGCTTCCGCGATCCGCCGGGCACAGCAGGCCACCGCTAAGCTGTGCAGGATCAGGTCTTTCCGTGACGGCAGGGCCGGTTGCTCACCGGCGAACTCGATCTCGAATCCCGCCGTAACCTTGGTCTGGAGCAGGACATTGCGAACGGCATCGGCGTCCAGCCGATCCAGCGCGAGCCGGACCGCGTGCCGTTGACTCGCGGGGCCCGCCGCCAGACGCTGCGCCAGGGACAGAATCCCCGCAGCCAGCGCCGGCTCGCACTCCACGATTTCAGCCACCGACGTGGGTGAGAATTCCCCTTGCAGGAGTTTCGACAGGTATTGCACGGCCACGCAGGGCGGAACCGACAATAGACCCAGTTCACTGATGGCCAGCTCCACCTTGCGGGAAGCGGTCGCGTCAACATACTTCTGCGACATACAACAATCCTTGCAGACTGTCGTTCACGCGGACGCCATCGGGCGTCGCTCCGAGAGTTTCAAGTGTGAAGTTTGAAGTTTCAAGCCTTCTTACTTCACACTTCCCACTTCAAACTTCCAACCTCGCTCTCCGAGCGATCAGGCCACTACCTGCAACGAGGCGCCGACCTTCTCCGTCAGTTCCGCGATGTCAAACGGCTTGCGGATGAAATCCTCCGCGCCGGAGCGCAGGAGCTGGTCGATCTCATCCTGCTTGATCACGCCGCTGACGATGATGATCCGCGTGTTCTCGAACTCCGGATTGCAGCGGATCGTCTGACAGACGACGTTGCCGTTGACATCCGGCAGCATGTAGTCGAGCAGGATCAGATCGGGATGGAACTGTTGGGTGACCATTCCCGCCTCGTACCCGCTTGATGCCGTGCGGATTTCGTAGTGGCCGTCGCGCTTCAGAACGTCGCTGATCAGCTCCACGATTTCCGCATCGTCATCGACGATCAGCACCTTCTTGCGGCCCGAATCCAGGTTGTCCAGAGGGATATTATTGTCCCTCATGAACTTCACCAGATTCAGACGGGGAATGCGGCGGAACTTGGAGCCGGGCACCCGAAAGCCCTTGAGCCGGCCTGAATCGAAACAGCGGATGATGGTTTGTTGACTGACTCTACAGATGTCTGCGGCCTCGCCGGTGGTAAATAGATCCTTCATTCCTTACCCTTCCTACTTGCCAAATCCATTTGACATAAGGCCATCCATTTTGCCTTAGTAACCCACCTTATCCAGCAGCCCACAACTTGTCAAGCCGAAAATTTTATAAAAACCCCGCTCTTGGCCATGATACCTAATTTCTTATCGGTAAAAAGTCCCCTCCCCCGCCAAGGACCCAAGATGAAGCACGACACGAGGCTCTGTCGTGAGGGCCACCACCTCAAATCACTGGAAGATTGGAATACTGGAATGTTGGGTGGGCATGCCTCTCGTTCCCCCAACATTCCAGTATTCCATCCTTCTCACGTCAGCGGTCGCTCTCCGAAGGTGGGACACCTTTCGGCGCGGTTTGGGATAATTGCGCCTGCGCCAGGATTTTGTGGGCTTGCTCGGACAGGGAATCCCGCTCCAGAGCCAGGGCGTCAGATAGGGTGTCGGTCCCTTTGCCGGCAAGCTGACCATGCTCGAAGACCCCCTGGGCCACGGCCAACTCGTTGGGATTGCTCGCAAAGCTGGTGTCGCCGCCGACCATCGGCTTGAGCTTGCCGGATTCATCGGGCATCAGAATGGTCACCTCCGGCCCGAAGATATCCATCAGGCAGCTCTGGGCAACCGTCAAGAGTTGTTGCCGGCCAGTGGTGGCGGCCAAGTCGTGGCTGAGATAGTAGAGTGACTCGACCCTCTGTTCCCGCTGCCGGGAGAGCAAAGACTGCTGCCGCAGTCGGGCCGTCAGACTGCTGATAACCACCGCAATCACCAGCATTACGGCAAAGACGACGAAGTATTGGGTGTCGCGTACAGCGAAGGTTCCGTACGGTGGGACAAAAGAGAAATCGAACGCCAGGACCGCGGCCACGGAGGCCCAGATCGCCGGGTTTCGTCCGAACCGGGCCGCCACGAACACGACGCTCAGCATGTAGACCATGACCAGATTCGTTTCGCGCAACCCGATGCAGGATAGACCATAATTGAAGGCTGTCACTGCCGCGATCGTGAGCAGCGCGTAGAGCGGACCGGTCCAATGGCGCGGCTGGCGAGCCACCGGGGCCGGCGTCTCGAACGGCTCCTCGACGCCGCGAATGACATAGACGTCGACATCGCCGCTGCGACGGATCACCTTGCTGACGATGGAACTGCGAAAGAGCCACCACGGTTCGTTGGTCTTGCCCACGACGATCTTCGTCACGTGTCGGGAGGCGGCGTAGGCGAGAATCTCGTCGGCCACCCGTTCGCCGCTGAGGGTCACGGTCTCGGCGCCAAGCTGCTCGGCGAGCTTGAGATTCCGCAGGAATTGCTGGCGGGATTTCTCGCTCATGTCGGCGGTATGAGGCGTCTCCACACTGGCCGCGATCCAGTCGGCTCGCAGAGATAGGGACAGCCGCTTGGCGGCGCGGATCACCGTTGCCGACGTGGGGCTGGGACCGACGCACACGAGCAGCCGCTCCGCGGTCGGCCAGGCTTTGACCGGTTTGGGTTCGAGGGCGGTCTTCTGCTGCGCCTGGTGGTTGATCTGGTCCGCCGTACGGCGCATCGCCAACTCGCGCAGCGCGATCAGATTGGGTTTCTTGAAGAAGCTCTGCACGGCGCGCTCCGCCTGGGCGGGAACGTAGACCTTGCCTTCGAGGAATCGCTGCAGCAGGTAATCCGGGGAAAGATCGACGATTCGAATCTCGTCCGCCATATCGAACACGGTATCGGGCAGGGTCTCCTGCACAGCGATACCGGTAATCTGGGCGACCACGTCGTTGAGGCTCTCCAGATGCTGTACGTTCAGCGTCGTGTAGACGTCGATTCCGGCCTCCAGGAGTTCCTCCACGTCTTGCCAGCGCTTCACGTGCCTCGATCCGGGTGCATTGGTATGCGCGAGCTCATCCACAACGATCAGCGTCGGATGGACTTCGAGCGCAGTATCCAGATCGAATTCGTGCAGCTTGATCCCGTGATACTCGATGATTCGGTCCGGGAAGGATGTCCAGACCGAGCAGCAGCGCCTCCGTCTCCGGCCAGCCGTGCGGCTCGACGTACCCGATCAGCACGTTGGCGCCCTTGATGGCGAGCGTTTGTGCGGATTCGAGCATCTCATAGGTCTTGCCCACGCCGGCGGCATAGCCGAAGAAGATCGTCAGCCGTCCGCGACGACTCTTTGGCGCCGCAGCCAAGTCTCGCGCCGATTCCACCGGATCAGGGTGACTCTGAGCATTCAGATCGGTCATTTCGATAGTGTATCAAGGGCCAGGTTCAGCGTCACCACGTTCGTGCGTAGTTGGCCCAGAAAGCCCCACTGACGGCCCCAGGTGTGGGCCGCGACCAACTGCTGGACCTGCGCCCGCGCTTGATCTGCGAAGCTCCGCGAGTCCTGGTCGGTCGTGGCCATGACTCAATCCCCCCTCAAATGAGTTTGCCTGCCATCTGGCAGGCAGCAACGTCAGCGATCGTGGGCTCCCTTCATTCGGGTTTCCGTAGGCCTGCGCGATCCGCGGGGAACCCCAGGACGGAGTCCGTCTTGGACATGGCCAATCGGATCGGCAAGATGACATTGGTGATTCCGCTCCACTGCAGGCGCCGCTGGATGGCGAACGCCACCTCGTTGTGCAGCAGACGGTGATAGAGCTTCTCCAGGCGGAACGAAAGCTGCCCGGAGAAGACCGTGGACTGCGGGAACTCCCGCGACACTTCTTTGCATAAGTTGGTCGCCGACTCCACCACGTCGGTCCCCACCGCCATCCGGGATGCCGCCGGAAACCCGAGCCGGCGCGCGAGCTGAACGTACTGGTGCAGGGATTGCTCGGTGTACTTCTGGAGGTCCGCCAGCCCCTCCTCGCCCTTGAAGGCACCCTGGTCGATGACGGCGACCGAGACAAAGACGAAGTTCTGGTACAATCCCGGGAACGAGCGGATGACGGAAAACAGCGTGTGCACACCCACCCCATTGAAGCCGCTGACGAGCTGAATCGCCGTCATCTCCTGGGGGTCCGCCGGCTGGGCATTGCTCGGCCCGGAAACCGGGATCTGCGTGATGACGGCATCCAGTTCCGTCAGTTGGGTTCTCACTTTCAGATAATGCCGCCGGATCAGGTAGCACAGGGCGATGAGCAGCGACGTGATGACCACCGTCAGCCAGCCGCCTTCGCCGAACTTCTCAAAGAGGATGATCGAGAGAATCGTCAGGCAGAGGATCAGGCCGGTGGCATGGATGGCGAGGTTCTTTGCCCACCGTGCCTCCTTGACGCGGTTCTTGACGAAAAAGCGCGCCATCGCGAACTGGGAGAGGGAGAACGTCACGAATACGTTGATGGAGTACATGACCACGAGGGCCGAGATGGAACCCCGGGTATACAACAATAGTGCCAGCGCGGATACGCCGATCATGACGATGCCGTTACGCATCGTGAGACGATCGGAGAGCGAAGCGAACCGGTGCGGCAGCCAGGAATCGACGGCCATATTGGCCATCACACGGGGAGCGTCGATGAACCCCGTCTGGGCCGCCACCAGCAGCAGCGCACCCTCGGAGAGGATTGTGATCACCGCCACCGCATGGCCGAAGTGCCAGCCCGCGAACAGGGTGTCGGCCAGCACGGAGTTAAGCGTCTTGCCCGCCACCGGTCGCACTTCCAGCAGGAGGTAGCACAGGAAGAGCCCGCCGGCGGTCACGGCAAGGGAGGATGCCATGTACAGCATGGTACGTTTCCCCGTCCGGACCTTCGGGTCCCGCATGATCTGGAGCCCATTGGAGACCGCCTCGATCCCGGTGTACGTGCCACCGCCGAGCGAGTAGGCACGCAGAAAGATCAGGAGAATCCCTACGCCCCCGAGGGTGGATAGGTCCTGGTTGAAGTCAGCGCGAACACGGGCCGCCACCGGCCCGATCTCATCGAGATGACTGACGATGCCGTAGCCGAGCAGGAGGAGGTGGGAAACGACAAAGACGCCGAAGATCGGCGCCAGCATCAGGACGGATTCGCGGACTCCGCGGAGGTTGAGGATCACCAGCAGCACGACCAGCACCGCGGCCGTGGCGACCTTGAACCGGGAGAACTCTGGCGGAACGTAGCTGAACAGGGCATCGACGCACGACGTGATGGAGACGGCAATCGTCAGAATGTAGTCGACGATCAGCGCGGAGCCGGAAACGACACCTGCCCCTTTCCCGAGCATGTGGGTGGCCACGATGTAGCCCCCGCCCCCGTGCGGAAAATGCTCAATGATCTTGGAATAGGCGTAGGCAATGACGGCTACCGTGAAAGCCGTCGCCAGGGCGAGAAACAGGGCCAGGTACGTGTGATCGCCCACGGCCCTGTATGCTTCTTCCGGACCGTAGGCGGACGAAGAAAGTCCGTCCGCGCCCAAGCCCACCCACGCCAAGAGCGGGATGAGCGCCAGCTTGTGAAAGATGTGCGGATCATGGAGGTCCCGCGGAGCGCCGAGCAATCGCCGGGCCGCCCGTTTGGACAGCGTAAGATGAGCGTCCTGTTCTAAGGTCACGCGATCTCCTTCCGGAAGGCAGGCAGGAGACCGCGAGAGGAACTGTCGATACGACGGCAGTCCGCTTATCCCTTTACCATGCCCTCCCAAATGCCTGCGGGGTTAGCTGCCGGGCTCAAGCTTGGAAGTGCTTTATCCCCTGCTGGGTGGAGAATTCGCCCCAAAAACCTGGGTCCCCCGTATCTATGATTTCCATAGATTTCGGCGACACTTGCTATGCGGCATATCATAAGCCGTTCCAGTGGGCTGTGCAAGTAGAAAACACCGCGCCAGGAAGCGGTAAAGGACATCCATTGGCGAGCAAAGACGTTCGCCTTACGCTGCGGACTGTCGTATACTTTAGGAGTGAGCCGCGGAACTCACAGGCGGTGCCTGCGTGGTGCCGCGTTCGCAGAGAAAGGAGGTGCTTTATGGCAACCCCGAGAATCGACATCGAGGAGCAAGGGTTTTGAGACCATGAACAAGCGGCGCAAGGGCTACCCGTCGGAGAGCCGGGTCAAGACGGGCGTTCGGATCGTGCACGGCGGTAAAAAGCTCTGTGAAAAGCTCGGCCGCAACGATCCCTGTCCCTGCGGCTCGGGCAGGTCCTTTCAAACGCTGCTGCCTCCGGACCGGCGCCTTTGACGGCGTCAACCGCGAGCACTACTTTTAGAGACAGGCGATAACTCATAGTGAACCAAGCCCTGCCCCCTGCGGCAGGGCTTGGTCATTCTACGCGCGTCTGGGATGGCAATGTCCCAGCAGAGGAATCGATCTCCAATCGCAAACAATCATCCGGAATGTACTTCCCCTGTACGTGCTGTGCCGCCACTTCCGCCGCATGGCGGCAGGAGGCTTCGATGCTCTGACCCTCGTGCAGACGTCGGACAAGATAGGCTGCGAAGAAGACATCGCTCGCGCCCGTCGGGTCCGCGACACGGCCTACTTGGGACGCGGCGTAGTTCGCCACGTCGCCGGAAGGCAGCGTGACGCCGCTTTCCACGGCAATGCCGTGGCGGGCGAGCACCTCCCGCAGCCGCGCATCCTGAGGCGCGATATTGCACAGAACGGTCGTCGACAGACCGTGTTTTCGAAAGGTGATGCCCCCATAGGTCACGACTCCGCCCATCTTGAGAGTGGTGGCGCCGGAGTGCTCGATCACATCAATCGTCGCCGATCCCACTATCAAGACGTGGTGCATCGCATGGCTCCGGTGTGAGAGGGACCGTCACCGGTGGCGTTTCCCCGCCCGCGAGACACCCTTGGGCACGTGTGCGAGTGCTCTGGCCTGGGCCGGGCAGAGGACCAGCCACGGATCAAGGACCGGACCTTCTCCCGGGTCTCGGAGCGCGGCAGTCTCAACAATCCGGAGCACCATCATAGGGGACAGCCGGCGCTGCCGTAAATAGGGAACTTGCCCAGTGACGGGCGATTTGTCCTTGACACCAGGGGCACAGGGCCATATTATGGGTCTTTGCTGAGGCCAGTCACAGGTGGTGGATCGCATGTGGAGGAGCATCAGGTCACAGGCACAATCGGGCCAGAAAGTAAGGATGGGGGGGCGGATGGCCGAATATACCCAGATAGCGACCCGGCCGTGGCATGCCGCGACATCAACCCGGTGAATGGACAGGCTCCTGGCGTTCAAGTCTTCGGGCGGTGACCCGGGATGATCCGGGACAAGCCACTCCGTTGGGCCACGCCACGACAGTAATCGTTCAACGGGCGATCGATGAGGTCAAGCTGTACGACATCGTCCTGAGAGAGACGAGGTTGCCGTTTTTCTAACGGAGGTGCAAGAATGTTGTGGAGGCTGGAAGCGCTGAGTGTTCTGCTGGTTGCCGGTCTTTGCGCCGGGGCTGAAGCGGGATTGATCTCCTATCACCCCTTTGACGAGGGAAAGGGCACGACGGCCGCCGATGTGACCGGCAACGGCAATAACGGCACCTTCACCGGCACTATCCAGTGGGTGCCCGGCAAGAAAGGCTCCGCCGTGCGTCTCGACACGGCGGGGGAGAGAATCGTGATCGGCAAGATCAATCCCTCCGGCGCCAATAAGGCCATGACCTTGGCCGCCTGGGTCACCTGGGAAGGGTCGGGGCACGCGACCATCACGCACATGGGCATCTTCGGGAAACGCGGGGGCTGGACCGCCCCGGGTGACACCGTCAAATGGTTCTGGGAAGCCCAACCGGACGACGATTTGGCCTTCCGCACCTACGGCGCAACGGTGACCGTCACGGACGCCCTGGCCCAACACAAGCAGGAGTGGGCGCACGTGGCCGTGACTTGGGACAACGGCACCCTCATTCACTACATCAATGGGGTCCAGGTCCACCGGGGCTCGATCACGTTCAACGAGGCCTCGAATGATGTGCTCGTGAGCATCGGCTGCACGGGCAACTACAATAGTGAAACCTTCGTGGGCAGCCTCGACGAGGCGCGGATCTACGACACCGCCTTGGCGCTGACGGGCATCGTCCAGGCCATGACGGGGGACACCACCTCCGCCAGCACGCCGGAGCCGGGGGCGGGAGCGACCGATGTGCCGCGCGATGTGGTTCTCTCCTGGGTAGCCGGGGAGTCCGCGGCCACTCACAACGTCTATTTCGGCGCCGGCTTCGAGGATGCCAATACCGCCGATCTCAGTAAGGCGGTCAGCCAGGGCCAGACCGCGACCACCTTCAAGCCGGCCGGCCCGCTGGAATATGGCAAGACCTACTACTGGCGGGTGGACGAAGTCAATGCCCCGCCCAGCACGACGGTTCGCAAGGGCGGCGTCTGGAGCTTCACCGTCGAACCGTATGCCTATCGGATCACCGGCGTAACGGCCACGGCCTCCAGTGCCCAGGCCGGCATGGGCCCGGAGAAGACCGTGGACGGCTCCGGGATGACAGGGGACCTGCACGGAGCCGTGGAAACCACGATGTGGTTGAGTGCCGGCGTACAGCCCAACTGGATTCAGTACGATCTCGCCAGGGTCTACCAGGTGCACGAGATGCAAGTCTGGAACTCGAATCAATTGATCGAGGGCTTTCTGGGCTTCGGGGCCAGGAAAGTGACGGTCGAGACGTCGCTCGACGGGACGACGTGGACGCCGCTGGCCAACGTGCCGGAATTCGCCCGAGCGCCCGGCGCGCCCGGGTACGCCGCGAACACCACGGTCAGCCTGGGCGTGGACGCCCGGTATGTCAAGCTGACGATCGAGTCGACCTGGAGCGGGGTCGCGCCGAACTGTGGTCTAAGTGAGGTCCGGTTCTTCTGGACCCCTGTTGCGGCCCGTGCGCCGCAGCCGGCCCACAACACAGAGGGGCTCGCGGTCGATACGGCCCTGGATTGGCGGCCGGGCCGCGGTCGCCGCAGGCACCGCGCCCGCCCAGACGGTGACCGAGCATGGCTTCGATGCCGGCCCGCTGGACTTCGGCACGTTCTACTACTGGAGAGTGGATGAGGTCGGCGCGACGACGACCTATCCGGGCAGCGTCTGGAGCTTCACCACGCAGCATTTCGCGGTCGTGGAGGACTCCGAGAGCTACACGGACAAGGCCGGCGAGGAGGTCTTCACGGCCTGGGTCGACGGCATGACCAATAGCAACGGCTCCATCGTGGGCTTGTACCCCGAGGCCGTCGGGGGCACGTTCTGTGAGAGGACGATCGTCCATGGCGGCAAGCAGTCCGCGCCCTTCGAGTACAACAACGTCAAGACGCCGTTCTACTCCGAGGCCGAGCGGACCTTCGCCACGATGCAGGACTGGACCGTCAACGGGGCCGATACCCTGGCGTTCTGGTGCATCGGCTCTCCCGCGGCCTTCGTGGACAAGGGCCAGGAGGCCTTCACCGTCGGTGCCTCCGGCCATGACATCTGGGACGCGGCCGATGACTTCCGCTTCGTCTCCAAGCGGCTCAACGGCGACGGTTCGATTGTCGTCAAGACCGAGAGTCTCACCAACACCAACGCGTGGGCCAAGGCCGGCGTGATGATCCGCGAGAGCCTCGAGGCCGGCTCTCCCATGGCCTACATGATCATCAGCTATAGCAGCGGCGCCTCCTTCGGCTGGCGTCTGACCGCCGGCGTCAACGCTGCCAGCGCTCCCGCGGTGGCCGCCATTCGGGCCCCACAGTGGGTGAAGCTGACGCGCAAGGGTAATGTCTTCACGGCCCAGTACTCCGCCGACGGCAAGACCTGGACCGATATCAAGGACGCCAACGGTCAAGTCGTCTCCACGACGATCAATATGACGAGCAGCGTCTACCTCGGTCTGTGCGTCACCAGCCATAATTCCGCCGCCACCACGACAGCCGAGTTCTCCGGCGCAGCGACGACCGGCAGTGTGACCGGCGCCTGGCAGCCGGCGTGGATCGGCGACGATCCCGACCGCACGAACGATCCGGCATCGTTGTACCTGGTGGTCGAGGACAAGGCCGGCAAGAAGAAGACGGTCGGTCATCCGGATCCCGCGGCAACGAACCTCGCGAACTGGACCCAATGGCGGATTCCCTTGAGCGATCTGACGGGCGTCAATCTGGCGGCCGTCAAGAAGCTGACGGTGGGCGTCGGCGACCGGGCCGATCCGAAGGCGGGCGGCGCCGGCACGCTGTACTTCGACGACATCCAATTTGGCAAGCCCATCCTGCCGGTCGGCCTGGTGGCGGCGTACTCGTTCGAGGACGATGTCAAAGACAGCTCCGGCAACGGCCATGATGGTACGATCCTGGGCACACCGACGTACGTGGACGGACCCGCCGGCAAGGGCAAAGCGATGCTGTTCCCCGGGACCGCGGGCAACGCCGTCAATCTGGGGACCTTCAACCCCTCGGAAAAGACCGGCATGCTGACGGTGTCACTGTGGGTCAAGTGGAACGGCCTGACCACCTACTGGCAGGGCCTGATCGGCAAGCGTGACACCTGGGCCGACGGGGAGACGATGTGGCAACTCGAGGCCAACCAGACTACCGGCGTGCTGTCATGGGGTCGCTACAACGTCTCCGTGGGCAGCGGCAACCGGGTGTTGACGGTGGGCGAATGGACGCACCTCGCCGTGACCTTCGACAAGGCGACGACGCGGTTCTACGTCAATGGCGTCCAGACCGGCACCTCCAGCACATGGTCATTCGGACCGGACCGGGAAGCCTCCCTGCAAATCGGCTGCGACAGTGTAGGCGGCGGCAACCCGTTCAACGGGGCCATTGATGAGGTCAAGATCTACGACATCGCCTTGACCCCGGCGGAAATTCTGGCGCTGGCGGCCCAGTAGGAGGACATAGTCATTTGCGTTTTGCCCGTTCGGAGTTCTGAACGGGATCAACCCGGTGGGCACGTAAGACCCAACAGGGTCCGTACAAACATGTTTTGGAAAGGAACACACAATGAGTAAGATCCAGAAGTTCGGCGCGCTGGTCTGCCTGCTCGCGGCAGCCACAGTCCATGCCCAAAACCAGATTCCCAACTGGGAATTCGATCAACAGGTGACGCTGACCAGCCTCTGGAATCTGTGGGAGAGCCCGAAGTGATCGCGCATAAATAACTTGCACAAATTACTATTGATCGATTTGAGGGATTGTGTGATAACACCTGCATGCAGGATGCACAGATGATCGCACGGATTCAGAGCAAGTACCAGTCGTTGGAGCCGGAGATGGATGAAC
>CAYHAJ010000301.1:0-41494 GCA_964354535.1 uncultured Pirellulales bacterium
CCTATGGGGCCCGGTATTTTCAGATTGGCAACGAGACGTGGGCCTTCCTGAACGAGGCCCAGAAACTGGCCCCGCAAGGACTGCCAGCCTACTATGTGAGTTGTCTGAGAGCCTACCTCGATGCCATGAAGGCGGTGGACCCGAAGATCGAGATCATTGTCGATGGGGATGACGGTTCCATGCGCGGAGTGGTGCCACTCGTCCTGGAGCAGCTCAAAGGGCGAATCGATTACTTCGCGACGCATTTCTACCGGCCTTGGGGGATGGCGGAGATCTTTCGGGGCGAGCAGAAGGTGGCGGTCGAGAGTCTCTCGGCGGCGGATATCTGGTACGCCTGGACGGCGATCACGGAGTTCGATGAGCAGGGACAGTGCGTCTGGCGTTCTTCCAGTCTGGAGTCAGCCCGGCGGGCCGGCTATCGCGTGGCGGTCACGGAGTGGAACTGGAACGGGCAGTGGCGTCCGAAAGTCGCGCCGCTGAATTCGCGGTGGGCCAAGGGGCTGGGCGCGGCCGGGTTCGTTCATGCGCTGATGCGGTCCGGCGACGTGATCGACATCGGCTGCCAGTCGATGCTGGTGGGAATGGGCTGGGGGATCTCTGCCGTGTTCACCGATCCGACGGGTGTCAAGGACCCCGTCTACCTGCCGACGGGGCAGTTGACGGCATTTTATTCGAAGCACCATGGGGACCGGCTGGTGCGTGTCGAGGCGTCAGGCATCCCCGCGTATGAGCAACCCTATCGTATGGGGGGAATTGCGCCCAGGAAGAGGGTCGCCGTGATTGACACGGTCGCCACGGCCGATGAGACCGCCGTCTATGTCCACGCCATCAATCGCAGCTTCGACAAAGCGATGGAGGTCACGATCGATCTGTCGGGATTCGAGGTCAAGGGTGAGGCCGTTCACCACCTGGTACAGGGCCGGCTCAACGATGCACCGAAAGAAGGCCAGCCGGAACAGATCGGCTACGAAACTACGCGCACGATTCCCGGGTCGGCCCAACCGCTGAAGGTGACGCTGCCGGAGCGCTCGGTCTCGTGCGTCGAAATTACGCTGGCTCGGTAACCTGCGTTGAGGAGAGAATCGATGGGACGGTTGGTTGACAGGATTATGAGAACACGGCTGGTGGTCGTTCTGACTCTTGCGATCGCGGGCCCGGTCGCGCTTGCCCAGGAGAACATCGGGCAAATC
Organism: uncultured Pirellulales bacterium; assembly: GCA_964354535.1. Taxonomy (GTDB): domain Bacteria; phylum Planctomycetota; class Phycisphaerae; order Sedimentisphaerales; family Anaerobacaceae; genus PLanc-01. Next base: position 1,191 of record CAYHAJ010000301.1, read on the forward strand.
CCGGCGTCGGAAGAGCGATCGAAGGATTATGTGGTCCAGGTCGCGGGTCGGGACATCCCCGTGTATGCCGTCCGAGTCGCCCCGGCTGACCCGGCCCGGCGCTGGAAAGCGATGGACGACAAGGTCCGGTCGGCCGAGTACTTCGACAAGGCGGCTTTTGCCTATTTCGACATGTCCGGGCCGATGGCGGTGACGGTTATTTGCCCGGAGCCGATCCGTTCCGCGAAGGTCCTGCCCAGCTCCTTCAAGATTGTCCCTGTCATTGAGGGACAGCGTCTGACTTTTTCGCTGCCAGAGCCCAGGTACGTAACGCTCGAGGTCAACGGAAACTGGGTGGGGGCGCTGCACTTGTTTGCGAACCCGCCGGAAGCTCCGGCACCGCGACCGGACGATCCGAACGTCATCTATTTTGGCCCGGGTGTTCATGAGGTCGAGGGCGTAAGGGTCGGCAGCGGCAAGACCGTATACGTGGCCGCCGGGGCGGTGGTCAAGGGCTCGGGAGACCGCCGGAGTCCGGTCTTCACCTTGCAGGGCGAGCACATCGTGCTCCGCGGGCGTGGCGTGATCGACGGCAGCCTGTGCCCGACGCACTCCCGCAACCTGCTGCTGGTACGCGGCCAGGATATCACCGTGGAAGGCGTCATCTTCCGGGATTCGAGCGTCTGGACCATTCCCATCCGCCAGTCCGATCGGGTGACGGTGCAGAACGTGAAGCTGCTCGGCTATCGGGCGAACTCCGACGGGATCGACGTGTGCAACAGCCGGGACGTGACGATCGACGGATGTTTCATCCGGACGTTGGACGATCTGATCGTGGTCAAGGCGGACAAAGGGCAGGGCGAAACCCGCCGGATCGTGGCGCGCAAGTGCGTGCTCTGGAACGAGGTGGCCCATGCCCTGAGTGTCGGGGCGGAGATCCGGGACGACGTCGTCGACGTGCTGTTTGAGGATTGCGACGTGATCCACGACAAGGGACGCGAGTGGACGTTGCGGGTGTTCCATTGCGACGCCGCCCGCGTGAGCAACGTTCGATTCGAGAACATCCGCATCGAAGAATCGCCGCGACTGATCTCGCTATGGATCGGCAAATTCGTCTGGACGCGGGATCAGGAGCGCGGGCATATTCACGGCGTGATGTTCAAGGATATCAGTGCCATGGTTGATCCATTGCGGATCGAGTTGCAGGGCTTTGACGAAACGCACGCGGTCAGCGACGTTGTGTTCCAGGATGTGCGGGTTAACGGCAGGGCACTCGCACGCGCCGATGTCAAGGCAAACGCCTTCGTCCGGAATGTGAGCGTGAGCCCATAGGGCCCCTGAGGTTCATCCATGCCATACAAACCATTACCACGCTACTCGTTGGGTTTCTTTCCGACACCGCTGGTGAAACTGCCTCGTCTGACGGAACGGCTCGGTGGTCCGCGGATCTTCATGAAACGAGACGACCTGACCGGCCTGGGGCTGGGCGGCAACAAGGTTCGTAAGCTCGAGTTTCTGGTCGGCGAAGCTCTGGCGCAGGGGTGCGACACCCTGATTACGGGAGGCGCGGCGCAGTCGAACCATTGCCGACAGACGGCGGCCGCCGCGGCGGCTTGTGGGCTTGCCTGTCATCTGGCTCTTGGGGGCCAGGCGCCTTCCCTTCCCGAGGGGAATCTCCTGCTCGATCAGCTTTTCGGGGCCGTGATTCACTGGACGGGAGAGCTGCGCAAGGGAGAAAAGATTCCAGAAATCGCGGAGTCACTCCGGCCGGCCGGGCGGAGACCCTACGTGGTGCCGTACGGCGGCTCCAACACGACGGGGGCCGCCGGCTTTGTCGAAGCGGTACGAGAACTGACCCAGCAACTCGCGCAGTTGGGGGAGTCCGTCACCCACATCGTGTTTGCCTCCAGTTCCGGAGGCACACAGGCGGGCCTGACCGTCGGCAAGAGCCTCTTCGGTTTGGATGGTGAGCTGATTGGGATCGGCATTGACAAGGGGGCCTCGGGAGACGTTCCCTTTGCCGAGCATGTCATCCAGCTTGCCAACGCGACCGCGGAGCGTCTGGGCGTCCATGATCGCTTTTCGACCTCCGAGCTTATCCTCCGAGAGGACTATCTGGGGGACGGTTACGGCGTGGTCGGCGAATTGGAGCGCCGTGCCATTCGAACCGTGGCCCAGACGGAGGGGATACTCCTGGATCCGGTCTACACCGGGCGGGCCATGGGTGGGCTGATCGATATGATCGAGCGCGGCGAGTTGTCGCCCGAGCACTCCGTGTTGTTTTGGCATACGGGTGGGACACCCGCTTTGTTTCCCTATGCCCAGGACTTGATCAAAAGATGAGTCCGCCCGGAAATGGCACAGGGTGGATAACATCACGGTGACAAGAGTCTGGCAAGGGCGGGAATCAGAGGAACAACTCCTTTATCTTCGCCTTGTCGTGTTTCAGGATGTCGGGCGTGCCGGTGAAGAATACCTTGCCGAGCTTCAGGGAATAGACTCTGTTGCAGATTGCGAGAACCTCGTTGACCTTCTGTTCGACGATCAGGATGCTTATGCCGGTTTCGTGACTGATGGCCTGGATTCTCTCGAACACGTCTTTGACGATGCCGGGGGACAGGCCCAAAGAGGGCTCGTCCAACATGAGGAGTTTGGGCTTGGGGACCAGGGCGCGGGCCAGAGCAACCATCTGCTGCTCTCCGCCGGAGAGCTTTCCTGCCACCTGCTTTGGCCGTTCTCGCAGGATGGGGAACATATCAAGGACGTACCCGATGCGGGTACGCAGTTCCTGCTTGGGTAGCTGGCAGCCGCCGATTTCCAGGTTCTCCATGACGGTCATGTCGGGGAATACCCGGTTGCCTTGGGGAGCAAAGGTGATGCCGCGACGCACGTTCTTTGCGGGCGTGGAGCCGTTGAGCAACTCACCTTCGAACTGGATCTGCCCCTTCCACGGCTGGATCAGGCCACAGACAGCCTTGAGGGCCGTGGACTTGCCCGCCCCGTTGGGACCGATGATGGCGACAGTCTCACCCTGGCGCACCTCAAGCGACAGGCCGAAGAGAACCTGTTTCTTGCCATATCCCGTCTCTAATTGCTCAACCTGCAACATATCCTGGCTTCAGTCGATGTATGCCTCGATGACTCTTGGATCGTCGCGAACTTGCTGGGGCGTGCCTTCGCTGATCTTGGCCCCGGCGTCCATGAATACCACCCGGCTGCAAACCTGCATCACGGCGTCAAGATTGTGCTCGATCAGCATCACAGACTTGCCTTGCTTGGGCAAGTCGTGAATCACTTCAAGGATTCTCTCGATCATCTCTGGGGCTATCCCCGCCACGGGCTCATCCAACAGAAGGACTTGTGCATCGGCAGCCAAGCAGCAGACAATACTCAGCAGCTTTTGCTGGCCGTAAGACAAGGCGTCAGCCTGGTCATTGGCCTTGTCGGCAAGGCCAACTTTCTTCAGCAAAGACAGGGCTTTCTGTCGGTTACCGGCCTCCTGAGCCTTGCACGTTCGCCAGCGGAAAAACACATTTGTGAGTCGCTCTCCTGCTTGGTTCTTGAAGCAGAGCAGCACATTGTCCAAGACGCTGATTCGGCGAATCAGCCGCAAGTTCTGGAACGTCCGGGCGATTCCCAGCCGGGCGCGTTTGTGGGGAGACAGCCGGGTCAGATCATTGTCCCGCAAGAGAACCTGTCCCTTGTCAGGGACGATGAATCCGGTGAGTACATTGAAAAGCGTAGTCTTACCCGCTCCGTTGGGGCCGATCAGCCCCAGGACCTCGCCCTCACTAAGTGTACAGGAAAAGTCTGAGAGTGCTATTATCCCATCGAACCTCTTGCTCAGTCCGAGAGATCTTAGGCAAACACCTTTCACATTATACCTCCTGTAAATCTGATCGCACACATCCTCATCTTCTCATAGATGTCATGGAGTTCCTGAACCTTTTTACGATGGCTTGTCAGCGTGCCAGACCAGGTGACACCCTTGTGAATCCTGAACTCCAGAGCCATACCAGTCTGCATGTCTATTATGAAATCTCTCTGGATTTCTGGAGGCAGATGTTCACTAAGGCAGTGCCAAGTCCTTATCCCTTTTGCCTCTTGGAGTTGCATCTCCTGTGTTGTTGTCGAGAACTCCTTTGAGCGTTGTGGCTCATGCAGTATGAATATACGCTCCACTTGGCCTCCGCGACTTAAGAAATCTATATTACTCTGACGGACCTCATCCGTCCAGATTTCACCTGGTTTGACCATGCTTGTCGCCAAGAGCGTATTTCCCTTCGCCTTCGCATGTTCAATAAATCGGCAATAAGTTCTCAGGCATTCCTCCCGTGACTTGATCGTGATTGTTCCGTCTAACAATTGGTCGTATTCCTGGGTCATTCGTGAGATCGTCTCAGTAGCTATTATCTTATAGAAACCTGCCCCGAAAAACACATTCTGTATGAATCTCTCTGCAAGGATTTCAACAGTCTCACGGATATATATTTCTGTGGCAAATAAAGAGACCAGGCATAATAACAATGCAATCATGAATGAGTCAGCACCGCCAGCATTGAACACGAAATATGATACCCCAAAGCCAATAGCTGTAAAAGCTATGCTGACGAAGAACCCGACAGTCTTCTTTTGACAAAACATCATTGTCCCTTTGCTCCAAACCCATATTTGCCCATGAGGCCCTGGGGCCGGAGCATCATGAAGACCACCAGCAGCCCACCATAAAGGACCTGGCGAATGTTAGCCGCAACAGAATTCGGTAGGCCAACGAATCGCAGAATTTCAGGCAACGTCACCAAGACCACGGCACCGACAAGCGGTCCCCAGAAGTTGCCTGCACCGCCGATGATGACAATCGAGATGATGAAGATGGATTCCATCGCCGTGAAGCTCGTCGGGTCGATAAAGCTAATGTAACTGGCGTAGATCGTACCTGCCACAGAAGCCATAACCGCCCCGACCACGAACACCAGCACTTTGTATGCCGCAACGTTATTCCCTGCCGCTAAGGCAAACGTCTCATCTTCCCGAAGGGCCGTGAGTACCCGGCCGAACGGAGAATGCACAATACGGTGCGATGTCCATAAGATGAGTGCCGCAAGAATCATGACCAGTAGTAGATACTCCCAGTAGGAGTCCACCTGCCAGCCCAAAATTACCGGCTGCGGAATACCGGGTAGCCCCATCGGTCCACCTGTGAGCGAAACCCAGTTGTTCAGAATATTGAAGACGATTACCTGAAAAGCGAAAGTCGCGATCACGAAGTAGTCATCTCGTATCCTTAGAGATGGGATTCCAACGAGAGCCCCCAAGACACCACAGATGACGACTGCACACACAACATTCAGAAGAAAAGGACTGCCGACCCTCAGAGACATCAATGCCGCTGTATACGCTCCCACCCCGTAGAGGGCGGCATGGCAGATTGAAAGGAAACCAGAATACCCCGTGAGGAGGTTAAGCGACATGCCAAGCATGTAGTAAATGCCAACAAGAATGACGATGTGAAGCACGTAGTTCATTTTGAACCAATGATTCTCCCGAATACGCCTGCGGGACGAGATAGCAAGATGACGACGAGAACGATGAATGCAATAGCGTCTTGCCACTGCGCTGGCAACCAAATGACACTGATGTGCTGTGCACCTGCAAGCAAGACGGCTCCACCGACGGTTCCCCAGAGGGAATTGCCACCGATAATCATCGCAACCATTCCCATCATCATTGGTCGCATACCCATAGTGGGCGTCAGATCAACATTGGCGGCTGCGATTACCCCAGCCATTGCCGCGATACCATAACCAAAGGCGAAGGAAAGAGTGATTAGCCAATCAACCGGAAGGCCGAGAGCCGTGGACAGATCTCGATCCTGTCCGACTGCTCGCATTCGCCGACCCAGGGTCGTGTGCTTCACGAGAAGCCATGATGCTCCGACGATCAGTATTGCGGAGACAAGTTGCACTATCTGTGCCACGGTGATCCTGCCACCAGCCAAATCAAGAACGCCCCACCGCTGTGGCCCAGGCAATATCAGCGCGGAGTCGCCATAACACACTGAGATAAGATTCTGGATCAGCGTATACAAGCCCAAAGATGTCAGAAGGGGAATGAGAGACCCACCACCAGAGTACCGTATACGGCGGTAGATCAGCCAGTCCATTATCGCTGCCGCTGTGCCAAGTACCCCGATGGTGATGACGGTGGCGGCAACGAGATGCATCCCACCGGAACTTGCCAGGGAGTAGGCAATGTACGCTCCGAGGGCGAAGAAGGCTCCATGAGTGAAGTGGTAGAAGCGGACGACCGAGAATGTCAGATAGAAGCTGGTGCCGGCAAGAATGTACAAAGAGGCCGAAACCATTGCGTTGATTGCAGTCTGGCCGTACATTCCTTACTCCATCTTGCCACAGTCTTTGTGGACATAGCCTGCAAACAAATCATCGACTGTCAATTCATTGTGCTTCTCAACCTCCCTCAGCACGGCGAAAGCAATCTGAAGCATTCGACCCGTCACTGCCTTCTGCTCCGCCAGCAAGGCAGGGTCATTACCACGAGTTGCTGCAAGCCCTTCGTTGCGGATGAAATCCGCCTCACACTCCTTGTGCCAGATTGTCTCAATCGCCTCGTACATCGCTTGAATGGGACTGGACAGCCGAGAGAGGTCCCTCGTGCCGTCTTCACGAATCGCTGCTTCACCCAGATCGTTCGGGTATTCCCTCAAACAGCGGAACACGGCCGCAGGATGAACAAAGATCGGGTACTTTTCGATAATGTGGCTGAGGAACTCGAAATTCTGCCTGACCTCCAGTACTGTCATACCCGGGGAAAAAGTGATGAAGCCAACATCACAACCGATGCCCAACTCTGACAGTATCTCGATTGCTCTTAGGTTCTGCCTTACGGTTGTATTCTTCCGAAAAGAATCGAGAACTCGCTGTACGCCTGATTCGATGCCAAGATAAACGCCAGCCATGCCGAGCGAAGCAAGTTCTCGGAATGCCTCCGGTTCGACCGCATCTACTCGGCACACGATCTCAAATGCGAGTTGCGGCTTCAGCGAGCGCAGATGCCGCGCAATCCGTATTGCTCGCTCATGAAACCGGGAGTTGAATCCCATGAAGTTGTCATCCGTAAAGGAGATCAAATCCACGTCGGGGAATTCGGCGACAAGCTGGGTGAGTTCATTGCAGACGTTCACAACAGACCGTTCACGCCATTGCTTCCCGTGTGCATACTTGTAGTAAAGTGGGATGCTGCAAAACGAGCAACGATAGGTGCACCCTCGCGTTGATTCGACCAACGCTTCCTTCACAACTGCATTTGACGCATGCGATAGCCGCAACTCATCTCTGGCAGGGAAAGGCAGATCGTCCAGGGGCTTGAGATTGAACCTTGGCTGGTAGAATTCTCGCGACATCAAGCCCGCAATAGCGTGCACAGCGCTACCGGTTTCGAGACACTGCACCAGTTCGCGCAGCGTTTCCTCACCTTCTCCCATCACTACGCCCAGGAGTCGGGGGCACTTCGCGAGAAAGTACTTGGCCCCAATTGTAGCAGCATGCCCCCCAGCGATAAGGGTTGCACCTGTCTTCTCCGCAACCCAGTTGATTGCGGCAACGTATTGAGCCCGATACTCCCAAAAGGGGAGCGAGAAACCAATAAGATCAAATGCTTTCCAATCCGCGTTTTCGTGCGCTACACGTGGGATGTTCTCGTTCCGCGACAGAACCTCCTGGCCGTCGGCACGTAACGATGCCAACAGGTATTCGACTCCGAGATTCTCTCTACCAGAGTGGACGTATTCGAAACCCTCGCTCCGATCGCTAGGTGTTATGAACAGGCTTAGCATGACAGTCCGTCTGCGCTGGCGATCCGTTGTTGGGATTTACATTCTTCATGTGCATAGCGTCTGGTTCCGGGCAAGTCTTCACGACAACCGGTTGGCTGCATCGAGCTTGCCTATTCCAGAGACGCGTTGACGTTCTAATCTGTCCCATAGTTGTGCTCCAATCACTAGTCATGATCTGCTCATCTTCATGACCTCCGCATAGTATCTGACCATTGCGCGAAGTTTGACGATACCATGCTTGCAGGGTAATAACCATGCTATCTCGGCATGTTTCCAAGGCCAATCAATTGATGCGCTCAAACCCATTACGTGCAGGACATGGCACTCATTCTGGGTCTGCCTATTGTTGGATGCCCAGTTCAAGAGACCCTGACGAATGCTCTCTTTGGAAGGACAACCATCATCCATGTTGACTTTCATAATGCCTATCAACGCAAACTCACGCCCGACCAACTCATCCCACTCGCGTTTCCAGAGGTTCATCGTCTCTGGTGGAATCTGCTCCTGCTTAGCCTGGTTGAGTAACTCGCCAACAATCACATCGACCTGACGTGTATCACCGAACGGACAGTATGGCATACACAACTCTGGCGCAGAATGAAACTCCTTTCCGAACCATTCCATGAAACCGGACCACGGTTCCCGGTCATGGTCATGGTTGAACTCGCCAAGGATTGAGTTCGCCACCAACATCAGCGCGGTCTTCACGTCTTCCCACAAATCAAGCGCGGATATGGGCGCCATATCGTCTGATCGCCAGTGGAATCCCCACCGTGACGGCATGAGACATTCTTCGTAAGCCTTGAATAAGCGATCCAAGGCGGGTAGAGCGTCAGGGTCTCCCTTCGTATATTGCGAGGTATATCGTATGCCCTTCATGAGGTTGATGAAAGTCTTTATGCGTCCTTCGAGTATCTCTGCTCGGGCCTTTTCGTTTACACTCTGACCACGGTAGCAAGTCGTCAACATCCTGAGAATATTCTCTTTTAGTAGCAATTCACCTACGAGTTTCTCTCTCAGAGCTTTAGGATCAGGATTACCTATGTTCCCAATGTCATATTGCTCACGAAACAATGGCCAAAAAAGGCCTGCATTGCTGGCCTGACCCGTCGCATACGTGGGATTTACTTCCCAATCGTCTTGACGCTTGATGAAGCAGAAAAGCTCTTCCAAGCCTTCTGCTGACAGCGGTGAGTCGATGCCCAACACGGACCTTTGGCTACGCTGTTTTGGGTAAAGCCTCAGGTCTGTACCGTCAAAGGATATTGGTGCCATGAACGGGACGCCAGTAGGCCAACAATGTGCCGGAAAGTTGTGCCTCTTGGGATTAGTGAACCCCTCGATCGTGAATTCCCGTGGATCGTCCACGATATGCTTCTGGCGGTCAGACGGGACAGTTCTAAAGGCTCGGCCGTGAATGTACCGAGAACGATTCGCGGCGAAGTATCTACAGTACGTCATGTATTCGAGCATGAACGGGCGGATATGACATGCGGAATGCCCGTTCTGGGTCATGTCACTAGGCCAATTCAGGAGATGAGGTGGGGCCATTAGCGTATGAGTCAGATAGAAGACTCTCAGTTTCTTATCGTTGTTGTGCCTGTACTTCCTGACTTCTTCGAAGCCTCGTGCGGCCCCCACCAGAAAACTCGTGTAGTTAAGCGCATTCGTAATGAGGCAGCGTTCTCCCAAATCCCAAGCCATCTCGCCCAAGAAACTGGCGATCATGTTCCGGGCCGCAGGGAGATACTCAGGCTCTAATTCCGAATGATTTGGATGTCTGCATACGGAGTCATTGCTCATCATTGTCAATGCTGACCTTGCTTCCACGTACTGGTCTGCGTTGGAAGTACGGGGCAACTCCGCCGTAGCTTTTTGATAAGTTGTTGTACTCTCCAGTGACTGGATCGCCACACCAGTTATTCCCATTAGTCGGTGGAGATCAAAATCTATCTGCTCCGCAGAGTCAAGGAAGTCTTTTGATCGATCGTTGCCGATCTTCAATTCAGCCGCCGCCTGACCCGCCTCGCTTGCTGCTTCTCGTGTCTTTCCCGCAAGATCCGTGACTTTCGACTCGAAGCGAACAAGATGTGCTCCATAAAGGACTACGATACTGGTCACGAGTGCAGCCGCTAATGACAGCCCCAGTCTAAGCAACTGTTTCTCAGGCGATTCGCTCGCGGCGGAAGGGACTACGTCAAGTATGATGAACGCGCTCACCAGAAAGAACACGATGGAGGCAAACGGGAATGCATCCCAAAACGTGTTACGAGCATGATATTCAGGTGATTCACGTTTGACACCGGCTTGTCGTGTGCCGCCCGTGACGACTCCCAACTTCGTTGCGGCTGAGATTGCAGCCACATTGTCAAGGATGGCGTTCTCGACTTGGACCCGTCTCGTCACGCAACGAACTGTCAGAAGAAGGCACGCGACCAATACAAGAAAGAGATAGACCTGATTATTCAAATTGAGGAAAGGGCTGAGGAAGGCTAGTGGCAATTGAACATCACGGCTGATATTCAACGCGACCGCACAATAGAGAAGCGACGCGGTCAGAAACAACCCGATAGCGAGAACGAATGTCAAGATGTGGAGCAGCCTCTCTGAAAGGCGAAGAGACGACCCATTCGTGATACCACTTGGCGGGCGGACTCCTAACAAGCACACCGCAAGGTCGCGCAGCCAGTGCAAGGCGACCGTGCTAATCGCCTTCCAGTCACGTTGTTTTGGTGTCTTCAACATGTGTCATTCGCGGTAATCTTGGGCCAAGACAGCAAATTTGCCATCCTTCGCAGTTGAGATGCGAATTGGTCGATTGACGTCACCGCCCTGTGTAAAGCTTATTGGTCCGGCCACACCAGGGTACGTCTTCATGCTATGCAGGTAGTCTGCAATCGCATCGGCATTGGTACCCATTGCCGCCACAGCATGAGCCAAGATCATCAAGGCGTCGTATGCCGTATTTGCGAGAATACCTGGCTCCTTTTTGAACTTCTCGCGGAAAGCTTTCACAAAAGCCTGGGCCTCAGGCCGAGTGCTGTTCGGGTCAAAGCTTGCATCAGTAATTACAGTCCCTTCAATGTCCTCTTTCTTAACAAGAGTGAATACTTCCTTGTCATTCAGCGTGCTGATACTCAGAAATCTGGCCGGGATACCAAGCTCCCTGGCCTGTGTGATGCAGCGTGCCATCTCTCGCGGGTTACCCGCCAGGTAGATTGTCTCCGGGTTCTGCTGTTTGATCTTGGTGAGTTGAGCACGCATGTCAGTGGCATTCTGCTCGAAAGACTCCTTGCCAAGAATTCGTCCGCCGAGTGAGGTGAACTCCTTGCTGAATGGTTCCACCAGCCCGATGCCGTAGTCGTTATTGATATAGAGACATGAGACGGAGGAAATGCCCAGCTTGGCACGAGCATACTTCGCCATAGCGAGCGCTTCGGCGATGTCCGAAGGCCAAGTCCGGAAGAAACACTTCGATGCGCCGGTGAGCTTCGGGCTTGACGCTCCGGAACTGATGAAGATCAGCTTCTCCTTCGTGATGATGGGGATGTAGGCCAAGGCGACAGAACTGTTCGCTACTCCCGTGAGCGCGTCGATGTGATCAATGTCAATCATCCTACGTAGTACCGAGACGCCCTCCTTGGGCAGCCCTGTGTCGTCCCCGTAGATGAGTCTGATTGGGCGTCCTTTGACCCCACCACTGGCATTGATCTGCTCGACTGCCAATTCATAGCCATCCTGCTGGCTCTTCCCCCAAACCGCTGCGTCGCCTGTTAGCGGCAAGCTTACACCTACTCTGATGACATCAGTCTCCTTTGGTCGGCAGCCGGTGAAGCACGCCAACGTGATACCGACAATCAGCACAGTAGAGATCAGTGTTTTGGCTACGGTACTCATCTCCAAGCCTCCTAACACATGGCAGTTCCGCATCGGGCGGCCTCAGTGAGGGACTCCGCTGACAGGCGCACGGGCGTCCCTCGCGATATAACAAGACCGCCCCCTCACAAAGCATAACTAATGAGAATAACTGGGCTTATCCCCCTCAGCAAGGGAATTGTGTTTGCTTTTTGCTGACTGCTGCCGGCGGCTGGCGCGTGGTCCGATAGTGTCGTGGAATCTGGTTCGGGCTTTGGAATGGGTGCAGATAGGGCAAGGGCGACTGCATTGAAGGAGAAAGGACGGCCTGGTCGGGAGCATGGGGCGTTCACAGGTGGGGCGGTCTCACCAGCATCGGCGATCAGGCGCGCACCGAAGTGCGTGCCAGACCTGTACGTCTGGGCTTCGTTTGACCTTCGGCTGATCTTCGCCTGATATTCATAAGTCTCTATTTGACAATGGTTAATCGTCTTTCCGCAAGGACTTACAGAACGTCCGGACGGACTGAAAATCCGTGTGTCGCTGGTTCAACTCCAGTCCTGCCCATTGCTGTAAGATATTGGCTGCCAAGCACTTACGTTTGGCAGCCTTCTTCATGTGCCGCTCGACCCGCCCGTTTTGTGTCAATCACTCTGCTCGTAGCGAGAAGACGGTCCATCAGGTTAGTTACATGCACGCGGGCGTGGCCGGAATTCGATGGCGATCCGTGCCGGTCCGCAGGGCTGGGATTTTACTTGACAAGGAAATCCTGCACTTGTATGATAACCGAAAAACAGAATACAGGATCATAGACAAGAGACGACAGCGTCGGAGGGTTTCGTCGTGAGCGGCCCAGGGTCATCGTCCGGAACCAAATCAACTCGCGCAGAGGGCCCCCAGACGCGGAGGCGTAGAGAAGAACACAACGGTACCCTGGCTTACCCCAGCGTCCCTGTGTCTCTGCGCGAGATACAATTCTGGTCTCGACATCGCGCCAAACAAAGCCAATTTCCCGCTGGCGGGCAGGGATGGGCGAGGACCTGCAAGGTCGCCCATGCCGGCGTTGCTGGGGGCTAATCGCGCCAAACAAAGCCAATCTCGTCAGAGCGTCAGGAGAAGGCAAGCACTTTGTGAGAAGAGAGTTAAGACGAATTGGACCCGCAAAGGGCCTCGGCCAAACAAAGCCAATTCCCGCACGGCCAGCAATGGCCAAGGGCCGGCACGGCTGCCAGTGCCGCCGGTGGGACCCCTCGCGCGAAACAAAGCCAATTCCGCCAGAGCGATCTGAAGGAGCAAGTGCCTTGTGGAAAAAGAGTTATGACGAATTGGACCGGCAAAGGACCTCGGCAAAACAAAGCCAATTTCGGCCCGTCAGGCCGACGCGCTGGATTTGGAGTCCGCCACCGTATGCCGGCCACACCCGTGCACTCCTGCGAGTACTTTTTTGGTGGACAGCTTGTCGGAGGGCGGGTACAGAAGAGGGGCGAAGATCGTCCGATGGCCTTGCTCAGAAGTTGCGACAGAAAATACGAGAACCGCTCATTCCATAGGAGGAAGTGACGATGCCACACGAAATCACGCGACGCGATATGATGAGGCGAACTCTCGGCGCAGCCGGTCTTGCGGCGGGCCTCCCGCTCGTCACGGGCCGGTCGCCGCACTGGGCCCGCGCGGCATCCTCTTCCGCCGAGAAGCCTGCCAAGGCCCCGAGCTCACCCGTAGCGATCCAGCGCTGTGAGTCGTTTGAGCCCCAGGTGTTTCGCAAGAAGCTGGATGCCGCACTGGACTTGATCGGGGGCATCGGCAGCCTGGTCCGGGGCAAGACCGTCACGATCAAGATCAACCTGACCGGGATGCGCTGGGACCCGTGTTGTGGTCTGCCTGCCGAGCAAACCTACATCACTCATCCCGCGACTCTCGCCGCCCTTTGTGCTGCGATCAGCGACGCCGGGGCACAACGGATTGTCGTGATCGAGAACTACTACCGCAACGAGCCGCCCGAGAAGATCCTGGCGGACGCCGGCTGGGATATCGCCGCCCTCCAGTCCGCGGGTGGGCATAAGGTCACGTTCGAGGATATCCGCAACCGTGGGCCGTGGCCGGCCTACAGCCGTTTCAAGGTTCCCTGGGGCGGATTCATTTATCCGGCCTTTGACTTGAACCAGCGTTTCGAGAAGACCGATGTGTTCGTCTCCCTCTCGAAACTGAAGCAGCATGCCTGTGCCGGCGTGACGATGACGATCAAGAACATGTTCGGAAACACGCCTTGCTCACTGTATGGGAACGAAGCTCCCAACGAGAACGCTCTGCTGCACCGGACCTCCATGTTTCATTCGGGTCGCAAGCGTCCGCCGGCGGGGGTTCCCGACGAGCTCAATCATGGTCAGTCCAACGACGCCACGGTGCGCGTGCCCCGGATTGTGGCCGACATCTATGGGGCCCGTCCGGTGGATTTGACCATCGTGGACGGCGTTCGCACCCTGGCGGGCGGGGAAGGCTCCTGGAATCGCGGCATCCGAATGGTCGAGCCGAAGGTGCTCCTGGCCGGACGGAACGGCGTGTGCACCGATGCGGTCTGTACCGCGGTGATGGGATTTGACCCGCAGGCGCCGGACAACAAGCCTCCCTTCCCCGGTCACAACTGCTTGAATCTCCTGGCTTCCGTCGGGATGGGAACAAATGACCTGAGCAAGATCGAGGTTCGCGGCCTGCCGTTGAAGGAGGCGGTTTGCCCCTTTAGCCCTGCGACGGCCCAGTCTTTTGAAGGAGGCTGGAAGTCATGACTGTACTCAAGACCGAGCGTTTGATTCCACGCCGGACCTTCCTGAGCCTGTCGGCGGGCGGTATGGTTGCGGCGGTTCTTCCCATAATCACATGCCAGGGTCAGCCCACGGGAGAAGGCAGCACTTCAACCCAGCGGCCCAACATTGTTTTTATCATCGCCGATGATCTCGGGTGGGCGGACGTGGGGTACCACGGCTCCGAGATCCAGACGCCGAACATCGACCGCCTGGCCAGAGACGGCGTACGGTTCAGTCACCATTACGCGATGGCCACGTGTACGCCGACGCGGGTGGGACTGATGACCGGACGCTATCCAAGCCGGTACGGAGTGACCGCGCCGGCCTATGGCAAGATCTTCGACGACGACACGATCACACTGGCCGAGGCCCTGCGCCGCAGTGGGTACGCCACGAGCATCAGCGGCAAATGGCACATGGGCTCCCCGCCGAACTGGACCCCGCGCAAATACGGCTTTGAGTCCTCCTACGGCTACTTCCACGGCCAGGTCGACCCTTATGTCCATGACTACAAGTCGGGGGTTCCAACGTGGCATCGCAATGACCAGTACGTGGAGGAGAAGGGCCATGCCACGGACTTGATCACGCAGGAAGCCGTTCGCATCATCGAGTCAAAGCACGACAAACCCTTCTTTCTCTACGTCACCTACAGCGTGCCGCATCATCCGCTCGATGAGCCCGCGGAGTGGACATCGAAGTACGAGGGTCGCATTTCGGAGCCTTCGCGGCGTTGGTTTGCCGCGAGTGTCACGCACATGGACCACGGGATCGGACGGATTGTCGACGCCCTTGACCGCCAGGGACTGCGCCGCAGTACGCTGATCATCTTTGTGAGCGACAACGGCGGCCAGCAGGGCTGGTCCAGTCAGAAGGAATATGAAGGGCGGTATGGCGACAGGCCTCACACGGTGCTGGGGAACAATCGTCCCCTGCGCGGCTGGAAGGGCGAGCTCTATGAGGGTGGAATCCGCGTGCCCGCGCTGGCGAACTGGCCGGGGGTCCTCAAGGCCGGGGCAGTAGACGTGCCGGTCCACATCGTCGATTGGATGCCTACGTTGTGTACCCTGACCGGATGTTCTCCCCAAACAGACCGGAGGTGGGATGGGTCCAACGTTTGGGCGGCGGTTCGTGGCGACCCAGTACCCGCGGGCCCCCGCTCGTTCTATTGGAAAACGCCGAACTCGGCGGCTGTGCGCCGGGGTGACTGGAAGCTGATTGTCCGGAAGGATGGGCGTGAGGCTCAGCTATTCAATGTTGCGTCCGATCCTTATGAGGCGAGAGATCTGGCCCGCGAGCACCCGGCGCGTGTGTCGGAGCTTCAGGCATTGCTGAAGGAATATGCCGCGAAGGATCGGTGAGCATGGAGTATGGTGGACAACACCGCCGGGAGGCGACGGAAATTCCCAATTCCAAGCACCAAATTCCAAACGAATTTCAATGACCAAGAGCCCATTCCCGCCTTTGCGGGAGTGACACCCCCGCACTGCAAAGCCGCAATATCTTGTTCTTTTGACGAGCTTTCTGATGGGGCATGCCATAAGTCTCCAGACGTAAATGAGTTGGTAAATCCACAGATTACCCAGCCCGGCCTCGGGCTGCGCCCTCGGCCGGAACCAAAGGCGTGTCGGACGTCCCTTCTCCTTCGACCGCCGCTACGGCGTGTAGCAAGAACGTGCCAAGCGTGTTCTCCGAGTGGGTTTGAGATCCCAACAATGCCGATGGTATCGGGTAAGGTTCTCTCTGCCCACGTGGCTCGCCTGTCACTTTTCTTGCCCACCCACCGTGGACGCGGCTGCCCTTGTCCCCGAGGCACGGTGGTCCCCCCTTTCCTTTTTGCCCCCAGGACATCGAGGGCAAAAAGGAAAGGATGGTTCGAAGTCGCCGGTAGAAAAAAGGCATCCATCCCTGGTATCGTGGTGGTTGTACCGGACCACCTATTGCAAGGAGGATGCCATGAAGTCGTTTCTCGACAAGCACGCCCAGAACATTATCGGGGTTTTGAGTGGCTGGGACCGCATTGTTTTTCGCGGCACCCTGCGCCTGGTGGCCAATCTGGCGGGGATGTACTCCTACCTGGCCCATCGGAAGATTCTCTTGAAGGATTTCAAGGAATACGCTCAACGTCAGACGGCCGCGTTGATCCAGGCTTCGGTCGCCAAGGCCGAACAGGGGGGCCGGCCGAACCAGTACCTGTCTTCGACCCGCACCGACAAAGAACAAATCGCCTTGGACCTCGCCGCACGGGAGGGCGTCACGAAAGGACTGATTTGTATCCTGCGGACGGTCGAGCTCTGTCAGACCTACCAACTGCACCGCAATCGCCAGAACCAGACTCTGGAGTTAGAGCTGTTCCAAGGCAAGTGCCTGCATCTCTATCACTATTGGTACGACGACTACTTCGGGTTCATGGGGGCGCGGATTCAGACGTGGTTTCCCTTTGCCATTCAGATGTGGATGAACGGCCGCGAAGGGCTGGCCCACCGGATGGACCAAGAACACTTGGCCTATCGCCGCGACGACAACTGCTTCCCCTGGATCGCCGATTTCGCTCGCGCCCAGGCGTTGATGGACCAACTGCACCAGACCGACTGGTGCCAACAATTCGACCGCATCGCGCGGTTCCTCAATCCCGCGCACGAGACCATGTGGGGCGACTTTCCTCTGCACTACTACTGGACCAGCCATCAGACCGAGTGGGCGACCGATATCGCCTTTCGGGACCGGCAGGCGTTGGCAGGCATTTACCCCCAATTGGTGCGCGGCTCCATGATCGCTTTCGGCAGCAAGGATGTGCTACGGTTCCTCGGCAGCCGGCCGGATCGCCGATCCCAGGACGAGGTGACCAGCAGCTACCAGGAGCGTCCGGAAGGAATCCGCGTCAAGCACCAGGCCCATGCCAACTCCGTCAAGACCTATGACAAAGCCGGCTCGATCCTGCGCACGGAGTGCACGATCAACAATCACCGGGCCTTCCACGTCTACCGCCGGTCCGAGCGAGACCCCCAGGGGCCCCCGAGGACGCTTCCGATGAGCAAGGGGATTGCGGACTTGTACGCCCGTAGTGAGGTCTCCGGGAAAGTCAATGACCGTTACCTGGAAGCCTTGGCGACGCTCGATACCAGCACCCGCGTGGAAGAGGTGGTCGCGCCCATCTGTCGGCGTCACACGGCGCACGGCAAATCCATCCGAGCCCTGCGGCCCTGGTCGGAGTCGGACCAGCAACTTCTGGCGGCGGTCGCGGACTGTGGCCTGGCCGGGGATTTCCGCAATCGCGACATTGCCGCCCGGCTTTATCCCCACCGCCCAGTTCAGGAGGTCTCCAGTAAGGTGACATATCTGCTGCGACTCCTGCGAGAGCACAAACTGATTCGCCGTCTGCCTAAGACCCGCAAGTACCGCTTGACCCCCAACGGAGCCAAAATCATCGCCACTATTTTCTTGACGCAAAAGGCCACCACAGAACAACTTAACAAAGCTGCCGCATGAAGATCTGGAAATCCTTTTCAGCTCTTACGGGTTAGTAGTACAGATTCAAGAGGGGGGAAAGAGCTGCGCTGTCGTCGATTCTCTTCCTTTTGCTCTTCGGTTTTCTTTGGGAATCTGTGGTAATCGGCGAAATCTGTGGATGACTCGTTTTGGTTGTGGCCGAAGGCCGCGCTGGGGAGGCGGGGGCCAAACCAAGCCCCCGCGCGGCGCCGGCCTTTCGGCCGTTGGTGCTTGGGATTTGGGTACTCGCCTGAGCGAGTACCCATCCGGCCAGCCCCATTGCGGAGTTGGCCCTTTCCGCCTGGGCACAGACGTTTCTCCGTTTCTGGGATAGGCGTGACGCTGGCCGATCTGGTATACTATGGTCAGTAATTCTCTGTCGAAGCATCCTCGTGTAGGCCGGTAGGCAGGCGGCGGTCTCTCTGCCAAGCGTTGGGGGGACGGAGGAACGGACGTGTTCGGAGCGAGCCCTTCTCAAGTCGCACGGTTTATCCCTGTTCTGATTGCCATCTACCTTCTTGCTCTTCCCACCTTCGCCAAGTACGGCGGCGGCAGCGGGACGGCCCAGGACCCATACCAGATCGCTACGGCCGCCGATCTGATCGCCCTCGGCGAGACGCCCGCCGATTACGACAAGCACTTCATCCTGACCGCCGACCTCGACCTGGACCCCAAGCTCCCCGGCCGCAAGGTCTTCGACAAGGCCGTCATCGCCCCAGATACGGACCCTGGCAACTATAAATTCTCAGGGCCCGCTTTCAATGGCGTCTTCGACGGTAGGGGTCGCAAGATCTCGCACCTGACGATCACGGGTGGGAACTACCAGGGTCTCTTTGGTCTTTTGGGATGGCGAGCGAAGATCAGAGACCTGGGAATGGTAGAGGTCAACGTGACCGGCTCGGTCGTTTGTGCAGGTGGGCTTGCGGGGGAGAACTCCGGGGGTATAGTGACCCGCTGTTACAGCACCGGGGCGGTCAAGGGCAACTCGCACGTCGGAGGGTTGGTGGGCCTCAACTGGGGCACTATCACCTCATGTTACAGCACCAGTCTCGTCAGCGGCAAGTCTCAGGTCGGAGGGCTGGTGGGACAGAACGTCGGCACCGTGGGGACCGTGAGATCATGCTACAGCACCGGACCGGTCAGTGGCGACTCTTCTGTCGGCGGGCTGGTGGGGTACAACGATTATCTCGTTCGCGATAGCGTCTGGGATATGGAGACCTCCGGCGTGCTCAGGAGTTCTGGTGGCGTAGGCTTGACGACTGCCGCGATGAGGGACGCCTATATGCTCGGCCTCAACGGCTTCGCCAACGATCCGAACTGGGTCCTGGATCCCGGCCGGGACTACCCCAGGCTGTCCTGGGAGGGCAAGCCGGGAGACATCATCCCCGAGCCAAGCATCGACTGGTTGGAGGGCGACGGAACAGCGGAAAAGCCGTATCGTATTGACACAGCCGAGCAACTGATCTTCCTGGGCCGGGCCAGCGTCGTTTGTGACAAACATCTGGTCCTTGAGGCCGACGTCGATCTGGACCCCGACATAGTGGACGGACAGGTCTTCCCACAGGCGGTCATTCCAACTCTCACAGGGGTCTTTGACGGCAAAGGTCACCGCATCTCCCATCTAACGATTATGGGCGACAACGGTCTAGGCCTGTTTGGGGAATTGGGATCGGGTGCCGAGGTCAGGAACCTTGGCCTGGTCGATATCAGCATCGCTGGTTCAGGCTTATTTGTCGGTGGGCTCGTCGGGCATAGCAGAGGCACTGTAACGTCCTGCTACAGCACAGGGATGGTCAGCGGCGAGTACTATGTCGGGGGGCTGGTGGGGTGGGACCTCGGCGGTAGCACCATCATCTACTGCTACAGCACCGGGGTGGTCAGCGGCGAATACCATGTGGGCGGATTGGTGGGGTCGAACCAAGACAGTGGTACTGTGACCCAGTGCTACAGTACCGGTGGGGTCAGCGGGACCGAGTCTGTCGGTGGGCTCGTCGGTGGGGGCGGATTTGTAACCCAGTGCTACAGCACCGGCGTTGTAACGAGCCCTGGTCGTTCCGTAGGGGGCCTGTTGGGGCATGGCTACGGCGCCAGGGCATCCTTCTGGGATACGCAGACCTCAGGCCAGGCCACGAGCCCCAGTGGTGAGGGCAAGACGACGCCCGAGATGCAGACAGCCGCCACATTCCTTTGGGCCGGCTGGTATCCTTGCGGTGAAGCTGCGATTTGGACGATCGACGAGGGACGCGATTACCCCAGACTATGGTGGGAGAATAGACCAGGCCAGCCTCTTGTGCCTGTCTCTCTGTCAGAGTTCATGTCAGGAGCGGGGACGGCGGATGATCCCTATCTCATCTACACGGTCGAGGAGCTCAATCGAATTGGCCTGAAGTTGTGCGAATGGGACAAGCACTTCAAGCTGATGGCGGACATCGACCTGTCTGGCCTTCAGGGAGCCAGTTTCAATATGATAGGCTCCATATACGTGACTTTCACAGGCGTTTTTGACGGCAAGGGCCATACGATCTCGCACCTGACAATCAAGCGCGAGGGAGAGGCGGGCATGTTCGGTTGGGCGGCTGGTGAGATCAAAAACCTGGGTGTGCTGGATGTCAACATCACCGGCTCAGGTTACTACGTCGGCGGGCTCGTCGGGTATAGCCGGGGTACTATAACCTCCTGCTACAGCACCGGCGCGGTCAGAGGAAACAGTTATGTCGGGGGGCTAGTGGGGGGTAACAGTACGGATTGCAGTGTAGTCCAGTGCTATAGCACCTGCGCGGTCGGCGGCGGCTCTGATGTCGGCGGGCTGGTGGGATCAAACGACGGTGATGTAATCCAATGCTACAGTACCGGGCCAGTCAGCGGGAATAAATGTGTTGCGGGGCTGGTGGGGTACAATTGGCAAAATGGTGGTACGATAACCTACTGCTACAGTACCAGTACCGTCAATGGACGCGACCAGGTGGGTGGCCTTGTGGGGGTGAACGGTGGGCATGAGGAACTGACGCGCTCTGTCCGGGCGCATGTGTCTCAATGTTATTCTGCAGGCAGCGTCCACGGCGACTCCAATGTCGGCGGGCTGGTGGGGACCAACAAGGGTGCCGTGTCCTACTGTCTCTGGGACATCCAGACCTCAGGCCAAGCCGAGAGTGCAGGCGGTACAGGCAAGACCACATTCGAGATACAGGACCCGAACACGCTTGTTGCTGAGGGGTGGGATCTTCTGGGGCACGGCATCTGGGTTCAACCTCAAGATAGCGGATACCCGATTCTCTGGTGGCAACTGGCGCCAGGCCCGAGCAAGCCATCCTTCTCTGGTGGCGTGGGAGAACCCAATGACCCATACCTCGTTTCTACAGCAGAGGAGTTGAACAGCATCAGTCGCAATCCGATGCTAATGAAATGCCACTTCAAGCTTATCAACGATCTTGATTTGACAAGGTTCCGTTTCTATTGCATAGGCGACTACCACTATCCGTATGCAGGTGTTTTCGACGGCAATGGCCATGTTATTTCGGGTCTGACACTCGCGGGTACAAGCTATTTGGGCTTGTTTGGCGCGCTGTCCGGTAAGGTAGAGGACCTGGGGACAGTAGATGTCAACGTGGCGGGAGGTTCCTACGTGGGGGGCGTCGTGGGGTACAACACGGATTCGGGTCGTGTGACCCGATGCTACACCACGGGAGCAGTCAGCGGCACTGAGAGGGTTGGCGGGTTGGTAGGGTACAACATAGGCACCTTGACCAACTGCTACAGCACTGCTGTGGTGAGTGGCAGTGCCTCGGTGGGCGGCCTCTTGGGAGTAAACGGGACTTGGAGGTACGCTGCTGATGAGAGGGTGAGAGGCCGAGTCTCTCACTGCTATTCGGCAGGCAGTGTGACCGGCAAGGACCAAGTCGGCGGGCTGGTGGGATCGAATATTGGCGCGGGGAGTTGGCAACCTTTGGTGGCCGCCAGCTTCTGGGACACTAAGACCTCCGCCCAAGACACAAGTGTTGGCGGCACAGGCAAGACCACCGCCGAGATGCAGACGGCCAAGACGTTCCTGGATGCCGGCTGGGACTTCGTGGGCGAGACGGCCAACGGCACGGGGGACATCTGGTGGATTCTCGAAGGGAAGGGCTATCCGAGGTTGTGGTGGGAACTGATTCCTGCGAAGTGATCTGTGTCCGTTTTTCCAAGGGCGTCATGGGTGTACTTCACCGGACGATTGCGGATCTGGTGTGTCCGCCTCGGCGCTACCGCGTGCCACTCGGACAGGCTCCTCTTCGTAATCGATGTCACAGGTCGCGTCGGCTGGCGCAGAAGCCCAGCGTCAGGCCGCCATCGACGGTGAGACTGGCACCGGTGAGGTAGTCGCACTCATTGCCGGCCAGAAAGGCGACGACGCGGGCGATCTCATCCACGGTGCCGACCCGGCCGGCGGGCACGGCGGTCGCAAAAGCTGCCTGCCGGTCCGGAGGGGTCAGATCGGTCGCCACCGCGCCCACCACGACGGCGTTCGCCTGGATGTTGTACTCCGCCAGCTCGAGCGCCAGGCACTTGGTGAGTTGTTCGAGCCCGGCCTTGGCCGTGCTGTAGTGGGCGTAATTCCGGCGGGGGGCGTAGGCATGAACGGAGCTGATGTTGATGATCTTCCCGCCGTTTCCGCCGGCGCGCATCAAACGAGCCGCGTGCCGTGCACAGAGAAACGGCGCCTTGAGGTTGACCGTCAGCACGTAGTCCCAATCTTTTTCCTCCAGGTCGATGAGAGGACTCGGGTTCTGAGTTGCGGCGTTGTTCACCAGGACATCAAGGCCGTCGAGTTGCTGTCGGATCGTTTCGAACAGGAGGGCAATCTGCTCGCTCCGGGACAAGTCCGCGCACACCAGGATCGATGCAGGACTACGTTGGCAGACGTCCCGATAGGAGGCCCTGAGATCCTCGGACTCCTGCGGGCCGTGGACCGCCAACGTCGCTCCTCGGGCCGCCAGCTCCAGCGCGATCGCCTTGCCGATGCCCCGGCTCGAACCCGTCACCAATACGCGTCTTCCCCGGAGGTTCGCGGCCGATTCTCTACTCATGATTGGCAGTCCAGAATAATCTTGATGGCGCCGGTCCGGCTCTTATTGCAGGCAGTCTCGAAGGCGTCCAGGGCATGCGTGAGAGCGAAGCGATGGGTGATCAGCGGGTCCACCTGAATCTTGCCGGTGGCCAGGCATTCGAGCGCGCGTGGGAAATCGGTGTACATCGCGTTCGAGGATGTCTTGAGGGTCCGCTCGGCACTCAACAGCAGGGCGGGGAATCGGATGTCCTTTTCTTTCGTGGCCATCAGGACGAGCGTCCCACCCTTTTTCAGCAGGCCCAACGATTCCTGAATGGTCTCGGTCGTACCCACCGTGTCGAAGACGAGGTCCACCCCCGCGCCGCGGGTTTGGTCCATCACCAGTTCGCGGAAGCGGCTTTCGTCGGCAGAGAGCTTCAGAGGAAAGTCCACGCCGACCGCGCGGGCGACGGCGACATTCTCTTCGGCCACGTCGGTGATGAACGTCTGGACAGCGCCATAGACCTTCGCGAACTGGGCGATGAGCAGGCCGATGGGACCGGCGCCGCAGATGGCCACCTTATCGAGAACCTCGGGCCGGCCCACCTCTACGGCGTGCAGCGCCGCAATCATCGGGTCCAGAAACGTGGCTTGCTCGTCCGTGACCTGCGGCGGCAATTCGTACACCTGGCCGGCGAAGGCGAGGCAGCGCTGGGCCATCCCGCCGGGATAGAACGCCATCTGGCCCCAGCCCTGCCCGTGTCCCAGGTGCTTGGTATGGGGGCAAAGATTCTCCTGTCCGCTCCGGCAGAACGAGCACCGCCCGCAAGTGATGAACGTATTGACGCCCACGCGCTGGCCAAGGAGTTCGGCGTCCCGCTCCTCACCGACCTCGTCGACCACGCCCACGAACTCATGCCCGAGGATGATATTGGGCGGATTCGGAATCTCTCTCCCCAGGGTCTGTTTCGCCCAGGGATTCTCGCCGGAGAAGTACCGGATGTCGCTGCCGCAGATGCCACACTTGCTCACCCGCAGGATGACCTGTCCCGGGCCGGGCTTCATCTCCGGCACCTCCATGACTGCCAGGGTCCTGGGAGCCTTCAAAACCAGTGCTCTCATGTGCTTACTCCTTGACATTCTCCGGAATTCTCACGATACTGGGCTTGATTGCTGCGTACGAAACCTCGTTGCAGGGCGCGCAACACCGGAGGACATTGTATGACGCCTCACGACCGTGTCAATCCCGGGGAAGAGAGTTTCACGTTGGAAGGGTCGCGTAGGGGCAGGCCCCCGTGCCTGCCCATCCCTGGAGGGCAACCACAGGGTCGGGTTCCCAAACGCGATTCTATCGCGTTTGGGGGCCCGGTTGCCTCTACCGGAGATCACGTGCGGGGCGTCTTGACTGTCATGGCGGTGTTCTTGTGGTGCGCCCCGGCACACGCCCAGACTGAGACCGTCTCGGTGCGAGTCTCGCTGGAGCAGCGGCTGGGCGCGCTGGAGATGGGCCGGTTCGCGCTGGGGCAGGGCGGACTGTCGGAGGACCCCATGTGGGACAGCCGCATCGCCGAGATCCGGGCCCTGCGGCCGAAAATCATTCGACTGTTCATCCAGGAGTATTTCGATCTGCTGCCGGCCCGTGACCGCTATCATTTCACGACTCTGGATCGTTCCGTGGACACCATTCTCCAGGCGGGCGCCGAGCCGCTCATGTGCATTTGTTTCAAGCCGCGGGTCTTGTTCCCGGGGGTCAATCAGGATATCGTCGAGCCGAACGATTACGAGCAGTGGGAGAAGCTGATCTTTACTCTGGTGCGCCACTACCGGGAGCGCAGCGCCGGCATCCGCTATTGGGAAGTCGGCAATGAGCCGGATATCGGAGAGGACGGCGGCTGTCCCTATCGGTTCAAGCCGGAAAGCTACTGCCGGTACTATCAGCATACGGCGGCGGCCATCCTGCGGGCCGACCCTACGGCCTTGGTCGGCGGCCCTGCGTTGGCCAACCCCCGCTCGCCGATCCTGCCGGCTCTACTGGATCTTTGCAGTCAGCAGAAGGTGCCGCTGCACTTCGTATCCTGGCACATCTACAGCAGCGACCCCAAGCGCATCCGCGCCACCATCGACAACGCGAGAAAGCTCCTGGACAAGTACCCTGATCTCAAGCCGCAGACGTTCCTCGATGAATGGAATATGGACCTGGGCTTCCCTCCTGCCGATGTGCGGATTCAGCCGTGCTACGTGGCCGAAGTGGCTTGGCAGATGAAAGAGGGCGGCTTGGACTACTCGTGCTATTATCATATCCGCGACTACCACGTGTCCTTTGACCGCTTCGCCCCGTTCATGTCGCCCCGGGGTACGGCCTTCATGGAGGGCTGGTGGAACCGGATGCCGCAATTCGACGGCCTCTTCGATTTCCAGGACCGTGTTCGACCCGCGTATTTCACCTTCAAGCTGCTCTCCCGCCTGACCGGAGACCGGTTGCGGCTGACGTCGGATGCCAAGCAGGTCCATGGATTCGCCGCGCGCGACGACCGCTATTCGGCCTATCAGTACAACCTCCTGCTCTGGAATTTCTCCGCGTCGCCGGTGCAGGTGGAGATTACCCTGGAGGATGTTCCCGGCAATCTGATGGCCAAACCGATCATCCTGGACGCCACGACGCCGAGCGACGACGAGATCACCCGGCTCCGGCCGGAAAGACCCTTCCCGATCCAGGCCGAACAGCCGTCCTTCACCGTGGCCCTCGACCTGTACGGGGTGCGATTCTGGTCGTTGGAACGACGGCGGTAAATCGTTGTGAAATCTCGTTCAAGAGGAAGGAGGAAGACCATGTTCAAGAACTGGTACAGGGTGTTCCTGGGGGTGCTCCTGCTGGGCTGGACCGGCAACGCGACAGCCGCGACTTGGACGATCTTCACCAATCAGGTGCCCGCGGCCACGGCCGGCGACCGGGACTTGCCCTATGAACTGGGAACGAAATTCAAAACCACGGTTGGGGCACGCGTGCTGAAGGTGCGCGTCTACGCGAGCGCCTCCGAGACGGGAGAGCACACGGTGCGGCTCTGGCGGGTGGCCGACAGCACGTTGATCGCCGGACCGTACCCGTGGACGTTCCCCACGGGAAAGGAAGGGTGGAAGGAATTCCCGCTGCCGACGCCGGTCGACATCCAAGGCAACACCGACTACCTCGTGGCCGTGACCAACGGTAGCGACCAGTGGTATTTCTGCACCGAGGGGGCGTTCAACGCGCCGATCAACAACGGCCCCTTCGTGACGTTTGTGGGCAGCGGTGTGTACACGACGACGCTGGGAGCCATGCCGACGCAGATGTGGAACAACTCCAATTACTACCGGGACGTCGTCATTGAGACGTTTGCGATCGCCTCCGGCCCCGATCCGGCGGACGGGGCGTTGGCGGTGACGGCGCCTTTGTTCCGATGGGCGCCGGGAGATGGCGCGAAGCTTCACAATGTGTACGTGGGCACGACGCCGGATCTGGGCCCTGCCAATCTGGTGCAGCCGCGTTCGCCGATCACGATGTACTGGTATCCCCAGCCGATGACGCCGGGAGTGACCTATTACTGGCGCGTGGATGAGATTGAAGCCGACGGTGTGACCGTTCACGCGGGCAACGTATGGAATTTCACCACGCAGGCCCTGACGGCCTACCATCCCGACCCGGCGGATGGGGCCACGGATGTCTCGCCCGCTCCGACGCTGGTCTGGCTGCCGGGCCAGGCGGTGACCGAACATCACCTGTACTTCAGCGACAACCTGGAGGCGGTCCGCCAGGGAAGCGCGGCCGCAGACAAAGGGGAGTTGAAAGACCCGGCCTTTGCCCCCGGCGCCCTGGGGACCCTCGCGACCTACTACTGGCGAGTCGATGAGGTTGTAGCGGGCGGCTCTCCCCGGGTCGGGGCGGTGTGGAGCTTCACGACGTGCTTGCCTATTGAAGACTTCGAAAGCTACAACGATGAGGAAGGCAAAGGCACGCGCATCTACGAGACCTGGATCGACGGCTACGCGGACAAGTCCTCCGGCTCGACGGTCGGCCATACCGAGGCGCCCTTTGCCGAACAGACGATCGTCCACGGGGGCAAACAGTCGATGCCGCTGGATTACAATAACGTGAATGCGCCGTTCTACAGCGAGGCGGTTCGGGAGTTTGCCCCCGTTCAGGACTGGGCGGCCAACGATGTCAATGAATTGGTTCTCTACATCCGCGGCTCGGCGATGAATACGGCCGCGTCGCTGTACGTGGCTCTCGAAGATGTCTCGAAAAAAGTCGGCCTCGTGGTCCATCCCGATCCGGCGGTGGTGACCTCGATGAAATGGCTCCTGTGGAGGATTCCGTTCCGTGCGTTCGGCGAGGCCGGCGTGAATCCGGCCCGCACCAAGAAGATGTCCATTGGCATAGGCGATAAGGCTAATCCGAAGAAGGGCGGCACCGGCCGGATCTTCGTCGACGACATCCGCGTCGCACGATCTGCCGGGCAGTGAGTTGTCGCAAAATCGAAGTAGGAAGACGCGAAATCGAATAGTCCGCCGGGGTACGCTGGACGATAATGAACCTGGGTGTAGTGTGTTTCCTCTGTGGCAGCCGAGCAGGTATTCGGGCGGATGATCGCCCCGCGTGAATGCTCATCGAGAGACACCATGGCAAGAAAAGGTTTCACGCTTATCGAGCTTCTGGTGGTGATTGCCGTGATCGCCCTGTTGATGGCGATCCTCATGCCGGCCCTGCAGAAGGCGCGGGCCCAGGGGCGCCGGGCTGCCTGCGGGGCCCACCTCAAGTCCTGTGCCTGCGCGGGTGTCCTCTATGGCAATGACAACAACGGGCAGTTCCCCTACTGCCATCCGGAGATCGCCAACGGGGCCGGCACCTACGCCGTCTGGCTCAGCAGCCAGCAGAACCGGACGGACACCGCAGGCTTCCTGGCCCACGGTCTGCTGTTCCACCATCGCCTAATCACCGAGCCCAAGTTGTTCTACTGTCCCGGCAACAGCGATAAGACCCTGCGCTACGGCAAGCCACAGGAGTCCACACCGGACCTGGCCGCCAGTGCTCAGGGAGGAGGATGGCCCCTGGGGGGGATCCCCC
This sequence comes from uncultured Pirellulales bacterium, assembly GCA_964354535.1. Taxonomy (GTDB): domain Bacteria; phylum Planctomycetota; class Phycisphaerae; order Sedimentisphaerales; family Anaerobacaceae; genus PLanc-01. Next base: position 29,288 of record CAYHAJ010000301.1, read on the forward strand.
AGGGCCTGTACCCCGGTCAGATCTGGGTCCAGACCACCTATCATTATCGGCCGCTGTGGGATGGAGGCAAATGGCGGGCGGTCAGCTCGGTCCGGGATAACGGGGGCATGGGCTTCATGGTAGATGTCTTCGCCGATCCGCGCCGGGGCGCCCAGTACCACCATAAGAGCGGGTACAACGTGGCCTACCTGGACGGGCACAGCGAATTCGTGAAGGACTTGGACGGCAAGATCGAAGGCTTGTCGGGTGGCAACACCTACCACGTGGACTACAGCCGTCAGGATTTCGTCTGGAAAAAGTACTTCGACCACGGCGCCAAGTACAAGCCACACGCCGAATATTGAGCGGGCGGCAGAAGGCCCGCCGCCGCACCGCAGGAGAAGGGCTTTCCAGAGAGGAGATCGGCGCGGACAGTGGTTCTTGGAAAAGGGAACTCGTAATCGTCTGGTGTGTTGTCAGGGTGCAACTTTTTGTGACTCTGCTTTCTTTCGGAGGACCGTCATGGCTACGAAACGAGTGTTTTTCATTCTGTCGCTTCTCTTGGTGTTGGGACTCTTCCTGAGCAGCGTCGCCTCCGCCGATCTCGTCGGCTGGTGGAAGCTGGACGGCAATGCCGTCGACAGCTCCGGCAAAGGTCACGATGGCGTCCTGTTCGGCGGCCCGCAGTGGGTGTCGGGCATTATGGGCGGAGCGCTGAAGTTCGACGGCGTGGACGACCGCGTCGAGATGCCGGGCACCAGCCAGGCAGCGGGATTCCCCGGCACCAGCGGCGAAATCACCTGGACCATGTGGATTAGGGTGCCCGCCAATGGCACCGCGAAGACGATCATGTGCCAGGGCCCCGCCGGTGGGACGCACGTGGCGGGGAACCGCTCGATCAACGTGGAAACCACGGGCAAGCTCATGGTGCGGGCCAACGGAGTGGGAACCCTGACTTCTTTCAGCTCCGCTGCCACCGTGAATGATGATCAGTGGCACCATATTGCCGTCACGATTGCCTTCGATACGAGCGGAGTCAACGACACGGGCAAAGTCTACATCGATGGTGATTTGAACAAAGGCTATGCAGTCACCACGGCAAATATCAATGCGAACGCCGCCGCCGGCGCCACTTTCATCGTCACCCTGGGCAAGGGGCCCAATGTGTTTGACGGAACGATCGACGACGTGCGAGTCTACGACAAGGTGCTGTCCGTCGGGGAGATCCAGAGCATCATGAAGGGCGGTCCCCAGGCCGCCAATGTCAGCCCGGCGGACGGCGCGACAGACGTGCCGCGGGATGCGACGTTGAATTGGTCGCCCGGCCAGTATCCCAGCACGCACGACGTGTACCTCGGGACGGTGTTTGCCGATGTGAACACCGCCAGCCGGACGGACCCGAAAGGAATCCTGGCCAGTAAGGGCCAGGCCGCGACCACCTTTACGCCTGCCAGTCTGCTGGCGTACGGGCAGACCTACTACTGGCGGATCGATGAAGTGAACCAGTCCGCCGACGGTACCATCTACAAGGGCGGCGTGTGGTCCTTCACGGCGGAGCCGTATGCATATCCGATCAAGCCTGCCAGCGCGACTGCCTCCAACTCCGCCGCCGGCATGGGTCCCGAAAAGACCATCGACGGCTCCGGCCTGACCGGGGACCTGCACGGCACCGACCCTACTACGATGTGGCAGACCAGTGGCACACTGCCGAACTGGATTCAATATCAGTTCGACGAGGCCTACAAGTTGTACGACCTGACGGTGTGGAACACCAATCAGATTATCGAGACCTCCGTCGGTCTGGGCGCCAAGAGAGTTACCATTGAGTACTCCGTGGACGGCACGACCTGGACCGCGTTGGCCAATGTGCCCGAGTTCGCCAAGGCGACAGGAACTGCCGGCTACGCCGCCAACACGACGGTCCGCTTGGGCGGACCGGTGGCCAAGTACGTCAAACTGAGCATCAACAGCACCTGGGGCGGCACGGCGCTCACCGGTCTGAGCGAAGTTCGATTCTCCTCTATCCCCGTGCAGGCCCGAGCGCCGCAGCCGGCCAATGCCGCCATCGGCGTCAAGGTCGAGGCCAGCCTGGATTGGCGGCCCGGCCGCGAGGCGGCCTCTCACCAAGTCTACTTCGGCACCGATCCGAACGCCGTGGCCAAGGGAATCGGGGCCGCTAAGACGGTAGCCGATCACGGCCACACTCCCGGCGCGATGAACTTCGGCACCACCTACTACTGGAAGATCGATGAGGTTAACACCATCACCTATCCGGGCGAGGTCTGGAGCTTCACCACGCAGGAATATGCAGCCGTGGAGGACTTCGAGAGCTACACGGATCAGCAGGGCAATTCCGTTTTTGATATCTGGATCGACGGCTTCACCAACGGGCTCAGTGGCTCCGTGGTGGGCTACGCCAGTGCCGCGAATGGGACCTTCGGTGAAACGCAGATCGTCCATGGCGGCCGGCAGTCCCTGCCCTTCGAATACAACAACGTCAAAGCGCCGTACTACTCGGAGGCCGAGCGGACCTTGGACACGACTGAGAACTGGACGACCAATGGCGCCGACACCTTGTCGCTCTATTTCCGGGGCTACCCGTTGGCCTTTGTGGACCAGGGCAACAATGCCTATACCGTCAGCGGCGGCGGCGCCGATATCGGAGGCACCGCCGATCAGTTCCGCTTTGTCTACAAGCAGCTCAGCGGCGACGGCTCGATCACGGCCCGTGTGGACAGCCAGACGAACACCCATGCCACGGCGCGGGCAGGCGTCATGATTCGCGAGACCCTCGACGCCGGCTCGCGGCACGCTACCATCGCGGTGACCCCGGGCAGCAGCGTCACATTCCAGTCGCGCGCCGGGACCAATGGCGCCACCACCACGACGACCGTCGCCGGCGGTCTGAAGGCCCCGTACTGGGTCCGAGTCACGCGCACCGGCACCACCTTCAAAGCCGAATGCTCGCCGGACGGCAAGACGTGGACGCAGGCGGGGACCAACCTGACTCTGGCAGTGACGAACAACGTCTATATCGGTCTGGCGGTGACCAGCCATGCCGCGGCGCAGATCAGCACGGCGGAGTTCTCGAGTGTCGCCACGACCGGGACCGTGACGGGCCAGTGGCAGGCCCTGGCCCTCGGTGCCACCCAGCGGAGCAATAGCCCCGCGTCCTTTTACCTCGTGGTCGAGGACAAGGCGGGGAAGAAGAAGATGGTGGTCAACGCGAACCTGGCGGCCACAACGTTGGCGGCCTGGACCGAGTGGCGGATTCCCTTGAGCGAACTGAGCTCGGCCGGCGTCAACCTGGCCTCTGTGAGAAAGATCACTCTCGGCGTCGGCGACAGTGCCAGCCCGAAAGCGGGTCCAGCCGGCATGTTGTACTTTGACGACATCGGGTATGGTCATCCCGTCAAATAACCCTTGAAGGATAGCGCTGGGAATGGCTGGGGGGTGCGACTGAGAGGTGAAAGACATGACAGCACGAGGAATGGATCGCCGGAGCTTTCTGAAATGGTCGGTGGGGGGGCTTGTGGCCGGCCGGCTGTTCACGCCGAGGATGACGCTGTCGGCCCAAAGGCCTTCCGGCGCGAAGCCCAACATCCTCTTCATTCTCGCGGACGATCTGGGGTGGGGCGACCTGTCCTGCTACGGCGACGCGAGATTCCGAACACCCAACCTCGACCGGCTGGCCCGCGCGGGGACTCTGTTCACGCAGTACTACCAGGGAGGCTCCGTGTGCTCGCCGTCACGCTGCACGTTGATGACGGGGCGCTGGCCCGCGGAGTTCCGTATTCACGGGCATTACGCCACCGCCGAACAAAACGAGAAACGCGGGATGTCGCAGTTCCTCGATCCGTCCGTGGCGACGCTGCCCAAGCTTTTGCGACAGGCGGGTTACACGACCGCGCACGTCGGCAAATGGCACCTCGGCAAACCACCGGAGGCGGGGGCGGGCTTGGCGGTCTACGGTTTCGATGAAACGCACTGGCTGGATGCCCGAGGCGATCTGGCAGGTGAAGACGTGAACCTCTGGAGCGTCAAGGAGCGCCCGCGTGCCGCCCGGTTGCTCGTGGATGCTACGATCGAGGTTCTGCAGCGCGTCAAGGACAAACCGTTCTACTGCCAGCTCTGGCTCAACGACCCGCACGCTCCGTTGGCGCCTTCCGCGGAGCAGATGAAGCCGTTTCGTCGGGCCGAGCCCGCCGGCTTCACGACGCCGTTTGCCGTCTTCGCGGCTACCGTCGCCGAGATGGACCGCCAGATCGGCCGGTTGCTGACGAAGATCGAGGAACTTGGACTCGCCCAGAACACCATCGTGATCTTCTCGTCCGACAACGGGCCGGAGGATATCGAGATCGGCAATGCCGCCTGGTCCGGGATCGGCAGCGCCGGGCCGCTGCGTGGCCGCAAGCGCAGTCTCTACGAGGGCGGTGTCCGCGTGCCGCTGCTCGTGCGTTGGCCCGCCGGCACTCCCGCGGGACAGGTGAACGATCAGACCGTCGTCAGCGGGGCCGATTTGCTGCCGACGTTGTGCGAGTTGGCGGGCGCCGCCGTGCCCGACGAGGTGAAAGCCACGCAGCGCGGCCAGAGCGTTGCTGCCGCGTTCCAGGGCGACAAGACGTTCCATCGCACAGCGCCGCTGCTGTGGGAGTGGCGTTTCCGTGTTTTCAACCATCCGTGGAATCGCAGCCCGATCCTCGCGATCCGCGCGGGACCGTGGAAGCTGCTCCTGAACCCCGACCGCAGCCGGGTCGAGCTCTATGACATTCCGGCCGATCCGTCGGAACAGAACAACGTCGCCGACGAACATGCCGACATTGTCGCGCGCCTCTCCGAACAGGCCCTGGCGTGGCAGCGGACACTGCCGCCCGGCCCTATCGAGCCGGTCGCCGGCGGCAATGCCTATCCCTGGCCCAAGGAAAAATGACCGCCGGGAATACTCTTAGTACAGCGCCCCGCAAATCGGGGGTGGAAAACAACGCACTGACCTGGCTGTCTGTAACAGGCTGTGCGCACGTAACTTACGTTGATTGCTGAATTCCACCCCTATCTTCTGGGGCGCTGTACTTAGTGGCTCCACAGAATGACGATTCGGCGGAGGGCTGCCGCTTTCTGTCATTACCGCGCAGGCGGGAATCCATTAACGCCTCGGCTTTCCTGGACCCCTGCCTTCGCAGGGGTGACAGAGGAGGGCTCCTGCGTTCATTCTGATAGAGGCTCTTAGCAGACTATGGTCGGTTATCTCTTGAACCTTCGTCCCACGGACCATATCATTATCGCAACGTATTGAAACCAGGGTCCCTCTCCGTCAGCTTGCCAGGAGGCAGATGCAGTATGCAAACCAACAGACGGCACTTTCTTGCGACGACTCTTGCCGGTGGTATAGCGGCCACGATGTCCTCACGATCCTTGCGCGGCTCGCAAGCCCCCGACGGGCGCCCCGCCGGAGGCCCCAACCCCAAGTACGCCAAGCTCGATGAGATCCTCCAACAGCCGGTGCTCAAGAAGGAGTTGTTTAGGACGCCGGTCATCATCGAGACGCTGGAACTGCTGCGGTACCAGGGCAATTTCCTGTGCCGGGTGCGGTCGCGGGACGGGGCCGAAGGGATGTCGGTGGGTCACAGCAGCCTGAACTCGTTCTATCCGATCTTCGTCAATCTGGTGCAGCCGTTCTTTATCGGCAAGGACGCCCGCGACCTGGACCTGCTGCTGGAGAAGGTCTACATCTACAACTTCAATTTCCGCCTGAACGGCATGTCGCTCGGTATCCCCTTGGCCACCATCGAGTTTGCCATTCTCGACCTGCTCGGGCGGATCGCCAACAAGTCCCTGGGCCAGTTGATCGGCGAGATCCACCACCCGCAGGTCGCCGTGTACCAGGCCACGGAATACCGCGAGAGGTCCGTCGAGGAGTCCCTGCAGTTGATCAAACGGGATGTCGCGGAATACCACGCCCGCGCTCTCAAGATCAAGGTGGGCGGCCTGATGTTCATGACGAAGGACATCAACGCCGTCGGCCCCAAGGGCCGAACGGAGACCATCATCCCGCTGATCCGCAAGACCTTCGGCGATGACATGGCCCTGTACGCCGATTCGAACGGCTTCTATTCCGTCCCGGAGGCCATTCGCGTGGGCCGCCTGCTGGAAGAGTACCGCTACGGCTTCTTCGAAGAGCCCGTGATGTTCGACTGGTACGAAGAGACGAAGCAGGTGGCCGATGCCCTGACCATGCCCGTCGCGGGCGGCGAGCAGGAGTACAGCCTGCACGGATTCCGCTGGCTGATCGCCAACGACGGCCTGCAAATCGTCCAGCCCGACAACTACTACTTCGGCGGCATGATCCGCGCCATGAAAGTGGCCCGCATGGCCCAGGCGTTCGGGAAGGACTGCACGCCGCACATGTCCGGCGGCGGACTCGGCTACCTCTACATGATGCATTTCGTGTCGGCCCTGCCTAATGCCTGTCCGCACCACGAATTCAAGGGCCTCCGCACGAACGTGCAATTCGAGTGCCCGACCTCGCCCCTGACGGTCGTGGACGGGAAGATCAAAGTCCCCACCGGCCCGGGCCTGGGCGTCGACATCGACCCAGCCTACATCAAGAAGCACCAGCCGGTTAAGGCATGACGAAGAGGATCGAGGACCGGAAACGCACCGACGACAGACTGCGGGCTACCGACTACAGGATTGTGAGAGCGGGACCGTGTCAGGGCCCTACGATTGATGATTTACGATTGATTATTGTGGTGGAGCCGCCCAGCCTTCGGTCGCACTCCAGCTTGCCACTTATCTCTTGTCATTTCGACGTGCCTTTCCGTCGCCGTCGACGCCCCAGGAATGGTCCTACCCTCGAAAATAGGTCGCGTACCTTTGATTCGTCCCTCAGGCGATTTTGCTGTTGTCAACTGCTGGAAGAGCGTCTATCATGCGATAGACTGTGAAGGTGTGTGCTGTTTTCCGGCTATCGGCAATGTCAGGGGAGCCTTGTGAGAGAAGGAGTTGGCACAGATTCTGCTCAAGGGCTTTTGGAGGCTGCATACCACGGCTTGGGGTATGATGGTACACTTCTCGATGCGACCGATTCACCCCAAGGCTTAGGAGCTAATGACTGGATCAACAAGGGGGAGTGGCTTTCTCTTGCGAAACGAGTCGGAGCAGAGAAGCTCTTCTTTGTCGATGACAATCCGGTAATCGTATTTGCGCACTCTCCTCCGAACGAGCAGCGACTTCGGTTCCAAGAGATATGGAACATGGCGAGGCCCCCTCTGCTTTTCCTTGCGTCGCCTGGAGACTTGGCGGTTTACGATCTGACACAAGGGCCTGCGCAGACTGAGGACTGCTGGGAACAGGGTCTGCCGAAGCGCCGCCTCGATAGAGCCAGGACAATAAAGGAAGTAGCAGAGAGGCTCTCCCGTTACCGACGCGAGCAGATCGAATCCGGAAAGCTGTTTGAGGACATCTCCTTCGGAGAGGACCAGCGGGCGGACAAGGCGCTTATCGCGGACCTGCGGTTGGTCCGCACACTATTGATGAAGCACAAGGGACTTAAGGCCAAATATGCCCACTCTCTTATTGGTCGGTCGATTTTCATCAGATACCTTGAGGATCGCACGATATTAGTCCCGGAGTATTTCAAGAGGGTCGCGAGAGGCAATAAGGGCTGGCAAGAGCTCCTCGATACGCCCTTGCCAGGTGTCTTTGCAGACTCTGACCTCGCACATCGTCTATACCTGCGTGTGCTTCAGGACAAGAGCTTCACGTACGCGCTTTTCCGGCAACTTGCTATAGATTTCAACGGTGATATGTTCCCCGAGGACGCGACTGAGGAGAAAGCTGTTACCCAGAGGCATCTGCACATGCTTCGGGATTTCCTCTGTGGCAATGTCGATCCCAACAATCCGCAGTTGTTCTTCTTTGCCTACAAGTTCGATATCATCCCGATAGAGTTGATAAGCAGCATCTATGAGGAGTTTTACGCTGCTGAGAAGATGAAATCCGAGGATCGGGCGTCCCACTATACCCCACCAGCGCTTGTGGAGTTTGTATTATCCCAAGTACTGACGCCGGAGTCGTTGCGGGAATCACCTCGCATTCTTGATCCCGCATGTGGATCAGGGATTTTCCTCGTAGAGTCATTTCGAAGGATCGTCCGGTATTGCATGCAAATGCAATCCAGGCGATTAAGCCGCGACGAACTGCTTGACGTACTCCAGCGGCAGATCGCTGGAATCGATATCAACGAAGAGGCCGTCCGTGTCGCCGCCTTCAGCCTCTATCTGGCCTTTCTGCACTATCAACACCCTCCGGATATCCTCGCCCAAATCAGGGTAGGGAAGCATCTCCCTAATCTCAAGTATTGCATTCGAGAGACAACGAAACGCGAACAGCACTTTGACATTCTGTTGGCTGCGAACACTTTTGATATAGGCTCTGCGATCCCGACTCGCGATTCGCATGTCGCTGAACGGTTCTCTCAGGGCTGTGCCAATATCGTTGTAGGGAACCCACCCTGGGGTTCACCGGGGACCAAGGTCGAGGAGCAGGAATCACGGAAGGCAATGGACGTAGCCCTCGAGTGGTGTGAGGCCCAGAAGCCTGCGCGCAGTGTTGGGGATAGAGAATGGTCTCAAGCTTTTATCCACCGAGTCTTGAGTCTTCTCAAGGACGGAGGCAAGGCAGGTCTACTCGTCTCGGCAGGTGTACTGTTCAAGAGCCACGAAAACAGCCAGCTTTTCCGAAGGGAGTGGCTTTCATCGGCCACATTGGAGAGAGTGGTAAATTTCTCTCACGTCCGCGATGTCTTCTTCAAGGGAAAGATTCGCGAGTCCGGAGCGCAATCACCATTTATATCTGCCGTGTTCCGCAAGGGAACCTGGGATGGGAGTAGTTCCATCTTTGATTACTGGTCCGCAAAGAAGACCGCGATTATCAATCAAACCCAGGCCGTTATACTTGGCAGAGCGGATTTGCATCGGTTGGATCAAGCCACAGTCTTGCAGAATGATACTCTATGGAAGATCTACTGGTGGGGTGGTCATCGAGACAGGGCGCTAATCGATGCTCTCCAGATGGAGACTCCTTTGAAGGACTTGGTCATCGACGGCCATCAATTGTCCAAGGGTGATCTTGGACGCGGGTTCGAGAAGGGTGATGATCCGGCCGGAGAATTGCGCAACTACAAATACCTGCCCACGAAGTGCCTCACGAGATATGGCTCCATTGACCGAAGGGATCTTCTTTCTCCCCCCGAAGGTATTCGCCGAACAGGCAACACCGCCTTATATGATGGAATGCGATTGTTGGTGAAAAGGGGAATAACGGAAAAGGGCCAGGATAAGGGCATGATCATTGCCCGATTGGTTACCGAGCCTTTCTGTTTCAGCCATTCCATATACGGCTTACGACTTCCCCGATACAGTGAACGAACAGGCAAAATCCTTCTCGGAATACTGTGGTCCTCTCTCATTCGGTATTATTATTGGCTCACAGCGGGATCGTGGGTATGGCACAATGCGATTGATCAGGAGGACGTTGAATATCTGCCAGTCCGCATGCCCAAGAATGAGGAACAAAGCGAGCGCATCGTACGCATCGTGGATAGACTCCGGGGGACATGCCGCGATGGAGATCTCTTCGGTGGTCACTCCGGGGAACCACGCACGGGAGAACTCGAGAGGGATCTCGATGAAGCAATATTTGACTTGTATGAGTTGGACCAGATTGAGCGTGACCAAGTCATGGACATGTGCCAATGCGGATTGGACTTGTTCTACAGGAAGACCGACAGTGATGCCCTCAAGACTCTTGATAAGAACAGGCCTGATAAACGCTCCGGGTTGCTGAATGACATACCTTCCCATCACGATGCTCAAAAAGGGCTTGAGCCTTATCTGAGGGCATTTCTGGAGGTGTGGAATAACGAATTGGAGCCTGCTGGGGAGTTTCGATGGGAGGTGGTGAAACCGGATTATGATACGCCAGTACTCGCTGTTCTTTTTGCCACGCAGGAGAAGACGCAACCATTGCGGGATGTCACCGCTTCTGAAATGGTTCGGTGGCAAGAAGTGCTGTCTTGCCTCGACAACACTCTCGCTACTTCATTTGGAAGTCGGCGAGTATACATTGATGGATTGGTACGCGCAGTCTCTGATACGGACATCATGATCATCAAACGGAACGAAAGACGTCTCTGGACACGAACCGCGGCTCAGGAAGACGCAGAGGCAACGCTGCTTCAGGCCATTCATTTGCAGGAAGCAAGAAGGGGAGTATAGTCTTGGCGAGACCATGCTTGAGCGAACTGGATACGTGGGGCAACTACGAACACCGTGTCATGGAGGTGTGTGCCGTCGCTTTGAATCTGCTTTGCAGGGAGGATGGCCTGTCGTCAGAGGAAGTCGACATTAACCGCAAATTGTATTTCTTGATTCACCGGGCACGCAAGGTTCTGCATGCCAAGAACATGGGGCTGCCATCTCCCCCATTCTTTGACGCCAACAATTGTCCTGATGCGGACGACGAAGAACGCGCGCCACGCGAGAGTACGAGACCAGATATTACTTTTGCGTTTTATGACGATCAGGAGGCAGACCCAGACAGGAGCGCGAAATTCTTTGCTGTCGAGTGCAAGCGTCTTGGCTTGCCATCGGGAAGGTGGGTGTTCAACAAGAACTATATTCGCCGCGGGGTCAATCGGTTCATCAAACCCGAATGCGGCTATGGTAAGTCAGTCAAGTCAGGCGCCATGATCGGTTACATTCAGAGCATGAGACCTCCCGATATTCTTGCGGAGGTGAACAAAGAAGGCGAGCAGAACGAATTGCCCATGATCAGGCTTTCAGGGACATGGAAGAAGGATGGCGTAAGTCACCTTGAGCAGTCTCTGACTCGATTACAAATTCTGCCAAAGTCGTTTCACCTACACCATATCTGGGCGGACCTACGACAGAGAACTGCACGGAATTAGACGAAAGGCGAGCAGCGGACAGTGCCAGGTACTTCTTCCGGTTGGGGACCCTGCCAAGCGGCAAGCGATAGGTGACAAGCGAGAAGCCGGAATCGGCATTCATCGGCGGTTGTGCAATGGTTGTCGGTCTCCTGTGCCCTGCGTGCCTCTGCGGTTAGAAATCAGTTGTCAGTAGGCAGTTCCCGGTTCTCGGCAGGACAAAGCCAGTTCCGGCCTGCGGCCCAAAGAAGCGGTAGTCGGTAACGGCTTCGGCCCTCCGTCTTCTGCCCGCCGTCTCTCGTTCTCAGTGCTCCCCGCACTACAAAGTCGTAACATTTTGTTTTCCTGGCACAAGAGACCGAGAAAGGACAAGAGAACAGAGCCGCAAAAAACGAAAGAAGACGAAAAAAGGGAGCGACCGTGCGGGTCTGTCCAGCCTCTTTCCTTTTTCTTTCGCCTTTTGCGTTTTTTTCGGGTGCAGCCCATAAGGCTGCCCGTCCAGCCGGTGCAAGTCCGGCGATGGTAAATGACGAGGAGCCATCCAGTCATAACCGACCTGGGTCTCTGGGGCGACCCGGCCCAGGCAAGCTCGGTCGTAAAAGCCCTGGCCGGAGCGGGGCAAGCAACTTCTCCAGGCCGTAGCATAAAGCGAACGCTGCAGCTTCGTTAAACGACCCACGCGTTCCGGAAGACGTGGGACTTGTGGTTGCCGAGCCGATCCGAAAGCGGCGAAGGCGGAACTCTCGACCAAGCCATTGTCGAACGCAGTCGCGGGAACCACCGGAGTAGGGGCGGCGGCATGGGAGAAACGGACGGGCAGAGTAAATTGGGGACCCTCTGCGGCTGGCGGGTTGTTCCCGCAGCCGGGCGGAATAATGCATAAGCCGCCGGGTGGTTGTCAGAGGCGCAGATGTGGCCATAGTAAGCCATGATCCGGCCGGACAATACAACCGGCGGGGGAGCCAAGGGCCACGGGACCCGTGGTTCGGGTCAGACGTGTTCGGTGCCGCTTGGACGCAAGTCCCTCTACGGAATAAACGCCGGACGCGGAGATACGAACGGTGGCGGCCTATAAGTGGGGCGGAAGCCTTCGCGAAGGTGGCCGCGGCTCGAAGCGGGTTTGAAGCCGTACTGGGGAAAACCCACCGTACGGAATTTCAGAGGGGGCGGAGGAACCGCGGTGCAAGGTCTGGTGGCCCTTTGCCACGCCGCTCGAAAGGGCCGATACGATGGAAGCCACTGACCTAAACATGCTCGCGCCTCCGCTCTACTCGATCTAA
>CAYHAJ010000302.1:0-7674 GCA_964354535.1 uncultured Pirellulales bacterium
ATCCTGCCAAGATCAAGGTAACCGACGAGCAACTGGGGCAACTACGCCTCAAACGTCACGAATTCCACGGCGAATGGAACTACACCCTGTCTCCACGGAAGTGAAAGTTGTTCAGGTTATTATTGCGCAGTCACTTAGGGCGGAAGAGAAAGACCACTCCGACCCGCGTAAACGCGGTACTCCAAACGGCTGCGGCTGCCCCTATATGGATAATCATGCCCGCCCGGCGGGGCATTCCTCGCTTGCGATGAGCAACCCAGGGGGCTATGATCGCGGACGTGACCTGCGGCGATTGGCCGCCGGTGCGATCCCAGGAATGATATAGAGTGCTGGAAAGGGAGGTCGACGTGGTCCTGCGATCTGTGCGTGTGATGTGTTTCGTATCTCTCTCCCTCCTCTTGGCCGGGTCCGGGTGCAGGACGCCGGGACCAAGACAGAAAGCGATTTATCCGGCGGCGTTTCTGCCGGCTACGACGCCGTGGGACTTGGTCGCTCTGAGCAAGCCACCGCAATATGAATGGGCGGACCGCCGGGGGCCGGTGTGGTCGCTGTATTACGAGGGGCTGCCCTACCAGGACAAGCCGACACGCGTGTTCGCCTATTATGCCAGTCCGGCGACGCTGGGTTCCATAGCCAAGACGGCGAAGGGTTTTCCCGGCGTCGTGCTGGTCCACGGGGGCGGCGGGACCGCCTTCAAGGAATGGGTCGAGTTGTGGGCGAAGCGCGGGTATGCGGCGATCACGATGGACCTGGCCGGCTGCGGGCCGGACCGTAAGCGACTGGAGGATGGCGGACCCGGCCAAAGTGACGCGGAGAAATTCGGCGCGATCGACCAGCCGGTCGGGAATCAGTGGACCTACCATGCGGTGGCCGACGTGCTCCTGGCCCATTCGTTGCTGCGAAGCCTGCCCGAGGTCGATGCCCGACATACCGCCGTCACCGGGATCAGTTGGGGCGGGTATCTGACGTGCATCGTGGCCGGACTGGACGACCGGTTCCAGGCCGCCGTGCCGGTCTATGGGTGCGGGTTCCTGCACGAGAACAGCGTGTGGCTCAAGCAGTTCGAGAAGATGACGCCCGAGCAGAGGGACAGGTGGGTCCAACTGTGGGACCCGTCCATGTACATCGGCTCGGCGGTCATGCCGGTCTTGTTCGTCAACGGCACCAACGATTTCGCCTACCCGCTCGACAGCTACGCCAAAACCTATGGCGCCGTGGAGCGGCGGCGCAACCTCCGCATCACGGTGAACATGCCCCACGGCCACCCGCAGGGCTGGACGCCTCTCGAGATCGGATGGTTCATCGATCAGTATTTGCGCGACGGAACGCCCCTGCCCCAGATCTTCCGTCCGCGCGTGGTCGACGACCAGATTCAAGCCAAGGTGAAAACGAAAACCGACTTGGTCGAGGCCCACCTGCACTACACGACCGAGGCCGGACCGATCAACAAACGGCAGTGGCAGACGGTCGCCGCCCGCATCGAGGGCGGTCGTCACCTCCTCGCGCCGGTCCCGCCCGCCGAGACCACGATCTGGTTCCTCACGATCCGCGACCAACGCGGGGTCATCGTGTCCAGCGAACTGACATTCGGGCCAAAACAATAGAAGCGTCCAACAGAATGAGAAACGGGCAAGCAAGGACGATGGCCATGTCACTGCGAGTGCAGCGAAGCAATCTCTACCCCACGCGTGCGATCGAGATTGCTTCGTCGCTGCGCTCCTCCTAAGAAAACAGGTTCTGCTGCAGGTGACAAGAATGGCTCCAAGTGCCGCAAAAATCGAGACTTATGGACAAATCCGTGCGAGAGTCCATTTTCTTCCACCTACCCGCCGCGAAGCGGCTTCGCGACTCGCAATGACATACGGGTGGTTCGGTCGGATGACTTTGCGTTTGCCCTGAGATTCGCGGTGGCCCCCGTTGCCAAGCCGGCCGGCGCGCGGTAGAGTGACCGTGCTTTCAACCATGGTGAGAACGCCCAGTTAAGGATGTTCGCGTGAAGCTCGGACTGGCTCCAAAAAAGACGTTGCCACTTTCCCTTCTCCTGGTATTGCTCGGGTCCGCCCGGCTGCCGGCGACGGACTACTACAATGCCAAGTCGGTCGCCCAGCGGCTGGCCGGCCTGGCGCAGGAAGATCCGAACCTCGTCCGCGTGCGCGAGCTGGTCCGGTCGCGGGAGCAGCGCACGGTCTGGTTGGTGGAGGTCGGGGTTGGTTCCGAAGACAGCCGCCGCACCCGGCCGGCCCTGCTGGTGGTCGCCGGGATCGAGGGCAACGACCTCGTCGGTCCGTTTACGGCGGTGTCCTGGGTCGAGCGCCTGAGGCAGCAATATCGCGAGGACCCGCCCACCGCGCAACTTCTGAAGAAGACGACGATCTATGTGGTCCCCTGCTTGAATCCGGACGCCATCGAGCGGTATTTCACGCGGCCCCAGATCGAGGGGAGCGGCGGGGACAATCCCCGCGACGACGACCACGACGGGCTCATCGACGAGGATCCGGCGGAGGACCTCAACGGCGACGGCCTGATCACGATGATGCGCGTCGAAGACAAGGAAGGCGAATACGTTCTCGATCCGAACGAGAGCCGGCTGCTGCTCCAGGCCGATCCCCTGAAGGGGGAAAAGGGCGTCTGGAAGCTGCTGTCCGAAGGGATCGACAACGACCAGGACAAGCACTGGAACGAGGACGGTCCCGGCGGGACCAATTTCAACCGTAACTGGCCCCACACTTACCGATATTTCGCGGCCGACGCGGGCCCCCACCCCGTGAGTGAGGACGAGACGCGGGCCCTGGCCGAGTTCGTCGTGGCCCATCCGAGTATCGGCATCATCCTGACCTACGGGGCGGCGGACAATCTCCGCAAGACTCCCAAAGCCGCAAGGTCGGCGGGCCGGTCCAAGCCGATGGAGGCGGTCGACGAGAAGGACGTAGGCTATTACGAGGTCTTCGGCAAGCTCTATCGCAAGGCAGTCGGATTGGGCAAGGAGTTGGAGGGCGCATCCGAGCCGGGGACTTTCGGCGACTGGATGTACTTCCAGCGCGGCCGGCTGTCGCTCGCCGCCCGACCCTGGGACGTGGCCCTCGCCCGCGCGCTCTCGGAGCCGAAGAAACCGGAGGACGGAGGGGAGAAGACGGAGGAGGGAGCACGGAAGATAGAGGATAAGGAACAGAAGACAGAAGACGGCGCCCCGAAACCGCCGTCCTCTGGTGTCCGGCGTCGATCCTCCAGTTCCGGCGCCCCCCGTACGGCCCCAGCCGACAGGCCGCCGGCGCCGAAAGAAAACAAGCCGCCGGAAGAGGAACGCAAGAACCTCAAATGGTTCGACGAGCACGCCCCCGAGGCTTTCGTCGCGTGGCGGGCCATTGAACACCCCGATTATCCCGGCCGACGGGTTGAGGTGGGCGGCTACCGGCCGTTCGTGTTGGCGAATCCGCCGGAGGGAATGCTCGCCGAGGTCGCGGCCAAACAGGGCGATTTTCTGAACGAGCTGGCCCGGCGGCTGCCGCGGGTCGAGGTTGGCAAAGTCGAATGCCGCCTTCTGGCCGACTCGATCTATGAGGTCGAGATTCACGTGGTCAACACGGGCTTTCTCCCGACCGCCCTGGCCCACGGCCAAACGACACAGGAGGTGTACCCGACTCGACTGATCCTGGACTTGGAGCCGGAGTGCTTCCTCGCGGGAGCGAAGACCACCGCCCTGCCCGCACTCGCGGGCAGCAGCGGCACCGCCAAGGCTCGCTACACGCTCCGCGTCACCGACCGGCAGAAGGTCGGCTTCAAGGTCGTGTCCATGCTTGGCGGCCAAGCGGAAGGAACCATCGAGCTGCTCCAGGCAGCCGAAAACAAGTAGGGTGGGGCTTGCCTCACCATGACCCGTATGACAGAAGAATCGGTGGGGCAAGCGGGACCCCAATCGCGATGAATCGCGCTTGAGAGCCCGACCCACCCTACAGAAGGCAACGGCTATGACATTGAGATCCAAAATCGGCTTCTGGACGGTGGCGTCGATCCTTTCGAGTGTGTTCCTCTCGGCTGGGTGGGGCGG
This sequence comes from uncultured Pirellulales bacterium, assembly GCA_964354535.1. Lineage (GTDB taxonomy): Bacteria > Planctomycetota > Phycisphaerae > Sedimentisphaerales > Anaerobacaceae > PLanc-01. Next base: position 4,046 of record CAYHAJ010000302.1, read on the forward strand.
CGAGCCCAAGGCGATCGACCCGGCCGAGGGTGCCCTGCCCGCGCTGGGCGCTTCGTATCCTCGCAAGGTAGAGGTCGCGTGGAACCGGTTCTACGATCATGCAGGACTGGGGTCCATCCTCGCCCGGCTGCACAAGGCTTTTCCCGATCTCACGGAGTTGTACTCCATGGGCAAGTCCACCGAGGGGCGCGATCTGTGGTGCTTGGAGGTGACGGCGCGGAAGGTGGGCGATCCCAAGCGCAAGCCCGGCATGTATATCGACGGGAATATTCACGGCAACGAGGTCCAGGCGGGTGAGGCGGTCGCGTACACTGCCTGGTACCTGTGTCATCAATACGGCCGGCTCGAGCGCGTCACCGCCCTGCTCGACGACTACATCTTCTACTTGGTACCGATGGTCAATCCCGACGGCCGGGACCGCTGGCTCCGCGACTGCAACGGCGCAACGTCGTCCCGCGGAGGCTCCGCCCCGACCGACAACGACCGCGACGGCGTGGCGGACGAGGACGATTGCGAAGACCTCAACGGCGACGGGTGCATCACCCAGATGCGGATCAAGGACCCGCAGGGCCGTTGGAAGCGCCACCCGGACTACCCGGAGTACCTGATGGTCCGGGCCAAGCCCGATGAGCCGGGCGAGTACACCCTGCTCGGCTGGGAGGGGATCGACAACGATGGCGACGGCCGGGTCAACGAGGACGGCCGGGGCGGCTACGACATGAACCGCAATTATGGCTACGACTGGCAGCCCCCCTACATTCAATACGGCGCCCGGGACTACCCGCTTTCCCAGCCGGAGACCCGGGCGGTGACCCGTTTCGTGCTCGCCCACCCCAATATCGGGGCGTCCCAATGCTACCACAACTCGGGCGGGATGATCCTGCGCGGCCCCGGTCGCGAAAACGGCGCCATGGAAAGCGACGATGAGCGGCTCTTGGTGGCTATCGGCCAGCGGGGCGAGCGCATCCTGCCCTACTACCGCTCGATCATCACCTGGAAAGACCTCTACTCGACCTGGGGTGACGAGGACACGTGGCTCTACGGGGCGCGCGGCATTCTCGCCTACACCAACGAGATGTGGACGGATAGAAACCTGTATAAAAACAGCGAGGCATCCTCCAACGAGGACGAGGCGGAGTTCATCAAGCACGTCCTGCTCGGCGACGGCATCGTTCCCTGGAGATCGCACCAGCACCCCACGTACGGCGCGATTGAGCTGGGCGGCAGCAAGAAGGAATGGGGGCGGACGCCGCCGTCCTTTCTGCTCGAAGAGGAGATCCACCGGAATATGGCCTTTACGCTCTATCACGCCAGCACCCTGCCGCTGCTGCGGATCAGCGATGTGAACGTGGCGCCGCTGGGCGGCCGGTTGTTCAAGGTCTGGGTGATGGTGGAGAACCAGCGGATGATGCCGACGCGGACGGCCCGCGATGTGATCCACAAGATCGGCCCGCCGGACATCGTCTCCTTGCGCGGGGACAATATCAAGGTCCTCTCCGGCGGCCGCGTCACGGACCGGTTCTTCAAGCGGGTGGCCGCCGTCGAGTGCCGTCCGGAGCGGGTAGAGCTGGACACCATCGGCGGCCTGGACGCGGAACGGGTGCAGTTCCTCCTCCAGGGCAATGGTTCCTTCACCGTGACCGTCGATTCCGCTAAAGGCGGTCTGCTCCGTAAAGACAGCGTACTACCATAGAGCACCTAACGGGAGGAGCGCGAGTCTCTCTTGTCACCCCCGCGCAGGCGGGGGTCCAAGACGCTGCGAGGGTTCCTGGATTCCCGCCTGCGCGGGAATGACTGAGGGGGATCGCCTTCTCCGAAACCGTCCTTGGGTCAGAGTCTCTCAGCCGCCGTGCAGGATTTGCCGGCGCAGTTGGAACAGCTCCCGAAACGCCCGGAGGATGACGCGGAGATTCGCTCCCGTTTGGGTCCCCGCCGTCCGGGGATAGTGGTGGACGCCACGCTGGACGATCTTGCAGCCCTTCCGCGCCGCGCGGGCCAGGACCTCGGTATCGATCAGCGCGCCCGTGCTGCACAGCGGCATATCGTCAAAGATCTGCCGGCGGTACAGCTTGAAAGCGCAGTCGATATCCCGGAGCCTGAGCCCGAAGACCAGGCAGACGAATTGCGTCCAGCACCAGCCGTTGATCTTGCGCACCAGCGGGTCCTGACGGTGGAGGCGATAGCAACTGACAATGTCGTAATTCCGGACCAGTTCGAGCAGCGGGGGCATCTCGGCCATGTCGAACTGGCCGTCGCCGTCGGTATAGAAGACCAGCTCCTTCGTCGCCGCCCGAAACCCCGATTGCAGGGCCGCCCCGTAGCCGCGATTGTGCGGATGATGGACCACCCGGATGCGGCTGTTTTGCGCCGCCAGCTCATCGGCGATCCGGCCCGTCTCGTCCGCGCTGCCATCGTCAATTATGATGATCTCGTAATCCGCCCCGAGATCATCCAGCACTTTGCGAGCATTCCCGGCGACCCGCGCGACGTTGCCCTGCTCGTTATAACAGGGGAAAAACACGCTGATGGATACCCCTCGCTCCGTCCGTTCGCCTTTCGGCTCCCTCGATACTGTCATAAGGATATGGCCCTAATGGGATCGTCTCCAAAACCACCTTGTCTGCTCTTTTGTCTCTCGTTATACTCCCGCCATGGGGAAATACAAGCATGTTCTGGCGTTGAGCCCGTACTTTGGGCGCTCGACCGACACGCGGGGTCTTTTTCCGCCGACCGGCTTGGAGTACATCGCGGCGAGCATGAAGGGCTTGGTCGGCAGAGTGACGGTGTTCGACCTGTGCCACGAGCGACTCTACCAGAATCCCAAGACGCTCAGCACATTCATCCGCCACGAGATCGATCTGCTGTGTATCAGCATCGGGTGGCGGTCGCGGTTCGAGTGGATCTGCGACTTCATCTCCCAGTTGCCCGACGACGTCCCCACCATCGTCGGCGGCTACCAGGCGACGCTGGAAGTCGAGTCCGTGTTCGAGCGCTGCCCGAATGTCGATGCGGTCGTGCGCGGCGAGGGTGAAGAAATCATCAAAGAGGTCGTGACGGGGGCCCCGTTCGAAGAAATTCGCGGGCTCTCCTATCGGCGCGACGGCCGGATCGTACACAACGAAAATCAGGTGCCGCCGGACTTGACGCATCTTGCCTATCCGGATCGGTCCCTCCGCCGGCACGACTACTACTGGGGCACTAACGGGGTCCGGTTCAGTCGTCACACGTTCGATACGATCCTGACGGCGCGCGGCTGCCCGTTCAAATGCAAATTCTGCACGTTCAGTCTCAATCCGCTGGGCCAAAAGAGGGAATACACCGAGCGTCCGCTCGAATCCGTGCTCGAAGAGCTCCAGACCATTACAGCCGACAGCGTGCTCTTCAGCGACGACAACTTCGCCACGAATCCCAAACGGGCCGAGCACCTGTACTACTAACCCGTAACAACTGAAAACGATTTCCAGATAATTTGGACGGCGTGACGCAAGCCTCGAAAACCAAAGGGATTACGTCTCGCGCAAAGACGCAAAGATCGCCAAGGGTAAAGCGATTCTTGTCTTGCTCTTCCTTTTCTTTGCGCTCTTGGCGTGCTTGGCGCGAGGAACTCTTGGTTCCGGCCGAAGGCCGGG
>CAYHAJ010000303.1:0-38378 GCA_964354535.1 uncultured Pirellulales bacterium
GCCCTCACCGACCCCGGGGACGAGATCATCCTGAACCTGCCCTACTACTTCAACCACGAGATGGCCATCGCGATGGCCGACTGCAAGGCGGTTTGTGTCCCGACGGACGAGAACTATCAGCTCCGGCCTGAGGTTATCGCCAGCGCCATCACGAGCCGGACCCGCGCCGTCGTCACGATCTCCCCCAACAATCCGACGGGGGCCGTCTACTCGCAGGAGTCGCTGTGTCAAGTCAACGACCTGTGCCGCCGGCGCGGCATCTATCATATTTCCGACGAGGCCTACGAGTACTTCACGTACGATGGGGCCAAGCACTTCTCGCCCGGCTCCATCGAGGGTAGCTCACCGCATACCATCTCGCTCTTTTCCCTGTCGAAGGCTTACGGCTTCGCCAGTTGGCGGATCGGTTGGATGGTGATTCCGGAGCGTCTCTTTGAGCCCGTCCGCAAAATCCAGGACACGATCCTGATCTGTGCGCCGGTGGTTTCCCAATGGGCGGCAGTCGGGGCCATGCACACCGGCCGGGCCTACTGTGAGGACAAACTCCGCGAGACCCGGGAAATCCGCCGGCTCGTGCTCGATAAGCTGCACGAGGTTGAGGACTTGGTCACCATCCCGCGTGCCGACGGCGCCTTCTACCTGCTGGCTCGTATTCGCGCTCGTCTGGATCCAATGCAATTAACGCAACGGCTGATCGAGGACTACAAGGTCGCCGTCATCCCGGGCACCACCTTCGGCATCCAGGACCAATGCCTCCTCCGCGTCGCCTACGGCGCCCTGCAAAAGGACACCGCGACCGAGGGCATCGGCCGCCTGGTCCGCGGCCTCCGGCAAATTCTGGCGAGTTGATCTTTTCGGATGATGGGTCAATGGCATCGTAGAACTGATGAGATATCGGAAACAAGCAAGCCGCAACGGACGACGTGCATCACGTTTCTCGTGTGACGCACCTGACAGAGGTGCGCGATAAGCGCACAATCGTGCGCATTATGAGAACACCTGTCCGCACATGAGCCTTCGTGTCAAGAGATCCAAGACCTCTTGGCGCTGGTGGACCGCGATCTGAAGGACTGTCGATCCGAGGGCTTGAGCGTCGATTGGAAACTCAGCATCCGACCAAGAGGCGGAGGAGATCGTGGAGACAGCCTTGAGCCTGCGGAATCAGGTTGAGGACTGGATCAGGGCCACGCATCCCGAGTCGCCTTAACCGTCGGCATCCACGCCCAATACTTCCCATCCGGGCGCCCGGTTAGAGCCGGAATTCGGTGGTGGTCCCTGCCACTCAAGACCCTGGGATGGTCTGATTCGTGCAACAGTCGCAAACCTAAAACGGGCCCGCGTCAGATTTTTTTTATTGACGTCGGGACAAGGACTTACGGCGATTTTGAGGGGTGCTGAAATCCATTTTTTTCGACAGATTCATGCAACATCGCAGGTATTAGGGGGAGACATACAAGGAAGAAGGCAAAAGTAAAAAGTTAAAAGGCAAAAGTGAGGAGTCAGGAACCGTACTGAATCGTAAATTCCGGGTCCGGAGGGACGAGGTCGGCGAGCAGAAGGGAGAAGGCGGATGTTTGAGGCAGGAGGCAGTGGACCTATCGTGCAAAACAAAGCCAAGAGGCAGTAGCCGGTAGTCGGTAGTCAGTAGTCGGTTTGAAGACCGCCGTACAAACAAAGCCATTTCGCGGAGGTGCCAGCATGCGAAACAAAACCAATTGTCCCCGGATGTCCGGAAATGGACGCGGACCGGGAAGACCAGGGACGGAGCCTCCTGCTCGGAGGATCAATTGTGCGAAACAAAGCCAGTTTGCGCCCGGTGGACCAGGAAGACCATCGCCAAGGCCTTTGGCCTTGACGCTGCCACCCGTGGGGGGGCAGGCGTGCGAAACGAAGCCAATCTCTCGATTTCGGATTGCGAATTGGGGACAGATTCGTGGCGGGACGGCGGTCCTCAAACCTGCCGTCCCGGGGTCACGCGGGCCCATTGTGCGAAACAAACCCAATTGTCACCCGCGCAAAGGAAACGGTGGGGCAAGCCCCACCCTACAAGCGGACGCAATTGCGCCAAACAAACCCAATTCGGCCCGGCCGGGCGGCAGACCGGGGTCCCTGGGAGGGGGAACGTCCGAAACAAAGCCAATTTCCGTCCGTCAGGCCGACCTGATGGACCTGGAATCCGCCTCCCTATGCCGGCCATGCCCTTTGCGGAACCGGTGGTTGATTGCGTTGGCGTGTGATGGGGGAATGTTGTTAAGATAGCACAATGTGGTCTCGTCCTGAGAATAGTAAGAAACGCGGCTTGCCGTAGCCGGGACCTTCAGGAGGGTCAAGAGATGTCGTCGCCAGGAAATGAACACACAAGGTTGACATGTCCCCGAGAGGGGCACCCAGCAAAGAACCAGAGGAGGCATCGCTGGTCTACCTGGATCCTCCCGGCCGGCGGACTGTTGGCGCTGATCTGGTTCCTGGTTCGGGTGATCCCGAAACCCTCCCGGGCCGCATATCCCTGTCAGCGCGCGGCTTTTCCGCTGGCGTCCGGCTTTTTCATTTGGCTCGCCGGAGCGATTGGCTCAGTCACCTGCATTCGCCGAGCGAAGCACTGCCTGGCACACTCGCGCTACGTATTGTGCGCGGGGCTGGTGGCCGTCAGCATCGGATCGGTGTGGCTCGCACAGAGCATTACGACAGAAGAAACGCTCCTGGCCAAGGAGCCGATCGCCAATGCCCCGATAGGAAGTGCCAAGGGGATTCATCCCGGGCGCGTGGTGTGGGTGCATGACCCGGAGGCCACGGATTGGGGCGGTCCTGGAAACGGCCACTGGTGGGAAAGTAGCCACACCCAGCAGGAGGTGGTCGACACCATGATGAGCAGAGCCATCCAGGGGCTCAGCGGTGAGCCCAGCGATGCGGCCGCCTGGGATGCGCTATTCCGATACTTCAATCAGACGCACGGCAAAGGGAACATCGGATACAAATCCGGCGAGAAGATCGTCATCAAGGTGAATTTCGTCGGGTGCATCAGGATTTGGAACAGCAGCGCCACGGCCACCCTGGCAGACTACAATCTGAGGAACGCGGATTACATGAACACTGCGCCGCAGATGATCGTTGGCTTGCTGCGGCAATTGGTGAACAAGGCGGGTGTGAACGAGGCCGACATCACGGTCGGCGACACGCTGTGCTACTTCCCCAACGAGTTCTACCACCTGTGCCATCAGCAGTTTCCGGAAGTCCAGTATCTGGAATACCTGGGCCGGTTTGGCCGCACGGCCGCCAAGCCGTCCTCGGTTCCACTCTACTGGAGCACGCCGGATGCGGCGGGATCAACAACCGACTATGTGCCCACCTGCTATGTCGAAGCCGGATACCTGATCAATCTGGCCAATCTCAAAAGCCACAACGACATGGCCGGCGTCACGCTGTGTGCCAAGAACCACTATGGATCGCTGGTCCGGAAGCCCGCGCGCGTAACGGGTTATTACGATTTGCACAAGGATCTTCCCTTTACCACGCCCGGGATGGGGCATTATCGGCCTCTGGTGGACCTCATGGGACATAAGCAGCTTGGCGGCAAAACGCTGCTGTATATGATCGACGGGCTTTATGCCGGCAAACATGCGAAGGAACCGGCGCCGCGGAAATGGAATACCCCGCCGTTCAATGGCGACTGGACTTCCAGCCTGTTTGTCTCCCAGGACCCGGTGGCGATCGATTCGGTCGGCTTCGATTTCCTGTGGGCCGAGTGGGACGATGCGCCCCACCAGAGCGGCACCAACGACTATCTGATCGAGGCGGCCCTGGCGGACAACCCGCCTTCGGGCACGTTCTATGACCCGGACCACAAGGGGCCCGTAACGCGTCTGACGAGTCTGGGGGTATATGAGCACTGGAACAATCCGACGGACAGACAGTATTCCCGCAATTTAGAGACGGGCCAGGGCATAGAACTGATCCAGTTGACCAAGGCCAGCCCGAAGGAGGTGGCCACCCCGGCTCTTAGCGCCAGGTGAATCTCCCGCAGGTTGAGCCCGCAGTTCTCCCGAATGCGTCAGGCGGAGCCCGACCCACCGGCGGTGGGCGGCATCAAGCAGATGCCCTGCCGTTCGAGGCGATCACGATACTGCGGCATGGCGGGATCGCTACCGCGGAAGGCAGCCAGCGGCATTGGATCGGCAAGATCCTGGTCGGCCCAGAGCCACAGTCCGAACCGAGGATTCGGATGCCCGGCCGTGCCGCTGAACTTGATCCGATGCGATCCCGCGGCGACGCTGCAGATGTACCAGCACCACTCGCTCTCCACCGCCCGGAGGTCGCCCGTCCAGTTGAAGTACCCGATATGCTCGTCGGAACTTCTTTCCTCCAGACCGGCCGGCCGGCCATCCACCCACCCGGCGCAGCGGCTCGGGCGGTACTCTCTGCCCGGAAATTCGATCAACAACAGGACCTTGCCCGAGCCCGCCTGTCGCGGCACAGACACCGAGCATTCCACCTCGAAGCTCACGGTAGGGACGTGTTTCCATTTAACATCTTTCCCCTGGGCCTCCTTCAGCTTCTGAACCATTTCCGGGTCCAGATCCGCCGGATACCGGAAGGGAAACAGGGCCGTGGTCCTCGGTTTGGCCGCCAGCCACTGGTTCTGGGGGACCGGTCGCACCGTGCGCGACACCAATTCACCCGTAAGATCCTCGCGCTGTCGCGGGACGACGGAGATCACTCGCTCGTCCTGGCCGGGTCCCAGCAGCCGCACCTTTTCAACCCGCGGCTCGGGGACAATGGACAGAGTCCCACTGGGTTCGCGGTACCAGCGCGCTCCGACGACCACCGTCTCTTTCAGTTGCGAGCGCGCGACCACTTCGAGGAACAGCAGTTCCCAGGGCGCCAGCGTGAGCTTCACTTGCGACTGTCCCGTCAGATCGGCTGCGATTCCCCTGCGATACGGATATTGCGTGTAGCATATCGCCTCCGCCAGTTCGCTCGGCGCGCCGGCTTTGGTCAGGTCCAAAACGTATTCCCGGCTTTCGTTCGAGGGATTGCGGACCACCAGTACGCCGCGTGCGCCGAGCCAATGCGCATAGAGGTATGGCTCGCCCGATTCCACGCGCGACGGAATCACGACAGTATGGCGGAGCAGGTCGGCATTCCGCCGTGCCCAGCGCAACAGGCCGGTGTAGATGCGCCAGTCCTCGGCATTCATCAGCTTCGGGTTCACGTACGTGGACAGGAAGAACCGCCCGCGTCCAAACGCCATCGCGGCATGGTTGGGAAAGCCTTCGCGCTCGTCCACGTGGATGATGTCGAAGTAGTGAAGAGCATCCTGGGGCAGCCACACTTGCTCCAAGGACTTGAAGACCATGAACTCGCGCGCATTCGTGTGGGATTCCCGGTAGTCGGGCGTCGGCCCGATGCCGACCACACAGTCCTCGGCATTGGCCCACACGGTGTCGGAGTACTTGAGAATCCAGGGGCTGATGTAGTTGGCGATGGAGTTCAAGTACGTCGGCTCGGTCACCAGATGCGGGTTGGCTTCTTTGGACGCCTGCAACAACTCGAGCGAATAGGCGGCCAGCGGCTCCACCGAGTCGTCACCCGGCAACAGGTCGTGATGGGGACGGTGCTCGATGGCCCAGAAGCCGTCGTACTTGATGTGAGCGAGCCCGTTCTCGCGGATCAGCTTCTGCAGTTGCCCCTTGGTGGCCTCACGGTACTTTGGGTCCGCCAGGGACACGCCCGGCTGCCGGTAGACCGGCTGCTTCCGCGCAGGATCGTCCAGCTCGGGCCGCAACACAACGTATCCGTTTTTCTCAGCCCAGTCGTAGTCGCACACCGGCGGATACAACTCGCTCGGGGACATCCAAATACCCAGCTTGCCTCCGGCGGACTCGACGATTCCGCGAATATCGTCGAAGCCTTGCGGGAGAATCGAGCGATCGATTTCCCAGATACTCCGCGGGTTGCTCCATCCCATGTCGGTGGTGATGATATCGAAGAAGACCCCGTGCCGGTCGTACATGTCGGCCTTAAGCTGCCGAATCAAGGCCAGGTTGTCCCGTTGCTGCACGACCTTGGGAAGGGTCCACCAGGAGTTGTAGCAGGCCACCAGGCGCGCTGGGGCCAGGCGGATGTCCTCGATGTAACGCAGGAAAGCGTCGCGTACTCCCCCCGTCTGGGCCACGCCCACCACGGTGGAACGCAGATCAACCCAATCTGAACCAAGCAGCACGCCCCCCGGGCGGCTGCGGAGCGTAAAGCCGTCGGGACCATAGGCGTTGAACGCGGCTACGAATTCGACGCCGGCCCAGAGGTTGTCGCAAAACACCGGATGACTTCCGTGCGGGAAGCGATCGGCATGCATCGAGTCCCAGCCGCGCCGCACTCCTCGCCAGTTCTCCAAGTCCACGCGCAACAGCCGCCGCCCTGACGGGCGTTCGTACCGGACGGAAATCTGTTTCCTCAGGTATCGGGCCTGGGGCGCCAGATGGTATCGCACTCGGACTTCCAGGCCCGACTTGGCCCAGAACAGCAGCTCCAACGAACGGTCGCCCGCAGTTCCGAGCCGAAGCTCCAAGTCCCCTGAGGATACCGTGCTGCTGTCGTCGAACTCAAGCAGGAATTCCTCGGTCGGCAAAGGAATGGATTGCCCGACGAGCTTGTTCTCGAAACCCCGCGCCAAGATCGTGCGGTCGCCGATCGCGAGGCCGAAACGGAGCGCCTCATTCTCCAGCGCGCATTGCCGTTTGCCGGCGGCCTGTGTGCCGGAGACGACCAGGGCCAAGCCCGAGGCAGCGAGGAATTGGCGTCGTGTCAGAGTTCTGGTCCGCATGGATTTCCACTCCGAGCTCTCTCGTCCTGAACGATCCTTCAGAACCACATGGCCCCACCACTATAACCGCAGCGCAACTAAAGATCGACCGGTTTCCTGCAAATTCAGCCGCCCCGAAGCGATCTGACCGCCGCTTGACAGGTACAGGGGGTCTCAGTGCCCGGCGTCGTGATCGGTCGTGCGGGATCCACCTTGCCATCCATGAACTGGAACGGTGAATGACCGTCGGCGTTCTTATTGGCGTCCGCCAACTCGGTGCGGCCGGGTGCGAAGAGCACAGAAGTCACGGCGTTGAACCGTTGGGACCGTCGGCGGCGCGGGTGGTGTCCCATATCCTCGCGCTTGACGCGCATGGCCAAGCTCCCGGCCGTGTCGGCCAGCAGAAACACCGGGCGACCGTGCGCCTCCACGAGAAAGCGGCCCTGTTCATGAACCACGAGCGGCTCCGGCCCTGGTCCCCCGGCCTTGGCACCGTCGTCGACAATCTCGTTTGGTGGGGAACCCGGGTCCACAATCGCCTCAATCACTTTACTCAGCACCCGTCGCTGGCCTTCTCGTTCATTGAGTGTCGGTTTCCAGTTGCGCCGAGACTCGGAGCCTCGCGCGATTTCGGGAGTCCAAGGCACGCCGGTGTCGCGCTCTCCGTATTGCGAATCGCGGCCCGCCAATTTCCAAACTACCAGATCGAGCGACGGCACGACATAGAGCATGTGCGCCCCCGAGCCGGACTTCCAAAAAGTGTCGCGCGGATACTCGGGATAGTGGCCATCGGTGTTTACGTTGAACTGAAGACTGTACGCATAATGCGGATTGTAGGGCGACTGTTGGGCGCAATGCCGAACGTACTGGGTCGGGACGAGTTGCCGGTCGCCCCAGCGGCCTTCATGCAGGAGCAGATAGCCAAATCGCAACATGTCGGTCGCTCGCAGGGTTATCCCGCCGCCACCCGGCGTATGCGTAACCTCCCTCGCGTATTTGTACCCGTAACCCCAGCGGCCCCATCCCATCGGCTCGGCCAGGTGCTTGCGCAGATACTCCTGGAGCTCCATCCCGGTCACGTGACGCACGATCATGGACGCAATGTGGATGGATGCCGTCGCGTAGGAATACCCGCCGCCGGGCGGGCACCAGAGGGTGGCGGCGGAATAGCGTTGGCCGTTGCTGAGATGATCTCTCTTGCCCAGGGCGATCTGATCCACAATGGAGGGCCACCCGTCCGGTCCTGGCGGATCGATCGTCGTCTCCTTACCGTTCACATAGCAGGGGTTGTTGCCACGAATGCCCGCGCTGAAGGCGAGAAGCTGGCCCAACTTGATCTCGGCCATCGCCGGATCGGAAAGCGGGAAGGCTTCCGGCGGAAGATACCTCGGTGTGAAGATCTTCTGGTCTAACCCTTCGGGGAACAACTCCGGATGCTCGGCCATGAGGATGCCTATTGCGATGCTCGTGAAGGACTTGCCACAGGAGGCCAGGTTGGGCGTGGCCTCGCGATGGCCGCACCCGAAGTACTTCTCATAGACCAGCCAGCCGTGGCGAACGACGAGGACACCGCCGTTCTTCGTGCTGGCGGCCGCCACGTCGAGCGCCTCATCGAGCTTCATGACGTCCATACCGGCGACACGGCGAATTTCCTGGGCATCCTTCAACGTCCGCCAGCCGCCTTGTGAATCCGGCGGTGGAAAGTAAATTGCCGATTTGTCGCCGCCAGCCACCGGTCTGGGCAGTGCTTCGGGACGCGTTGCCAGAATCGGCGGAATGCCCTGCAACTGGACGTAATAGTCCTCAATCACGCCTTGCGAGGGTTTGACCAATTGCAGCCGCCAGATCTCGGTATCCGCCGTCGCGGGACGATGGAAAAGGAATTGGTGTCCGTCGATATTGTCTTTCTCGCCGACTTGCCGACCTGCGGCCTCGTAGACGACGGCCTTCACGCTCTCGCCTTCACCGCCGCCGCTGATCCGGACCCCGAACTCCTGTACGCCCGCCGGCACGCAGAAATATACCTCGCCGGTAGCGCCCAGCAGATGAAACGGCGCTCTCTCAGAGTACAGGTTGATGGGCAGAGTACTGGAGACGACCTGTACCGTCCTGCTTGCGGGCTCGCATACGAGGCGATACAACCCCGCCTGCTCGGCTTGAAAGGTGTACGCCCGCTCTCCTTCGCTGGTCATCTTTGGCAGGCTCTTGTGTTCGCCCGAGGGGGTGACGATGCCGACCGACATCTCCGGTGTGCCGCTCTTACCGACGCGTTTGAGTCCCAGTGTGAAGATGACTTCCTGCCCGGCTTGGGTCCAGAAGATGAACTCCGCATGGCCACGCTGTCGCACGGTGCAGTTCCAACTCTGCAGCGGTTGTGGCTGTGCCGATTCCCACCGCAGGCCGGCCATGTCGAAGCGTGGAAACTGCTTGAATGCCTGGAAGGGGAACCACGCCTCCAGTGTCTTCTGATCGAGCGCATACGGTGTGCGCTGCCCCTGGTGCTCGACGAGGAACGTGCCGCTGAGTCGCGCCAGCTTCAATCCGCCTGCCCGGTCGCTGTAGCCCAACGGACGGCGGTCCTGGGGATCGGTGATAACAACCTCGATGAACTCCACACCGCCGATGTTGAGGGTGCTGTCGGGACTGGTCGAGAACAGAATCGGAGCGACTTTGGGCTGGCTCTGAGCCGCCTCCACAAGGCGACATCGTTCAAACCGCACGCGGCAGCCGTCTGCCGGCTTGTTGCTCACCGTGATGCCCGCCTGCTCGCTGCCCTCGAACCGACCGTCGATTACCTCGATGGACCCCGGCATGCATGTTCGTGGCGCGCTATTGCCGGTATTGAGGCGAAAGCCGTTGCGGTTGCCGAGGGACCGGCAATTCTCGAGACGGATGGAGATCGGCGTTGAATCCCCGGTGAGGTTATGGAGAGCGAACAGGTAGCCATCGCCGCTGTTGCCCTCCACCAGGCAGTTGCGCATCACACAGTTGACCAGTAGCTCGGAGGAATGATTCGGCTCGAAGTCGATTCCCGCCATAGGCGCGGTACCGGAGGTGGCGCGCAAGACGGTATTCTCGATCAATAGATTCCTGGCACTGATGACGCTGATACCCTGGCGGTAGTTCTTGTCGCAAACCACGTCCCGGATTTCGACATCGGTGTTCGTCACGTCCTTTTGCGAGACGCCGAGGTAGATCCCGTCGCCGCCGCTCTCGAGGATGGTCAGGCCGGTAATGCAGACGCCGGTGCAACTGCGGATGTTGATCGCATGACGCCATTCTGCTTTCGCATACGGCGGGTGGTCGTAGTCGTCCCGCCACATGCGCAGCGTGGCGCCCGGCCCGATGATGCGGACATTCCTTTTGCCCGAGGCGCTCAGGAGAGAGTCGTCCTTGCCCGTGAACGCACCCCGCTTGGCCAGCAGGACGACCCCTTTTTCCAACACCAGTTCCTGGCCGCTCGCAAGCTTGATTGGGCAAATGACCCAGGGGGTCTTCATGTCCTCGACGATGACCTTGCGGGCACCGGAGTCGATGGCGGCTTGGAGGGCGGCGGTGGCATCATTCGGATCGAATCCCCACCAGGACGCATAGGCAGTCTTCTGTTCACCGGCAACCACCTTGGCGACCGCCTCTGGCTTCGGCGCAGGATACGCCTTGACCACCGCACATGCCAAGATCATCACGAATAGCGTGTTCATCCGTATCCTCCTTATTCACGTAGCATGGGCATCTTGCCCATGAGTCCCAGGGCCCTCTTGGCCCTGTTTCCACGGGTGGGACACCCATGCTACTTCCCACTCACAGCGACAGGATGTTCTTCTCGATCCACTGCCAGGTCTTCAGATAGTCGCCGCCCGCAATCAGCGTATCGAGCTCGCCCGTATTTCGCTGCTGGAGCAAGGCCCAAAGCTTGTTCGTCAGCCGGGCATTCATCTCGAAGGTCCTCTTGATGTCCCAGCGCGTTGGCGAGGTATCGGACGTCAGGAAGTCCTGGTAGTCGTACTTCTGGAGGTAGTACAGGAACTCCACGTAATCCAGCAGATGGTGGGTGCCCACCATGTAATCCCAGTCCCAGCGGCCATTGTTGTCGTTGATGTGGATGTAGTAGCGGAACCTGCTTTCGGCCAGCAGAGCGACCGCCTCGGCGGGGTTCTCATTCCCGTACATCGAATGACCGAAATCGAGGGTCACGCCCGTTTCGTCGATCCCGACCTCGTTTAGCAACAGCAGAGTCTTGGCGGCCGTGTCCACGAAGCAACGGCCCCGCGTCTCGCTGGGCTTGTACTCGATGAAGAGGGGGATTTCCCGCCGGTAGCCACCCGCTTCGCGCAGCGTCTGGATGAGATGCTTCCAGGCCTGGCCGTAGTCGTACTGGAAGTTGAACTCGTAGCCGTCCGCGAGGGGGCAGCAGGTGACCTTGTCGGCCCCGACGGCCTGCGCGTAATCCTTTGCTCTTCGGATGAAGTCCACCGCCTGAGCCCGAATATGCGGATCGGTGGCCGTGAGACTGCCGTTGCGGAACTGGGGCTCGGCCTTGACGTTGACGTTCACTGCCGCGATGCTCAGTCCTACCGCCGCGAGCATCTGCTTCATTTCCTGGGGATCGGTGGTGACCTCGTAGGGAAAGACCATCTCCACACCGGAAATGCCGTCGATCTGCGCGGCTGTCTGTAAACGCTCCGGCAACGTCTTCGGGGCATTGTACTCGTGGAACCGGTCTTTCGTCGCACTGAGAAAGCTCGTGATTACCGCATGTCTGGGTCCGTCCATTTCAGTCTTCTTTCCTGTCAATCAACGATCCTGGTGACTCTTTGAACGTTGGGGTCTGTGAACTGATCGAGGATATCACGGGCGACGGTCGAGAAGCCGTACATCACGACGCCTTCTTCGCCCGCTTGGAACCAGTGTTTCGTCCCCGGGCGCAGGGTGATTTGCTCGCCCGGCCCCAGAAGCAGCTCCTGCCGGGCCGTATAGGCATCCGCCTTGCCCTCCGGCACGAAACCTTCGCGCAGGGTGTTCGCGCCGGGGAGGTAGCATCGCAGAACGCCGCGGACCACTCGGACTGTTTCTTCCTTTCCCGGGTCGTCCCCCACGCGCGGATGCCAGTGCTCGGGCAGGGTCTGGCCCCCAAACAGGACGATGATTTTGGCGGCGATCCGGTCGGTGGCCACGAGAGTCAGAATCTGAGCGCCTTCTTGGTTGAGCCGGCTGAGCCCGAAGTCCGCCACCTCCACGCGCCCGGCCTCAGCGTCCGTGATGGGAATGGCGGCTTCCCGAATCATGGCAGCCGCACGCTCCTTCGCCGCTTCACATTCCTTGCGGGTCAGCACACTCACCTCCCGATTCTATGTCATGAACAAGAGCTTGTACGTAAGAAGTCCGCCAACCAACAGGATGGCGATCACCAGGAAAAGCACGAGTCGAAGCCGGGCCTGCCACGGCGTGACCGACTCCGAGATTCTTCTTTTGGGATTCATGAATAGCCAGGCGACAGCGGCGGCCACATTGAGGGCTGCGGCGAAGAGGAAGAACGAGTTGGCCGTACCCGGCTTTGGGGCGAACCAGGGCAAGGTGACGTGGGCGACGAAATACGGAAAGATGATGGCGCTGAACGCCGAGCCGAGATTGCCCAGCATGTTCATCGCGCCGGAGACCGCGCCCGACTTGCCGCCGCCGATGTCCATGCAGAAGGCCCAACTCGGACTGATCGTCATTTCCACCCCGAAGACACCCACGCTGAAACACAGGACAAAGAGCAGCGGACCGCCCGCACCGGCCTGTGTCGTCAGGAGCAAACCCAGCGCGCCAATCACGAATCCCACCGCCGCCGGGAGGCGCCGGGAGGCGACGGGATAGCCCTTGCTGTGGAGCCAGGTGACCGTCGCCCCGGCGGTCCAATGAGCGAACATGCCGACGATCAGCGGAATCGGTGCGTAGAGAGCCGCCTGGGGTCCCCACTGATCGATCAGGTACGGCTGAAGCCACGTGAAGCTGATGAAGAACGTGATGTTGCTGGCGATGTACTGAAACATGGCCAGGAGCATATTGCTGGAGGTCACGATCACAGCGAACGGGATCTTCACCGAAGAGGCGCCTGGGTTCGTCAAGCCACGGCGGATGTGGTCCAGCTCAGCGGCGTTCACCCAGGAATGGTCCTTGGGATCGTCGCGGAACCAGGCCAGCCAGGCGGCCATCCACACGATCCCGATCAGCCCGTTGATGACGAAGGTCATGCGCCAGCCCACGAGCGTGATCAGCAGCGGCATCAGGAACAGCGAGATTGCTGCCCCGACCCGGCCGCCGGAATGGAAGAGCCCCTGGGCAATGCCGCGTTCCTGGGCCGGCACCCAGTCCTGCAGGGCCCGCGTGGCCCCCGGATAGGCGCCCGCCTCGCCGATGCCGAAGAAAAAGCGAATCAGCAGCAGCGACACGGCATTGAAGGCGGCGGCGGTTAGCGTCGTGAAGACGCTCCAGAACCCCACGATCCACGCCAAAACCCGGCGTGGCCCCAAGGCGTCGGCCAAACCGCCCGCCGGGATCTGGAAGAGAGCATAGCCGATCGCGAAAACACCGAAGACGTACCCCATTGTTTGCCTGTCGATCCCGAGGTCCCGCTGCATCCCACTGGCCGCCGAGGAGATGCAGGCGCGGTCCATGTAGGTGTTGACGGTATGCAGAAAGAGCAGACCGATCAGCCAATACCGCCCATGACTCTTGACGTGAGTGCCGTTCACTGGGAGGAGCCTTTCTCTTCTTCCTTTCCTGCCAAGCCGTACCTCTTTCGCGTCTGGGCCGGGGTTGCCACCCGCCGGCCGAGGTGCTCGATGAGGTCGTGGGCCTTCGCCACCAACTCGACGTTGCTCGCCGCTTTTCTGCCGGGGGCCAGAGACATGGAGTCCTCGAACCCCACCCGGACGTTGCCCCCCAGGGCCACCGACAGGGCGTGCAGGCTGAAGTCCCGGGCGTGATGCGGAGTCAACATCCACACGGTATTCTCAGGCAACTGTCTGGCCATGAAGAGGATGTTGTCGGGCGTGGCGGGCAGGGTGCCGGGAAAGCCCAACGCCAGATTCGCCACCAGCGGACGGGCCAGCAAGCCTTTTTCGAGCAGCCGGTCGATCATCGTCATCATCCCGGGCTCGAAGAACGTCATTTCGGGAATAACGCCGTGCTCGCGCATCTTCCGGGCCCAGTGCTCCACATCGCCCGGCGTGTTGATATAGGCTTGTTCTCCGACATTGCACGAGCCCATATTCAGCGACCCCATCTCCACCTGGGGGACTTCGACGGAGACGGACCGCTCGTCGCGGGTCAGATCGGAGACACCGCCGGTCGACCCCTGAAAAATGATGTCGCATCGCTCCCGCACCAGGCGAACGGTTTTCCGGAAGTTGGTCGTATCGACCGTCGCTCTTCCCTGCTCGTCAATGACGTGCAGGTGAACGACGGAGGCCCCGGCCTGGTGGCACTCGTAGATCTCCTGGGCCAACCGCTCCGGTGTTGGGAAGGAACTCACCTCGTCATAATAGCTCTGCGCCAGCGGCGCCACAGTAATGGCCACCTCGTTCATTGTTTCTCCCATGCCACAGCAGTTCTCTTTTCCTTCGCGAAGGGGTCTCACAACGCGGGGCATCGCGTTGGGGGACCCAACCCGACAGCGAAACGTTCTTGCATTGTGCGCTCTCGCGCCGCGACATGCAACGGTGCGGCTCGATATCGCAGTGGATACCGAATGGTGTTCGTCAGGACCTTCTCCGTCCCCAGCACCTACGGAGCCTGCTTGGGTTTGCGTGCGATCTCCATCGCCAGCGCCAGGAGCAGCAGAATACCCGCGATGACCGCGGCGATGGGCAGGCTCTGCTGGATGGGTTTGTCCTTGCTCAGGTGGCCGATCACCTTGGGAAGAATCATGGAACCGATCAGGCCAATCGAGAAGATGATGCCGAAAACACTTCCGTAGACGCTGGCGTCGAACTTGCTGAAGGTCACGCCCACGATGGTCGGAAACATGGGGGCATAGGCCAGGCCAATGACCAGAACGGCGAGGATAGCCAGTCCCGGGCTTTGGGCCTTTGTCATCACCAGCAGGGCCACGATCGCGACCAGGGATGCCACCGCGACGATTCTGGTCCCGATCACCGAGACGTTGCGGAGGGCCGCCGTTCCGAACCGGCCGATGCCCATGGACAGTCCGAACAGCGCCAAGACGTAGCCGGCATTGCGGGCGGCATTGGCGCTGTCATGCGTTTTGAACATCTCTGCCATGAGAGGCTTCGTCCAGTTGTTCATCGTCCACTCGAGCCCGATATAGCAGATCAGGGCCGCCGCCGAGAGCAGCACGATAGGGTTCGGCAGAAGACCAAGGGCCTTGGCGAGGCGGAAGCCGGTGGAAACCTGCGGGTATTGGGCGATCATGGCGAATACGGCAAAGGCCAGCACCCCGACGCCGATGATGGAGACGGAGACCGTGTAGCTCAGGCCGAGGTTGCCCATGAACGTCGCGATGAGCAACGGGACCAGGACAAAACCCAGGCCCACGAAGCCGCAGCCGAAATTGCTGGCGCGGGCGGGGTCCTTGCCGTCGAACAGCACGACCGGCAGGAGTGTGTTGCCCACCGTGTTGCAGCAGATCGCACCGACTCCCAGCAGGATCGTCGCCAACACGACGATGGCGTACGTGCCGGCGAAGCCGAACAGGAAGATGCCGGCACTGGCGATCAGCAATCCCGCGACCGCCAGGGGTTTGTGCCCCAGCTTGTCCACCAGCGGCCCTACCAGAAGCTGCACGATCATGCACGTGAACGAGAACACCGTGACGAGCGTGCCAAACTGGTTTGCGTCGAGGCCGAGCCTGGCCATCAGCTCCGTGGAAATCGACCCGAGAAAGATGAAGCACACGGCCAACGTGAACACGGCCATAATCGCCACAACCGCCGTCATGTTCTTCATAAAGCCTCCTACGTCAGATGGACCCACCGCTGCTCGGCGGCCGACTGCGAAGCCGCATCGAGGACCTGCTGGCAGCGCCAGCCGTCGTGGAAATCGGGCTGGACCTCCTGTCCCTTTTCGATGGCCATAAGCAGGTCGCCAATCTCGTGAATGAATGTATGCTCCCAGCCGATGATGTGCCCCGGCGGCCACCACAGGTTGACATAGGGATGACTCGATTCCGTCACGACGATGTCTCGGAAACCCTGTTCGGTTCCTTGATCCTTGCGCGAGTAGTACTCCAGCTCGTTGAGCCGCTCGAGGTTGAAGACCAGGCTGCCCTCACTACCGAAGATTTCCAGCCGGAGATAGTTCTTGCGCCCGCTGGCGAAGCGAGTGGCCAAGAACGTGCCCAGGGCGCCTTCGCGGAACCGGGCGAGGAAGTACAAGGCATCGTCGGCGGTGACCGTCCCCTTGCCCTTGCCTCCCGGCAAGCATCGCTCCTTGATGAAGACCTCCTCGGCTCCGCAAACGGATTCGATCTCACCCACCAGAAATCGCGCGAGGTCCACCGTATGGGCGTTCATGTCGCCATGGGCGCCCGAGCCGCCCGCTTTCTTATCATGCCGCCAGACGTAGGGGAATTCCGGATCGACCAGCCAGTCCTGGTAATAGACGGCGTTGAAATGGAAGACCCGCCCGATCTTGCCCTCTTGGATCATCTGCCTGGCCAAGGCGAGGGCAGGGACGCGGCGGTAGTTGAACGCGACCATGTGGCGGACGTTCGCCGCACGGGCGGCGTCCAGCATCTGGCGGGCCTCGCCGGCATTCAGGGCGATCGGCTTTTCGCAGATCACATGTTTGCCCGCTTGGGCGGCGGCCACAGCAATGGGCATGTGCAGCGCGTTGGGCGTGCAGATGTCCACGAGGTCAATGTCATCTCGCTGCACCATCTTTTGCCAGGAGGTCTCCTGTGTCTGCCAACCGAAGCGCTTGGCAAAAGCCACCAGGCCCGTTGGCTCGACATCGCAAGCCGCCCGCATGACCGGAGGGGCCACCTCGAAAAACGTGCCCACGCGCTGATAGGCATTGCTGTGCGCCCGGCCCATGAACTGCGTCCCGACGATTCCCACTCTGATGGCGTCGCTCATGGCTGTTTTCCTTTCCGGCTGTCGTTGCGCCATAGATGGAGGTCCGACCAGGCGTCCCAGGCGGCACTGACGATGTCCAGGTCGCCGTCATTGTCCATGTCTGCCACGCGGGCGCCGAGATGGCTCTCTTTGCCGCGGTCGGCGATATGCTCCGTGAACCGGCCCTTGCCGTCGTTCTCGAAGACCTGCAAACGGAATTGGCCCTTGGGTCCCTTGTGCTCGCAGGTGACGATGTCGAAGTCGCCGTCAAGATCCATGTCGGCGACGTCGAGATTGTTCAAAGAATACTCGGTGACAACGGTATGCCGCCCCCATTCGGGGCCCTTGGGGTCCTTCGGCTGCTCGAACCAGTATAGACTCGCGTCCGGCTGGGGACCGGGGTAGCGCTCTTCGCTGACCACGACGTCCACCCGGCCATCGTTGTTAAGGTCGGCGATGCAGATGCGGTCCGGCGCAAAGGCTGTGTGAGCGACAAGATGGCCGGTCCAATCAGCACTGCCGTTGCCCGGGTTCTCGTACCACATGACCCTCTCTCTCTTCTCGACGATCTTGCCCACCGCAATGTCGAGGTCGCCGTCGCGGTCGAGGTCCCCGACGCCGATGCCCTCGTCCATCGTCCCAGTCGTAATCCGCGTCGCCGGCCAAGGGCCCACCGTGGGATCCTTGGGGATGACGAAGTAGTAGGTACCGTCACCGGCAGCGAGAATAACCTCCGGCTTGTCGCCGGGGACGATCTGGCCCAGGATATACCCCTGACCGTTGACGTGGTCGGTCTTGGGCAGCGCGCCAATCTTCGTGGCCTTCCAGCGGTCGCCTTGTTTGTCCTGGGCTTCCAGCCAGTACACATCCGGCAACGCCTCGGCGATCACATCGGCATACACATCGCCATCGACATCGACGAACAACATGCCATCGACGTTGAGGTCGAAGGTCACGCGTGGCCAGGAGCCGGTCATGTCGCCACCCGGATTGCGATAGAAGTAGCGGCCGGCCACGATGTCCTTGTAGCCGTCGCCCGTCACGTCGCGCATATCCAGACCAAAATACCGCAGCCAGTCCGGCGGATTCCAGTCACCCCATTTGCCTCGCTTGTCATCCACCTGGAGGTAGGTCCATTTGTCGAGCGATAGCTTGTCACCGAATGCCGTCGTCTCAAGGCACAAGAACAGCACACATAGGAGGACGCCCGCGTGAAGAGCGGGCCTTGTGATTGCGATCATCGTCAACTCCTTCCCATTCCGCGCGAAGATAGCCTGGGGACGATAGTTCAGGCCAAGCCGAGGATCTTCTTGTTCGTCCGGGTGTCAGCCTTGCCGCCCGCGAAGTCGTCGAAGGCAACCGCTGTGGCCTCGATGATATGTTGGGCGATGAAGACCGCCCCTTCGAGTGCTCCCTGTTCGGGGCTCTTGATGCAGCATTCCCACTCCAGGACCGCCCAGCCGGCGTAGCCCGCTTCGGTCAACAAGGTAAAGACCCGTTTGAAATCGACTTGCCCGTCCCCGAGCGAGCGGAACCGTCCAGCCCGCTGGGCCCAGGACTCGTAGCCGCCGTAGACGCCGACGCGGCCCGAGGGTTGGAACTCCGCGTCCTTTACGTGGAACGACTTGATGCGGTCACTGTAGAGCCGGATGAAGTCGCAGTAATCGAGCTGCTGCAAAAGGAAATGGCTCGGGTCATAGTTGATGCAAGCGGCGGGGTGGCCGTTCAAGACCGCCAGGAATCTCTCGAACGTAGCCCCGTCGAAGAGATCGGACCCCGGGTGCAACTCATAGGAGAGGACGACGCCCTTGCCCTGTCCATAGTCGAGAATGGGTTTCCAGCGCCGGGCGAGTTCATCGAAGGCCTGATCGACCAATCCCAACGGTCGTTGCGGCCAGGGATATACCATGTGCCATGCGAATCCGCCCGAAAGGGCCGGCACGCTTTTGAGACCGAGGTTGGCCGAAGCCGCAATCGCTTTCTTCAGCCGGTCGGTCGCCCACTTGGCCCGTTGCTTGTCGTTCAAGCCTGGTGGGTAGAAGGCCTGAAAGGCCACTTCGTAGGCCGGATGCATGGCGAGCACCTGGCCCTGCAAATGGGCGGCCAACTCCGTGATCTCCAGGCCGAGGCTCTTCAGTGTGCCTTTGAGGTCATCGCAGTAACCCCTGGACTTGGCCGCCTGGTCGAGGTCAATCACGCGCGGGTCCCACGTGGGAATCTGGACGCCCTGATAACCCAGATCGGCGACCCATCGGCCGATGTTCCTGAGGTTGTCGTACGGCGGCTGGTCCCGCAGGAATTGAGCGAGGAAGATTGCTGGTCCCTTCATCGTCTTCATGGCAATGGCCTCCTTAGCATGTGGCACCGCCGCCCCCGGCGGCGCTTGGAACCCAGCCGAAGGCGGCTGGGCTACAGGATTATTTTGCCTCTCGGATGCAATCGCGGATCAAGCGCGACATCGCCGGCCCGTCTGTCCCCTTGGCGCGAAGCTCCCGGGCGCCTTTCTTGTTCATCAGCTCCACGACGGCCTGGCCATAGCGAAGGTTCTCCACGGACAGCTTCATGTAATCGATGGGGTCGTCGCGGTAGGGGAACAGGTCGAGGCCGAACCAACCGTCATAGCCTTGCTGATCCAGCACGTAGAGGATACTCACCAGCCGGACGAAGTTGGCACAGCCCGGCGGGATATCGCAGTCCGCTTGCTGGTCGTTATCGTCGAAGTGTGTGTGGAAGAGCTTCTTGGCCCGCAGGACCAGCGAGAACATGTCCTCGATATTCTCCTTGGCGATCAGACTGTGGCCGACGTCTATGTTCATGCCAAAGTTGGGGTCATTGACCTCCTGGACGATCGCCAGGGCCGCGGCGGTCGTGCCCATCATGATCCACGAGCGCGGCTCGAAGGGTTTCGGCTCGATGCAGACCTTGGTCTTGTACTTATGCTGGTGCAGGTGGTCCAGGATCTGCCGGACGGAGTCCACGTACCGGTCATAGAGGCCGACGTAGTCGGTTTGCAGCGGAAAATCGTTGCCGTCGGTGGCGGGCCAAAGCACGCTGATCGGCACATTGAATCGTGCGCCCATGTCCAGGGCCCACTTGACCCGCTCGACCGCCGCCGCGCGGACCTTCGGGTCGGTATCGCCAAGGGCGCCGAATTTATACTTCTTCTCGGTCCAGGTGTGGCCGCAGAGCTGCACGATCTGCAGCTTGTAGTCCTTGAGGACCTTGTCAATCTCCTTGGCATTCTTCTCGTCGATTTCCGTGGGTACGTGCAGTTCGATGCCGTCCACATCTTCCGTCTCGCCGACCGCCTTGATCCGATCGACCACCGACATTTCCTCGCCGAACCCGTTGATGTTGAACCGGTCCCGCAAGTTCGTCATTCCCCAGATGCCCATACAGATCTTGTTCTTCATGGCACGACCCTCTGGATTTACGATTTATTATTCATGATTTACGATTTTTGAACTCCGGATGGACGTTCCGTTCCATCTTCTGGCTCTGGAACTGATCGATTTGGCTTTGTGCGATCGGGGTTGTTGCGCCCGTCTGCGTGGCAACAATCGCGCCCAGGACGTTGCCGAAGGCGACGGCCTCTGGGAGCGAAGCTCCCCGCAGGATCTTGTGCACGAAGCCGGCGGAAAAGGCGTCGCCCGAGCCCAGCGAGTCCGCCAGCTTGATCTGGTAGCCCGGCGCGTAGGTCTCCCGGCCGTCGCCCGCGTAGCCGAAGGCGCCGTTTTTGCCCAGCGTCACCAGGCAGTACTCGACGCCCCATTCCGCCACGATGTCCTCGCAGAATCTGCGCAACGTGTCATGGCGCAGCCCCAGCATGCGGCCCAGCGTGTGGGCCTCGTCCTCGTTGAGCTTGAGCACGTCGGCGTCTCCCAAGGAAAGGGTCACGCTGTCCTCGTCGTAGCAGTCCTTTCTCAAGTTGATGTCCAGGAACGTCATAGCGCGCGGCGCGCCGTCCAAGAGCGCCCTGAGAGTCCCGGCGGATCCCGAGGCCCGCTGGGCCAGCGTGCCGAAGCACAGGCAATCGGCCCGTGCCACGGCGTCGTCCAACGACTCCGTCAGGACGATCCGGTCGTAAGCCACGTCCGGGACGATCACATAATCGGGATTGTTCTGGGCATCGAAGCTGACCTGCACGGTGCCTGTAGGTGCTTCGTCATCCCATTGCACCAGCGTGGTTTGAAGACCGAGGGACAGGATCTTGTCGAAAGCCTGCTGGCCCAGATCGTCACGGCCCAGCCGACTGGCCATCAGGCCGGTGTCGCCCAGCGAGTTCACCCGGCAGGCGAAGTTGAACGGAGCCCCACCCAGGGCCACGCACGAGGGCAGGATGTCCCACAGGATCTCCCCGAAAGCCACGACGGTCTTTTTCATGGGTTATTTCGGCACCTTCTGCCAGTCCTTCGCGAACTGGGCCAGCCCCATCTCGGTCAGCGGGTGCTGGAACATCTGAAAGAACAGCTCCGGCGGGATCGTGGCGATATCGATCCCCGCGCGCAGGCAGGCCAGCAGGTGGTTCTGGGTCTTCACGCTGCCGGCGATGATCTCCGCACCGAAGGCATAGTTGTTGCGGATCGTGATCGCATCCTGCACGAGGATTTCGCTCTCGTTGCCCACCGCGTCCAGGCGACTCAGGACAATGCTCACGAAGCTGGCTCCCGCCTTCATGGCCAGAAAGGCCTGGGTGGAGGAGAAGACCATGGTGACGTTGGCCTTGATCTGGTTCTCCTGCTCCAGGATGGGCACGGCCCTTAGGCCCTCAATCGTCATGGGGATCTTGACGACCACGTTTGGGGCGATGCGCGTCAAATCCCGGGCCTCCTGGACCATGGCCTCCGCGGTCTCCGAGAGGGCTTCGACGCTGACCGGCCCGTCGACAATTCCGCAGATCTCCTTCACAACATCCCTGAACTTGCGAGCTGTCTTGGCGAGGTGGCTCGGATTGGTGGTCACGCCGTCAAGTAAACCCGTGGCGGCCACTTTCCGGACGGCTTCTACGTCGCCCGTATCCAAGAAGATCTTCATTCGTATTCTCCCCAAAGGGTCGTCTATCTTTCCAAAGAGGTTGGATTCTCCAATTGTTGCTTGACCGCTCCCAGGAATTGAGCGGCATATGTCCCGTCAATGGCCCGATGGTCGCACGCGAGCACCATTGTCATCATGTCGCGCGGGACGATCTGGCCGCCCACGACGGCCGGTTTCTTGGTCACGGCGCCGACTGCGAGGATCGCTGCCTCGGGCGGATTGATGACCGGCACGAACGTATCGACGGCGAACATGCCGAGATTCGTCACGGTGAAGCTCCCGCTCGCCTGCGGCTTCAGCCGGCCGGCCCGGGCCGCTTCGGCATTCTCCCGCGCGGCGGAGCTGATGTCTGTAATGCTCTTTTGGTCTACAGCGGCAACCACGGGAACGATCAGGCCTTCGTCCACCGAGACAGCCACGCCCACGTTCACGGCCCGTTTCAAAATAACCTTGTCCTGCTCCACGTGAGCATTCAGCCGAGGATACTGCAGCAGGGCCTTTGCCGCGGCCTTGACGATCATATCCGTAACGGTGACCTTTGTCTGCCGGTTCTCGTTGAATTGCTGCCGCCAGTTCAGAGCCTCGGACATGTCCACATCCATGGAGATATAGAAATGGGGGATCGTCTGCTTGCTCCGTGTCAGCCGTTCCGCAATGCGGGCCCGCATGGGAGAGAACATAACGACCGCGTCCTCCGGCATCACCGGAGAAACATGTAGGATGGGCTTCAGCCCATGCTGCTCTCGGTTGGCCTTAGGATCGTCCGCATGGGCTGAAGCCCATCCTACAACTCTTTCCGATGCTTCTACGGGCCCATTATGGGCGGCCGCGAGAATGTCCTCCTTCGTGATCCGGCCTCCGGGCCCGGTACCTTTGACGGTCGCCAGATCGACTCCCTTTTCCTGTGCCAACCGGCGGGCCGAAGGAGAGACGGCGATACGGTCTTCCCTTGCGGATTCGGAGCCGGCGTTTTCCGATATCTGTCCTCCGTCCTCTGTCCTCTGTCCTCCATCGTTGATTTGCTCGCCCGGCTGGCCAATGTAGGCAATGGGCGTCAGGACGTCCACCTCCTGGCCCTCTGGATGGAGAATCTTCAGCAGGACGCCGGAGGTGTACGCCTCCACGTCAAATGCCGCTTTGTCGGACTCGACAACGGCAATCACCTCACCCTTCTTGACTTCCTGGTTCTCTTTCTTGAGCCAATCGACAATCCGGGCGGTCTTGATATCCTGCCCGACTTGCGGCATCAGTACCGGTTCCGCCATCACTCGTTCTCCCGTAGGCATGTAGGATGGGCTTCAGCCCATGGTGTTGCGTTCTCCGCATGGGCTCAAGCCCATCCTACGTTTACGTCATGACAAATAGAGACATCGCTTGACCGCCGCGATGATGTCCCCTTCCTGGGGCACGGCTGCTCGCTCCAGGTGTGAGTTGAAGGGGATCGGCGTATTCTTGCCCGCAACGATCTCGATCGGAGCATCGAGATAGTCAAACGCTTCCCTTTGCACGATGGAAGCAATATCCGAGGCAACGCCACCCCGGCGCACGGCCTCCTGGACGATCACCAATCGCTCCGTCTTACGGACGGACGCGAGAATCAACTCTTTGTCGAGCGGGACCAGGGTTCGTGGATCGATGACCTCGGCCTCGATCCCTTGTTCGGCGAGCTTCGTCGCCGCGGCCAGCGTGCGGCCCACCATGCCCGACCATGCCACGATGGTCACATCCTTTCCCGGCCGCCTGATGTTTCCCACGCCGAAGTCGATGGTGTATTCCTCTTGCGGCACCGGGCCCTTTTCCATGTACAGCAGCTTGTGCTCGATGAAGATCACGGGATCGTCGTCGCGAATGGCGCTCTTGAGCAGGCCCTTGGCATCGTAGGGCGTCGAGGGCATCGCGAGCTTGAGCCCCGGCACGTGATAGAACCACGCTTCAAGACTCTGCGAGTGCTGGGCCGCCAGGCTGCCACCACTGCCGCCTTGCGTACGCAAGACCAGAGGGACGCGGCCTTTTCCGCCGCTCATGAAGCGGTACTTGGCCGCCTGGTTGACGATCTGGTCGATGATCAGGGACGTGAAATCGACGAAGAGGATCTCCACCACCGGGCGCATTCCGGTGATGGCAGCCCCGACGCCCATGCCCGTGAAGGAGGATTCCGAGATGGGGGCATCAATGACACGTCTAGGGCCGAACTGGTCCAACAGCCCGACCGTGACCTTGAAGGAGCCGCCGCGCTGGGCGATTCCGCCGCCGATCAGGAAGACTCTCTCGTCCCGGATCATCTCCTCGCGCAGGGCTTCGTTAAGTGCCTCGCG
Source organism: uncultured Pirellulales bacterium (assembly GCA_964354535.1). GTDB lineage: Bacteria > Planctomycetota > Phycisphaerae > Sedimentisphaerales > Anaerobacaceae > PLanc-01. The sequence goes on from CAYHAJ010000303.1 coordinate 24,210, forward strand.
GTACATGATCTCCCGTCCCTCTGGTTTGGTAACCGATGCGGCCGTGGTGCTCAACTCCGTTGAACCTCCTCCAGGAACTTCTCGACGGATGGATGGGGGCTGTTCGTCGCGAACTCGATGGCCTCTGCCATCTGCCGGTCGACTTCCTGTTCGATGGCCCCGATGGTCTCTTCGCTCACCTTGCCTTGTTCGAGCAGGTGCTGGCGGCCGATTCCGACCGGGTCCTTGGCCTTGTAGTACTCCAGCCGCTCTTTGGGCATGTAGAGGCCCGGGTCATTGACGTGGTGACCACCGTGCCGGTATGTCTTGGCCTCGATCAGAACCGGCCCTTTGCCTTGGCGGCAGGTTGCCACAGCGTCCTGCATCTTCTCATAGACGGCCAGGACATCATTGCCATCAACAGTGCTGGAGGGCACGCCGTAGGCCAGGCCCCGCTGGTACAGGTCCGTCACGCGGGTCATCTCTTCGATGGGACTGGCGACCGCGTACTGGTTGTTCTCCAGCACGAAGACCACGGGCAAATCCCAGATGGCGGCCATGTTGAGCGATTCCGGGAAGACGCCATTGTTGGCGGCCCCATCGGAGAAGAAGATGGCGACGACCTGGTCGCCGCCGCGAATACGGACGCCCAGAGCCGCGCCGACGCCGATGGGAATGCCACCGCCGACAATGCCGTTGGCCCCGATGTTGCCCCGCGTCACGTCGGCGATATGCATGGACCCGCCCCGGCCGTGGCAGTAGCCGTCCTCGCGTCCGAGGACTTCGGAGACCATCTTCTTGATCTCGCCGCCGCGTGCGATGCAGTGTCCGTGCCCCCGGTGCGTGCTGATGATGTAGTCATCGTCCCGCAGGGCGGCGCACACGCCGGTCGCGATGGCTTCTTCGCCCAGATAGGGATGAAAATAGCCGACGATCAGGCCCTGGCGATAGAGCTTGATGCACTGGGTCTCGAACACCCGGATCGTATAGAGCGTTCGATACAACTGTTCCAGGAAGGGTTGTGTGTACATATCATAACATTATAACAAATGTCCCGGGACTGTCACCTTCAACTTGGGCTTTTTGAAAACGCTGGACACCGCCTGGAAACTCAGATCCGAAATTCGAAGCACGACAACTCCGCCGCAGGCGGACGCCTGTTGCCCGGCGCCGTTCCGGCAATCCGAAACAAATCCCAAGCACGAAGCACCAATGACAGGAACGAGCTGTCGCCGGGCCTGGACCGTTTTGGATTTGGGATTTTGAACATTCGTGCTTGTTTCGGATTTCGAACTTAGAATTTCGGATTTCTCCCGCCTCGGGTCACCCGGTTCCTCCCTGTAACTCGTTGTAGAGGATGTAGCGGTCGGCGCGATAGTAGGCCTGCAGGAACTCCATCGGGACATTGTCCTGGGAGAAGGAGACCCGCTCGAAGAACAGCAGGGCATCGCCCCGGCGGATGCTCAGCAAATCCGCTATCTTCTGCGGGGCGTTGATCGCCTGGATGGTCTGCCTGGCATGCGTCCAGCGGATGCCGTACTGGCGGATCTTGACCTCCCGCAGGGAACGCGTGGAGAAGTCGTGCTCGAGAATCCCGGGGCAGTACCTGTGCACGAAATAGGAATGCTCGATGCACATAGGCTCTCCGTCCGCCAGGCGCAGTCGCTGGAGGTGGGCCAGTTCTTCACCGGGGTCAATGCGAAGCCGCTCGGCAATGGGGTCCGTCGCGGGCACCAGCCGGGAAAACAGGACGCGTGTGCCCACCGTGAAACCCCGGCGCTGCATATCTTCCGTGAAGCTGATGATCTGCGCGAGGCCCTGCTCCAAGGTCGCGTGCGCCACGAATGTGCCCCGGCCTGCCTGCCGATGGATCAGACCCTCCTGGGCCAGCATGTCGAGCACCGTGCGCACGGTGATGCGGCTGACGCTGTGCTGCTCCTCCAACTCGCTCTCGGTGGGCAGGCGGTCTCCCGGCTTCCACTGCTTGAGCAGGATCTTCTGGTGCAGGATCTCGTAAAGTTGTTGATAAAGCGGCAATCGGGCGCCGCGGTCAATGACATTCATTCCATTCAGGCTCCAAGATTGTATCCATCGGCACGACAATATAGCCAATTGCCCCACTCCATACAAGAGCACGGTTGCGGTCTGTTTCCGGGACGCGGGGCGAGAGAAGAGCCCCCACCCTACAAACACCGTCCCCTTTACGGCTTCCTGACCCAAATATCGTCGATGAAAAGCATTCCTTTGCCGCCCGGGGCGGTGGCGCCGCGTTTGCCAAGGCCGATGCTCACCTTCTTAATGGCGGCGGCATTCACGCCCGCGGTGCTGAAGCTGCTCAACGGGATCGCCCAATCATTCCACATGGTTGAGACGGCGACTCGCGCGTCCGGATGGGTCACCACGCCAACATGCCCTGCGCTATCCTCAAGGACGACGTACAGGGGGTCGGGGCCGTTGTCCGTCTTGCCCTTGACGTGGAGCACCAGCGTATTGACGCCGTTGACCGTCCAGTCCTGGGGCTTGGTCCAGGTCCGCACGGCCTCCGAGTTGTTTGGCGCCTTGGTGTTGTCATACGCCAGGGGCATCGACTGCTTGCCGCCGTAGACGGTTTGTCTCTCGCCGAACGTTCCCTCGCGGGCCTCCAGATAACCGACGAGAGAGCCGGTGCTGTTAGTCTCGCCGTCGATCCACGTCTGGTAGATGGCCTCGCCCGCGTCCATGTCGTCGGTGTAGACCTCGAAATCATCGACCACAACGAAGTTGGCCGTGGTGAAATCCCAGACACTGCCGATCCAGGGACTGTCCGCACTGACCTCGTTGACCTCATCCACCCGCCAGAAGTAGGTCTTGTTCCATTCGAGGGTTCCCGGATCGAAGGTCGCTACCCCCAATTTCTGGCGGCCTTGATAGACCGCCGTGTCCGCGGTTGTGGTCGTGGCCACCGCTTCTCGGTCAGTGCCGAAGTACACGTCATGCTTGGTGGCTTTCTCGCCCACGCGCCAACTCAAGACCGGAGTCTGACGCACGTTGCCCGCGTGCTGCGATGGGTTCGGGCTGTGCGCCCGCAGCAGAAGCGACAGGGCGCCGGCCGGAATGATTTGGGCCGGTGTGTGCGGGCTTTCCCACGATAGCTCGGCCGCCGCCGTACCGTTGTTGAAGAAATACTCCATGACGATCGGGTAGCGCTGGCCGGCCTCCAGGGCCACTTTCACGGCGTACCTCGGGCTGCCGGCTTCCTGGCCAAACCACTTGTCGACCACAAGCTCGCCGTTGAACCACAGCTTCACGCCATCATCGGCGTAGACGTAAATCGTGTAGGTCTCGGTGAAGGCCGCCTCGAGGTCGCCGCTCCAGCGGACCGAATAGCCGGTGCCGGGCAGTGGTTGGCCGGGGCCGGCCGTGCCCCAGGCGAATTTCACGCCGGGGTCGGTCCGGACCAAAGCGGGTGAACCTGTCAGATCCACGTTGCGGAAGTACTCGCCCTTGAGGCCTCCGCCCGGGGCCAACGTGGTGAAGCTCCAAACGGGCCCGGTCTTCTTGCTGCCGTCGAGGAGGGCTTCATCCACGCGCCAGTAGTAGATTGTGCCGGGTTCGAGAACACCCGGCTCGAAGATGTTGGCCAGTTGCTTACTCTTCTTGAGGGTGTCGCCCGCCCCGGCAGCCACATCCTGTCTGTTGCGACCGAAATAGACGTCGTGCGTGATCGCGTTCATCCCCGCCGACCATCCAAGCTTGGGAGCCTGGGGATCGATCCATTTGGCGCCGTCCGCCGGCTGGGGCTGGTAGGCCGTCAGGGAGGCCGACACGAACGACCATACCTTGCCCGTGGCAACATTGCCGGCCGCGTCGATCTCATCCACCCGCCAGTAGTAGGTGGCGCCTGGCTCGAATCCGGGTTCATGCCAATACATGGCAACAGCCTGCCGTGAGCCCACGCGCTGCTGCGATCCCAGGTCGGGACTTGTGCCCAGGTACACATCGTGCGTGACGCCCGTATCGGAGGCAGTCCATTGAAGCAATGGCTGCAACACGCCCTGGGCACCGTTTTCGGGGTTGGGTTTCCACGCGATCGGGTGCAGACCCTGGATCATTTCCTGCAATTGGGCCTGCGAGAGAGCAGGACTGTAGATGCGGACCTCATCGATCCGGCCGTCGAAGAACTTGTTGGCATGCAAGGGGTCCGTGGCGTAGGCGCCCTTGGGCTGACTGGCGACAGCCGCTCGGACGGCGGGATCGGTCGCGACGGCGCTGCCGGCCTTGGCCACAGAGGCAACCTCTGCCGCGTTCCGGTAGAGCCGCATCCTGACGCCGTCCCAGGTCGCGGCCGCGTGCTGCCACTCGCCCAGTTTGAGTTCGCCCTGGCTGGCAATCAGGGTGGTCGTGGTCTGTCCCTGCGTTTTCAGTCGGAACCGCAGGAAAGACTTGTTGATGGTGCTGAGCATCCACCAATGGTCGTTCTCGCCCCATTCACTGGCCTTGGAGATAATCCGGCCATCGTTGATGTTGAAGCTGTCCGGGTTGACCCAGGCCGCCAAGGTGATGCCCGCGCCCTGCACATCAATAATACCGAGCTCAACCCGATCGTCGTTGCCATCGAAGTCCAGGCACCAGCCCAATCCATTCCAACCGCCCTCGACCCAGGCAGCGCCCTGAATGGTCCCCGGGCGGCCCTTGCCGGAGCTGTCGGCGGTGGTGTCCCCCGTACCCTCGTCGAATCTCCACCACCCGACATCGGGGTCCGGCACCGCCGCTGCACTGGCGCCCACCAGGCCCAACAGAACCAGGGAAATCACAGTGATCCGTTTGCTGCTCATGGTCTTCCTCCTTCCCAGAAGTAGTGGGAATTCGATACACCTCGCGTCTCTTACGCGCGAGACTTCCTATGGCCCGTGTAGGCGCCCAATTTCAGCAACAAGCCTTTCAGAAAAGCGAGCGATGCCACATAGCGCTCGTCCACAAGCTTGACGGTGCCAAGCTGGTGCCCCCGGATGATGGGAGAGCATTGTTCGGCGGAGAGCAACCCATCATAGCCGATCTCCTGGCAGGCCTTGAGGAAGGCCTCCCAGGGGAGGGGGTCCAATTCGTCCCCGGGGGTGACTTCTTCCCAGCCGGCGGGCGCTCCGCCGACCGTGTAGATCTTGCGCAGGGAAATCGTGTGGGAGTAGACCATCAGGCCCTTCATCCGCTGGACCGTCCGGCGTACGAACTCGGGGTCCGGCGATTCGATCAGGGGCAGATCCAGTCCGACCTTCAGGCTCGGCACGTCGATCTCCGCGAGCAGTTCCAGCGTGTCGTCGTTGTTCATGGTGATCTCGGGGTGTGTCTGGAGCGCCAGGGTGATGCCTTCGTCCTGCGCGTACAGCGCGACTTCCCGGATGCCGCGTTGGACCTGGTGCCAGGCTTCCAGCCAGTCCTCGCCGCGCGAGACCCGCCGCGAGCGGGATTCGAAACTCGGCAACCCGTAGCCTTGCCCCGCGAACGGGTTCTGGAAATAGCCGTAGAAGCCCGCCAGGATGCGGACAATGCTTGACCCGAGCTCCTTCGCGAGCCGGATGCACTCCCGCACGTAGAGAATCTCCTTCTCCTGCGGGTACAGAAGGACGTGGTTTGCTTCCAGGAAACTGGTGCAGCAGACAATCGTGCCCATCTCCAGATCGAGCTCACCGTAAAGAGCCTTGAGCCGTTTTCGGCGGTTCGAATCCAGGTCCAGGGGGAATCCCAGGGGCCGATGGGCGTAGATGCAGGCGGCGTCATAGCCGAACTGCGCCGCCCGGCGGACAGCGTCCTCCAGGGAAAGTCGTTCCCCTGGTGCCGTGAAATAGCCGCCGTATCCGATGGTATCCAGACTCAGCCTCATGATGGTCCTTTCAACTTGGGCAGTCGGGCACGGAGCGATTCGTAGGCCGGCGAGTCGGGCCGGTGCAAGGTGAGCACCGTGTGGATTTCGAGGTCGGGATATTCCGCCTCGGAGATCTTGCCGTCCTTGTCGTCATCAAGATCGTTCTGGCGCGGGTTGACCAGCGTGTAGGCGGTATCGGGGGCGAAGGCTCGGCTCCAGTCCCAATCGGTGACGTGCTTGTCCTGGCTCGGCCCCTTGCCGTAGTACATATGTGCGACATCCAGGGCGCGCACCGTGCCGACCAATTCGTACACCCATGGCTGCCCCGGCGCCGGCGGCTCCAGATGCGTCAACATCAGCGCCGGCGACGCGATATGGCGGATGACCGGGTCCTTGGGGATATTCCACCACCCAAATTGGATGTGCATGGGTGATTTCCACGCCCATTCCATCCGGACCACCTCCACGCGCCAGTGATAGATGCCGGCGTCGAGCAGGGAGGGATTGCCCTCGCGCCAGTCGGTCGGCGTCTCGGGGGTGGTTTTCCGATGCGTCTGGAAATCCCAATTCGAATACAACTGCCGGTCGCCGCGATGAGTGATCTCCAGATTGAACAGGACGAAACTCGACGGCTGGCCCGCGGCGACGGGTTGGACGCTGGGGACAAGGGCCCGGTTCTCGTAGAGCAGCACGCGGGTGTTCCGCCAGCCGATGGAGATGATGTCCAGGTCGCCGTCGTTGTCCATGTCCGCGAGGATGGCGCCGTCGTGGTGCTCATCGCCGATGGAAATGACGTGGTCTTTCCATTGCCCGCCTTTGCCGTCGGTATTCTCAAAGATGTGCAGCTTGGCGGTGGCGGGGTCCTTGTAGTTGTGCTCGCCCACGACCACGTCGAAATCGCCGTCGCGGTCGAGGTCGGCCACGTCCATGCTCATGGGCCCGACCACGCTGGCAATCACGTGCTCGGCCCAGGTGTCTGTGGTATTCTGCGGCTGTTCGTACCACGCGAGCTTCCCCGGGATGTTGATAGCCTCAAAACCGACAACCGCATCGAGCCGCCCATCGCCGTTGAGGTCGGCCAGACGGTTGCGGTCCGGATGGCCCTCCACAGGGTTCAAGGTGTGGAGCGTCCACGCTTTTCCTCCCTGGCTGCGCAGCCATTTGGTCCCCAGGAGCAGGTCCATGCTGGTGTTGTTGTCGATCTGTCCGGCCGTGACTTGCTCGTCCTGAGACACATCGGAAATCTGACGCCAGGGCCAAGTCTCTTTGACGGGGTCCTTCGGCACGGTGAACATCTGAATGCCCTGGTTGGCCCGGTGCCACGACAGCGCGACTTCCCGGCGTCGATAGGCGGTGAAAATCGTCGTGCAGCCCTGCAGGAAATCGCCGCTGGCGGGGGCAAGGTTCGTGTGGATGGTGAAATTCCCGCTTCCATCGTTGCGCGCCCAGGCGAAGTTGGCGTTCGCCGCGGGCGTCTTGCCCTGCGTGCCCAGGATATCGAGCGAACCGTCGAGGTCGAAGTCGCAGACCACCACCGCATCGTTGAGCGGCGTGCCGATGGTCTGGCGGGTCCATGTAGCACCCTCCGCTGTGGCGAGGGCGTCCCGCCCTTGTTCTTCGGTGGCGAGAGCATCTTGCCCTTGCACTTCAGACGCGGTGGGCACTTCGTGGCTTGATAAGGCAAGGCCAAGATGGCCTCGCGATGCAAGGGCGGGACGCCCTCGCCACGACGCCTGGGCTGCCGGACCAGGATTCTTGTACCACCAGCCACCGGTGACGATGTCCCTTAAGCCGTCGCCATCGAGGTCACCGGCGCGGATGAAAGCGGCGCCCCAGGGCTTCTTCGGATCGATAACGTGTCGCTGCCAGCGGTCCAGCGGCAGGGCGGGCGCGGGCCGATTCGTGAGGTTCTCCCAGAGATCGACCGGTGTGTCGCCGCCGTAATTACCGTGGTTGGCGCCGATGATGTCAATGTCGCCGTCATTGTCGATGTCGGCGACACGGAGGTTGTGCGAACCGGCCCGACCAACCACCTGCTGACGCCAGCGCAGGGCCTGGCCCTCGTTGAAGTAGATGCTCACCCGTCGCTGCGCCGATTGTTCCATCTCGGCGGTCACCACATCCAGCTCGCCGTCGCGGTTGGCGTCTACGGTCTTGAACGTATGAATGTAGGCGACGTCCTCTGCAATGACATGCTCTTTCCATGGTCCGTTCTTCGCATCCGTGGTCTCGTACCAGACCAAGCGGCCGGTTGTCTCGGCCGGGGCTAGCAACACATCCATGCGGCCGTCGTGATTGATGTCCACAAGGTAAACGCCGCAGTCATCGGGCCAGCCGGCTGCGATCTCGTGGCGTTTCCATTCGGTACCTTTGTCGGTGGGTGTCTCCAGCCAGTAGCCATCCTGGGCAATGTCCAAGTCGCCGTCGCCATCCAAATCGCCCAGGGCGGTGCCGCCCCGGCCGCCGGTGGGAATAGCGATCTTACGCCAGGAGTCCGGGCTATTCTGCAGGAAGACTCGTGTGCGGCCGTGGCGAATCACAACATCGAGGCGACCATCGCCGTCCAGGTCGCCTATTTCCAGATCGTGGGCATCTTCCTTGTCAATGAGATGCATGCGCCAGGCTGTTGCAGCGGGCTTACCCTGGGAACGGGGGTTTTCGAACCAGACCAGCCCAGTGCCGACCGGTGGGATAATCACATCCAGGTCACCATCTTTGTCCACGTCGCCTACCTGCATATCGGTGGTGAAGGAACCACCGGCGATGCGGTGCTTGGTCCAGTTGGGCCAGGCGTACCAATAGAGGCCCTGGCCGTACGCACTGGCCGCCAGCACATCGGCAAACCCGTCGCCATCTATGTCGCCCACGGCCTTGCAGTGTGGATAGGTAGGGTTGTCACTGTCGATGGTAATATGCCGGAATGGCATCGGCTCCGCCCCCTGAGCCGGCTGCGCCCACATGACCACATCTGAACCAAATGCCAACGCGAGAAGCATAAGCACAAAGTCGATGCTCACTATCCTCATTCCAGAGCCTCCACAAGTTCGAAGTGTAAAGTTCGACGGTTGATTTTTGATTTGGGCCGGGTGGTCTCTTACTTCAAACATCAAACATCAAACTTCTTTCTACTTGGGCCACAGCAGGCCGAAGGTATCCATCCGGTTGCGGGCCTCCACTTGTCCCGAGAGGAACACGCACGTTCCCCGTCCCGCGACGGGATTGCCCGAGGGGGCGTTGTGAAAGCCAGCGATGATGTCGGCGAACGTGCCCACGCCCTCCGGCGCCGGCCCGGGCTTCACCGCCCAGCGGCCGCCTCGGCTTCGCACGGCCGTTTCGGCATCGGTCACGGGCAGCGGTCGCATGTAGGTGTCGTTGATGCCCTGATCGTTGAATCCCTGGTCCAGGAAACAACTTTCCTCCACAAACACGACCAACTCTCCCGGGTGTTTCACTTGCCCGGCCTTGGCGAACTGTCCATCGAGAGCGGCGGCGCCCTTGGGACCGAGATAAGCGTTCATGCTGTAGTTGTACCAGGGCTTGTAGAGCGCGGGGGTGCCGAACTTGTTGGCGAAGCTCACGGTCTCGGAAATATTGGTCTGACCAAAGTGCGACATGGCCATGCGTTTGAACGTCGGGCAGATGTAGGCCTTGGCATTCGTCAGATACGACCTGAAGAACGGCCCCCCGCGCTGAGGATATTGTGTCAGGTCCATGGCCCCGTTGCACCAGCGATTCTGCGGGTTGCCCCCCTCGTCGGCATACGTACTGGACCGGGAGAAGTAGAGCGCCCACGGATCGAGGAACCTGTCATCATAGTCCTGGAGGTACATCTGCAGGGCGACGCTGTAGCCTTTCATGTTCCCCTTGCAGACAGTCGCCATGCCCCCTTCTCGGGCCTTGGACAAGGCGGGCATGATAATCGCCATCAAGACCGCGATGACGGAGATGACCACCAGCAACTCGATGAGGGTGAAGGCTTTTCTCTTGCGCATAGACAACCGCCTTGTCCGACACGGCCCAGGGCGCAAGGATCGTGGAGCGTGGGACGGTGGCGCGGCTCGTTACATCTGACGTCAGACGTCCTACGAAACGAGCTTCGCAACCACAACCGCTTGACGATCCCCGTGCCCTGGGCCATGTGCCATAGGTTTCCTTACCGATCTCCCACGAGATATCGAATCTCGCCTTCCGACAGCGCCCGGTTATAGACGCGAACGTCGTCGAGCTTTCCCGCCATCAATTCTGTCAGTGCGCCATTGCCGCCCAGGCGCAGCACCGTGTCGTAGCCCGCGAGGTTCCCCGTGGCGTTGGCGCTGGCCACGAGATTGCCCTCCACGTACAATCGCACTCGGGCGCCGTCATAGACGCCCGCGACGTGATGCCAGGTCCCCGCCTTGAACATGCCGGCGGTACCCGCCACATTCGAGGCGCCGCCGGTGCGCGCGATCCAGACGCGCGGCTGACCGTTCGCCAGCGTGTGCAACCCATAGGAGAAGTAGGGACTCACGTGGGTGGTATTGCTGAACACCTTGCAGACGATCATCTGGACGGTGGCGACACTGTTGAAATTCGCCCACGCGGCCAGCGAGACCTTGTCGCCCGTGAGATTCAGCGAGGGCGAATTGGGGGCCTCCACGTAGTCACCGACCCCATCCAACTGGAGGACTTGGCCGCGCTGGGTATCCGTGACGATCTTGGCATCCCCTTTCGCCGTGCCATGGTTGGTCCCGGCCGAGTCCTTGAAATCCCCTTCGAACGCCCACCAGGCCGCCAAGCCGGTCTTGCCGGGATCGGTCGGGGCTGCGATCAACTGTGGAGGCGCCGCATAGAGCCGGATCTCATCGAACAAGAGGGCTCCCGACCCACCGGCACTGCCGTCGCCCACCCCGATCGCAAGAGTCTTGACGCTCTTGAGACTCGCGCCCAGGGAGGTCAAGTCGATGTTCCACTGCTTCCAGAGGGGCACGGTGGTGGCCGCGGCGCCGTTATTGTAGAGCACCTTCGTGCCGTTGATCTTCACATAGAGCGGCGCGCCGGCATTGGCCGAATCGCCCCGGAAGAACAGCACGAGCGTGGTAATGCCGTGCCGGCTCCAATCCTGCGGCACATCGAACGTCCGCGTAGCCTCCGACAAGGGTGCCTTGGTATTGTCGTAGACAAGAGGCATCGCCTGCTTGCCCCCGTAGACGGTGGCCGTCGCACAGAAGGTGCCGTTGACGGCCTGGGGAAGGCCGACGACCGCGCCGTTCTTCGTGGGATTGTCAAAGCCGTCCACCCACGTGGTGAAGACTTCCGCGCCGGCCTTGTCCGTGTAACTCTCGAAGTCGTCCACTACCCCGTACGGCTGGGTCGTGAAGCTCCACACCTCGCCCAGATAGTTGACCGCGTTGACCTCGTCCACTCGCCAGTAGTAGGTCGTGCCGAAGTTGAGGGAGCCGGGGGACACGCTATGATCGGGCGTCATCGTGGCCACGGCTGTTCCGTTGGCTACGGCCGTCCGGTCCGCGCCGAAGAACACCCTGTGCGAGGCCGCCTCCCGGCCGGGACGCCAGCTCAGGGTGGCATCGACGCCGACGCCTGTCGCGGCAGCCGCCGGTTGCGGCTGTCTCGCTTGCACGGGAACAGAGGAGAACCGGACTTCGCTCAACCCGGCGATCGTGCCTGTGCCCCAGGTGCTGTTGATCGTCAGTTTCACGCACTTGGCGCTGGCTCCGCCCAGGCTGACCGTGGTGTTGGCGGCATAACCGGCCGCCGCGGCCGCTTTGCTGAATTCCGGCACGTTGGCTACCGGCGTCCATGTGGCGCCGTCGGTGGAGGTCTCGACCGTCACTTTCTTGGCGCCGAAGCCGAGGAAGCCCTCGATCAGTTGATTGGAGTTCCAGACCACGAGTTGGTGCAGCTTGTGGACCTTGTCGAACTCATACTGGATCCAGGCGGGCAGCGCCCCGGTGCTGAGCCACATGGTGGTCGGTTCGATACCGTGCAAGTCCCCCGTCAGGCCGGAACCGTCAATCGTCTTCTCCGGGCCCATCCCCACCTGCGCACTGGAGGCCGTAGCCTTCGCGGGCTTGACCGGGTAGCCGTAAGGCTCGACGGTAAAGGACCAGAGGTCGCCCTTGAAGATGGTGTTGTCGGGCGCTTTGTTGACCTCATCGATCCGCCAGTAGTAGGTCTGGCCATAGGTGAACACTCCGGCCGGATCGAAGCTGGTCTCAGCTTGGCCCTTACTGACCAGCACCCCCCTGGGGTCCGTCCGGCTGGCGTTGTTGACATCTGCCGGCGTCTGGCCGAGGTACACATCGTGCGTCGCGGCGAACTTGCCCGGGGTCCAGCTCAGGACGGCATCGGCCGGCACATCCACCGCCGCCACCACCGGGCGGGGACCGGCGGCTATCTCCGCTTTACCCCCGGCGCCCTGCATCACGGCCGCGATCTCTTCCACACTCAGGGTCCGGTTGTAGATGCGGACGTCGTCCATCTTGCCATCCATGGGCTCGGTCAGGCCGCCGTTGATGCCCAGGCGCAGCACGGTGTCATAGCCGATGAGATTGCCGGTGACGTTGCTGCTGGCCACTTGTTTGCCGTCCACGAACAGCCGCAACGTGGCGCCATCGTAGACCCCGGCCAGGTGCTGCCATTGCTTGGACTTCAGCAGGGTGGCGGCGGTATTCGCATTGGAGGCGCCGCCGGTCCGCGAAATCCAGACTCTCGGACTGCCGCTGGGATTGAGAATGTGCAACCCGTAGGAAAAGTAAGGGCTGCTGTGGGTCATATTGTTGAAGACCTTGGCGATGATGATCTCCGGGTTGCCCGTGACATCATCGTGATTGACCCAGACGGTCATCGTGATCTGATTGCCGGTGATGTTCAGAGAAGGCGAATTGGGGATCTCGACGTAGTCGCCGGTCCCATCCAGTTCGAGGACCCGACCCCGCTCCGTGTCCGTGACGATCTTGGCATCTCCTTTCGGCGTGCCGTGGTTGGTCCCGGCGGAGTCGTTGAAGTTGCCCTCGAACTGCCAGTTCGCCACCAGGCCCGTGCGCAGGTCGCCCCGAACGGCAGGGCCCCCCAAGCCCAGCAACAAGAACAGCGTCAATGCGATGAGTCTCTTGTCCATACCGGTCCTCCTTCCACGAAATGCACAGCGATGATGGTTCTGGTTACATACCAAAGCCCTTGTGAGCACAACTCCGTTTCCGGCGCGAATACCATTCGCCTTCTTCAGCAGCCGAGTAAGGATATCATAACATTATAACATTACCGTGGCAACGAGAAAAATGGAGTCGGTGCGCGGCGCATTTGCCATCCTGTTTCCATCGGACCAATGTGGCTGAGGGATTCGAGAAACGTTCACGTTAGGAGCGTGAGGGATCTACTGGATGCCAATGATTGTGAAACGTCCGGAAACGTGTTCGCGGTCTCCGCTCAGGGTACCCGGACGTGAGGCGGAAACGCCGCTGTGATTGCTCTGGAAATCATGTCTCCAGAATGACTCCGCCGACCACACCCCGCAGGGTCCACAGAACTCCGGTGACGGTCCGACTTCTCATCGTCAAGATGGCTCCTACCGCCAAGAGGATGACGCGGCGAAACGTGGGCCGGGCGAACGTGAGGGAAAAACTCATCAAAACCGAACGGGCAGCCGATGGAAGAGACAGCATAAGGGACTCGTTTCCGATTCTTTTACCTTCGTCAGTAATAAGCGTCGGCAGGAGTCTGCCCATCTCGTCAGTGTTTCCGCGATGCCGCAAGTCGCCTCAGAAAATGGCAGAAGTCGAGCTAGTTCGTTTCGCGGGGCGCAGGAACTGCTGGAGGCCGTGTTCCACTACCGGGATCTGAGTCCGGGCCGTCTTCACCATCTGTTCACGCAGGCCGTGGACCGGGCCCGGCAGGGGAACGCTTCGGAGAGTCTCTCGGCCATCCGGGTGGGGGCTCAGGATGAGATCTATCAGGCCCGCCAACCGGTGTTGGTAGGGATGGATGTGGCCTCGCCGTACTGCTATCTGCGGCAAGGGGTCGAGCACTGTGATGAGACCACCCGGGGCATTTCGCGGTTGGAGTTGCGCGAAGGCGGCTTGCATCTGGACTATCCGATTGCCGACGGGGGCAGGGCGCTGCGGGCCAGCCAACGGGCGGCGTGGGGGGATCTGCCCTGCCACGGCGATGTCTTCCATCCCGTAAAACGTTTAGTAAGACTTTAGGGTTGTGCGGGAGTGAAGTCCTTGAGAGCGGGCAGCTTTCCCGTTGTGATGTATATCCGCAGGGCTTGCTCGACGATCTTGATCGGATTGAGGCCGCGTTGTTTGAGCGTGGTGAAGATGCTCATGAGGATCGCCTGGGTTGACGCCCCT
>CAYHAJ010000304.1:0-39456 GCA_964354535.1 uncultured Pirellulales bacterium
CTTGTAGAAGGCGGCCTCCAAATTCTCCTGGTGGTCAAGATCCAGGATGATATGAGAGTCCATGTACTCCTCGCAGAGCCATTGCAGGTCACTCGCGAGGTCGGTCGGGACCTCTTCGCGCAGCCATAATTTGAAGGCCGATGGTCCCTCGGTAACCCCGACCACGATCACTTCATTAGAATACTGTTCGACAGACATAGCCCAAAATCCTCCCAACGAGGCGAATGCAGGCGAGTGATTTCCGTACACGCGGTCTCTGGGGGCTCTCGGACGGCCGCACAGAGACGTTGGATGGTGCGCTCGGCCAGCTCCTCCGGACACGGCTCCGGAGGCAGGCTTTCCAGCGGCCCGAGAGCCGCCTGGATTCGCGTGCCAAGGCCGGCTGCCTGCTCCTGGCGCGCCGTCCACGCTTCGATGCGCGCCGCCTCTGCTGCTGCGAAGGTCGGGCCGAAACCGTCGTCAAACGGGTGTTCCTCCTCCGGTCGGCCGGGTGGATTCATGGGGCGCCTCGCACTCCTGGAGAGCATTTCTCATCCTTGTGAGCTCGGCTGTTCATCGTGTGTGAAATTCATCCTAAAACGTGCGTGTGAAGCATTATACCCTGAACGGGGTCGCGTTGTTTAGCAAATAATCGGTTCGCTCCGCTTTTCCCCATTCTTCTCTGCGGCGGAGGAATTGAAATATTTTGGGGGAAAAATGGCAAAAAAACTTGTGTATGCACCGGAGGGTGGTATGATCCTGGCTGGTTGCGTGTTGTTCTGAACTCAGGATGATCGCCTGATGAAGCCTTGAAGCACGATCATGCGTGACGGGTATCTTGCCCCCCTCAAGACCCATCTCTCGAGTCCGTTGTCTCTGTTTGGCACGTCCTCCAAAAACAACTGTTGAACACGAAGGAAAGGGGCACAGCATGGATATCTGTATAGGTAACCTGCCCAGGGATACGAGGGGGAACGCGAACGAGATGCTCAAGTGAAAGGCTCACCCTCGTGGCCGACGAGAGAGGTCGGGACGCCACGGAGTGGGCGTGTCGTCACAGAGCGCCGGAGGTCGAACATGGGGATTCAATACTGGTCGCAAGACATCCTTCTCGTGAGCCTGCCCTGGGAATCACAGGAACAGGAGGAGTTGCAGAGAGTCGTGGAAATGGTACAGGCAGGGGGCGAATGCAGCGTCGTGGTGGATTTTTCGAGCGTTGACGTTGCCGGCGGCAGAACGCTCACTCGACTCCTCGAATTGCGCCAGCTGTTGCAGGACCGGGGACGCAAGCTGGTCCTGTGCGGTCTCGCTCCCGCCACCAGGGGCGTTTTCACCATCGCTCGACTGGACGAGGCATTTGACTTTGTCAAAGACAAGTTCGCGGCCTTGGCCCGTCTGCAAATTCTGGGGTGAAGGAGGCACGCGTGATTCTCAAGTTCTTCATCAGCCGGTGCAACTTCTTCGATCTGTTGGAAGAACAGGTAGGTTATGCGGTGGAGGCGGCCTGTTTCTTCCGGGAGGTGACCGCCCGGGGCCATGTGACCGAGGAGATGCAGGACCGGATGGCCCAAATCGAGCACCAGGGGGACAACGCCGCGCACACGATCATCCGGCAGTTGAACAAGACGTTCCTCACGCCGTTCGATCGGGAAGATATTCATGCCCTGGCGATGGAAGTGGATGACATCACGGATATGATCCACAACATCGTCAGCCGGCTGAGGGTCTACGATATCACCAGTGTGGACCGGAACCTGGTGGAATTCGCGGCGGTCATCGAGCAGTCGGTGCGGGCCGTGTCCAGGGCCATTGGAGGGCTACGGCATGGCAAGGACGCTCGGGTCGTCTTCGACGCCTGTGTCGAGGTCAACCGTCTGGAAAACGTGGGCGACGTGATGCGCGACCGGGTGTTGACAGAGCTGTTCGCGACCGCGCAGGACCCCATCCTGGTGATCAAATGGAAAGACATCTATCAAGATGCCGAGACTGTGCTGGATGTCTGTGAGGACGTGGTTCATGTCGTGGATTCTATTATGGTCAAACAGGCCTGAACATCACCCGGTGCCTCGTGGGCAGATACGAGTCTCATCGCGTCAGGACGAAGAGCGCTGCGCGTGCCGTCCGCGTCATTATTCGGGTGTATCCTCTTTTTTGAGGATGTTTTTTTCATGGAAGATGGGTATGTTTTAGTCGATATTCCTTATGGAATCAGGCACACTCGGTTCCCGGAGGCGTTCCCGGAGGTCGCCAGGGCTCATAATGTTCTTGATTTTTCGGAACCAGGATGGTAGACTGATGGTAGTAGGATCATCGGAGGTAGGCGTTTAGCACCCCGGTGGGATGTAGTTTTCGGCAGGAATGGCACTTCGCGGTCCCGCAGATCTCTTCGAAAGCCGCCTCTCAACACGCTCTCCCGTTGGTCTTTGATAAATGAAGTGAACTCTGGCAGAATGGAGAGCAAGTTTGGGATCTCCACTGGGCAGAAGTTCGGTTTGAACGGTTTTTTTAGGACAATCTGAATGCCATTTACGAAACTGGGTCTTTCCGACCCACTGCTGCGTGGCGTACTTGCCAGCGGCTACAGCCGTCCCACGGAGATTCAATCAGAGGCGATCCCGATAGCCCTGAACGGCCAGGATATTATCGGATGTGCCCAGACGGGCACCGGCAAGACGGCCGCCTTTGTGCTGCCCATTTTGAGTCGCATCTTCCGCGAGCAGCCGACCAACGGCCACAAGCGCATGATCCGGTCCCTGATCTTGACGCCGACCCGCGAGTTGGCCGTGCAGATCGAACGCTCGATTCTCAACTACGGGCGGTTCGTCGGCGTGCGCGCGCTGGCTATCTATGGCGGGGTGGACATCAAAAAGCAGCTTGAGACTCTGCGTCGCGGCGTGGATATTGTCGTGGCGACCCCGGGGCGGTTGATGGACCACATGCGGCGGGGTTCCGTGAACTTCGGCGCGATGGAGGTCCTTGTTCTCGACGAAGCCGACCGGATGTTCGACATGGGTTTCATCGAAGACGTGTACAAGATCATCCGGACCCTGCCCGAGCAGCGGCAGACGCTGCTGTTCTCCGCGACGATTCCGCCGGAGGTCCAGCGGCTCGCCGCCGGCGTGCAGAAAGATCCGCAGATGATCCAGATCGGCGAGCAGCGCAACCCGATCGACACCATCACGCAGCACGTGCATGCGGTCTTGCGGCAACAGAAGATCGATATGCTCGTGCATATGCTCCAGAACCGGCCGATGCAAAGCGTGCTGATCTTCTCCCGCACCAAGCACGGGGCGGACAAGATCCAGCGCAAACTGGAGCACGCCGGCATCGTCTCGGTGACGCTGCACTCCGGACGCTCCCAGTCGCAGCGCCAGCATGCCCTCGACGGCTTCAAGAGCGGCAAATACCAGGTCATGGTGGCGACCGACATCGCCGCCCGTGGGATTGACGTGCGGGGGATCTCGCATGTCGTCAATTTCGACGTCCCCCTGTACGCGCGGGACTACATCCACCGGATCGGCCGCACGGGAAGGGCGACGGCCGCCGGTGATGCGATCACGCTCGTCGCCCCGGATGAGCAGGAGTACCTGCGCAAGATCGAGCAGTTCATCGGGCAGCGGTTCCAGCCGGAGGAATACGAAGGCTTCACCTGTGCCCACCTGACGGAATCCCTGTCTCGTTCCACGGAGCAGACCAAGGCCCAACGGTTCGTCGCGCGTGTCCGCAAGGCCGCCCGAAGACCCCGTCTGACCCGCAGAAGATCCCGTCTGGCTGCCGCGAGGTAGAGAGATGATGCAGGGAAGAGGGTGAGGAGGTGCCCGGGGAGAACCGCGAATCCTCTTGGTCGTATAGGATAGCGAAGCCAGCGTGGTAACGGCACGCACGCAGGATGGATCCATTTCATGGTTGATTCGGCTCGCAAAAGGCACAGACTGCGGATCATCGTTCCGGCATTTCCCGCCTTCAATATCTATTCGCGCATCGCCCGACGAACCACGGCGTTGGGGCCGGTTTGCGTCGCCACGGCCGTCCATGAGATGGCCGGTTGGGATGCGGAGGTCATTGACGAGAACAACCTGGGCCGGTATGGGCCCAGAATGGAGGGCGGCGGGGCCGATCACGAGAGACTGCAACAGGAGCGGCCTGCGGAGGTCGTCGGTCTCTACGGAGGACTTACCAGCACGATTCCCAGGCTGTATGAGATTGCCCGAATCTACAAACAGATGGGCGTCACCACCCTCGCGGGAGGGCAACACTTTGCCGGCAACAACCTCGCCGAAGCTCTATCGTCCGGCATCGACTACGTCGTGCTGGGAGAGGGCGAAGAGACGATACAGGAATTCTTGCGGGCAATCGAAGACCGGCAGGACCCAAGCGAGCCCACACGGACGGACACAGACAGCCACGGACGAACACGGACAACGCCGTCCGTGAGGGTCCGTGAGGGTCCGTGTTCGTCCGTGAAGCAAATCAAGGGACTCGCCTATCTGGAAAACGGGCAGGTTACCTGCACGCCCGGTCGCGACCCTCTGACGGATTTCGACCGACTTCCCTATCCGGATTTCTCCCTCGTTCGCTATGCGAAGATCCGAGTCTATCCGGTCGAGAGGATTCGCGGCTGCCCCATGCATTGTGAATTTTGCACGGTCAAGGGCACCCCGAGATGTGCCTCGGCCGAGCGGTTGCTCGGGACGATCAGCCATCTGGTGGAAACGCACGACGCTCGGAAATTCTTTGTGGTCGATGACTTATTCGCCCAGCAGCGCGACGACACGATCCGGTTCTGTCGGATGCTCCAGGACTACCAGGAGCAGATTGGCAGGCGGCTCTCGTTGACCGTGCAGATTCGGCTGGACAAAGCCCGGGATCCGGAGATGTTGGCCGCGATGCGCCAGGCGGGGGTCCGGCACGTCGCCATCGGGTTCGAGTCCCCGATCGACGAGGAGCTGCGGACCATGAACAAGCACATCCATTCCGAGGAGATGCTCGCCCTGGTGCGCGTGTTTCGCAAACTCGGATTCTGGGTGCACGGCATGTTCATCTTTGGCTATCCGGCCGGCTCGGGCAGAGATTTCACGATGCCCGTCGAGGAGCGCGTGAAACGCTTCCGGCGATTCATCCGCCAGGCCGGAGTTGAGAGTGTGCAAGTCCTGCTGCCCGTGCCGTTGCCAGGGACGGACCTGCGCCGGCGGCTCGAACAACAAAACCGAATCTATCCTCTGGACGAGGTCGGCTGGGAGTACTATGACGGCACCTTCCCGTTGTTCGAGCCGGACCCGCCCATGACCGCCGAGGACCTGCAACGCGCCGGCCGAAGAATTATGAGCCGCTTTTACCGTTTTCGCTATGTCCTGCTGGTCGTTGCGAGTATCCTATCCTTTCCAACTCTGATATTCTCGCTTCATCGCCTCCGAAGGGGCTGGAGCAAATGGTATCGGCGGTGGCAGACCCGGCTGGTTCGTTTTGGCGGCTGGGTCACGATCCGGAAATGGACTTCGGACTTCGAAAAAGGCGATTTTTTATCGAGGCTGCAAAAGGCGAGGAGCCGGCTGAAAAATCCACAGGGCGGGTAGCGTGACCGCTGTTTTCCGTTCTCTCCTCATGGAGGCGCATCGTGCGAATCCTGTTGGTTCAACCTGATCTGTCGGCGGGCATTGGTTTTCGCCTGGCCGCCTCACCGGAGCCGCTGCATCTGGAAATGATCGCGGCGACGGTTCCCGAACATGAAGTACGTATCCTCGACATGCGGATCGACCACGATCTGGAGTCCGCCCTGAGCAGTTTCCAGCCGGAGATGGTGGCGGTCACTACTTTGACGCCGGAAGTCTACACCGCTCAGGACATCCTGCAGCGGGTCAAGTCGTTCTCGCCGGACGTCTTCACTGTCGTGGGCGGTCACCATGCCACGCTTTTGCCGGAGGACTTCTTCCTGCCTCCAGTCGATGTCGTGGCCATGGGCGAAGGGGAGATCATGTTCCGGGAACTGGCTCAGGCGGTGGCGGACCGACGCCGCTTGGAGGACGTTCCCAGTATCGTATGGCAGAATCACGACGGCACGTTCATCCGCAACCCCCGGTCGCAAGGCCGGATCGATCTGGGGAATCTGCCCCTGCCGCGCCGAGATCTGACGGAATCATATCGGAGCGAGTACTTCTTCCTGTTCGACCAACCCGATACGTCCGTCGCGACATCCAGGGGCTGCCCCTTCCGATGCAATTTTTGCAGCGTTCACGAGTTCTACCGCGGCTCGACCAATCAAATGCCGCCTGAGCGCGTGGTGTCCGAGGTAGCCACGGTCCGGACGGATCATATCACGTTCGTCGACGACAACTTCCTCGTAAACCATGACCGGGAAAGAATCATCGCCGACATGATTAAAGGTGAGGGCATCCGCAAGAGATTCTCCATGGAATGCCGCACGGACTCCATCGTCCGGCATCCGGAGCTCGTGGAAAAGTGGGTGGACGTCGGACTGTATGCGGTTCTCCTGGGGCTGGAGGGGGGCAGCGATACAATCCTCAAGGGCGTTCGGAAGTCCTGCAACCTCGACACGAACAACCGGGCCATCAAGATTCTCCAGAACAACGGGGTGATCATCTGGGGCGCGTTCCTGGTTGATCCGGACTGGACGGCCGATGACTTCAAGCAGCTCCGCGACTACGTCCACGAGAAGAGAATCACCCACACCCAGTTCACGATTTTAACGCCCCTGCCCGGAACGCAGCTCTACCGGGACCGGTATCGCGATCTGCTTACCCACGACTACTCCTGCTTCGACACTTTGCACGCCGTCTTGCCGACCCGTCTGCCCCGCGAGGAGTTCTACCAGCACTTCGCCAGTCTCTATCGCCAGAATGACATTGGACCCTACTACGATTTGGTGCAGTCGGGGAAGATGACCATTGAGGACTGCCGGCGTGGCAAGGCAATGCTGGATGCCGTGGCGGATTGGGAGCAATACATCGAGAAAGACCCTGTTCTGGGCGCGCGAAAAATACCTGTGACAAAGTAGGATTTTGCGGCCCTACGGTCTGCTGCCATTCACGGCGAGCTTGAAGCGACCCCCTCCCATGGTGTACAATAATAAGAGTGCATACGCGTCGAAAGAGAGCACTCGCTATGGAGATGGGACCAATGGCAGAGAAACCCAAAAGGCGGAATCCTGTCCCAACGCTCTGCTGGATCGTTCTTCTGGTGGTAACCTCTGTAGCACCCCCGCCCCCGGGGGTGGTCTTTTCCCAGTCCAGGGCGTCCGGGTCACAAGCCGCTAGCGAAAACGATTGGTTCGTCTACCTGGGCAACAAGACGCCGCCCAAGGCCCCGCCCAGACAAATCAGCGCCGCCGAGGCTCTGCCTCCGTTGCCGTTGCCGGCGACCCCCTTGAGACGCACCGAGCGGAAGAAGCCGCCGCAGCCGGAGGACCTGGTGGGCAAGGTGATCTGGGGCGAATCTGCCTCCTTCACCGACAGCAACGGCGACCCCATGCAGATTGCCGACTGGAATCTGTGTCCCACGGACCTGGAAAGACTCTGTGAGAAAGCCCGCGAGACCGGGTTGTCCTATCACTGGAACAATGTCAATCTCAGCGACTTTCACTTCGATCCCAAGAAGTTGCCGGTCCTGTTCTTCAGCGGAGTTCGAACGCTCCGGCTCAGCGACACCCACATCCAGGCCCTGCGCCACTACGTGCTCGATGGCGGCATGGTGATCTGCGATTCGATCGCCGGCTCGCCGTTCTTCTACGAGTCCGCCCAAGGAGTTTTCCTCCAGGCGTTTCCCGAGTGCCGTTGGCGGGGGGTCCCGCCCGATCATCCTCTCTACCACATGTTCGTCGATGTCACGAGCGCTTCCTATCATGGCCGTCCGGGGACGACGGAGCCGTTCCTGGAGGGCATCTACGTCGGCAGTCGCGTGGGTGTGCTGCTTTCGAAGTACGGCCTGGGCTGCGGCTGGAATCGTGACACGGACCGGCTGGCCCAACTCCCGAAAGCGACGTACTACGATGCCAAGAGCGCCGGCGAAATCGGGCTGAATGTCGCGGCCTATGCGATCGGATACGCGGAGGCCGGCGCTGTCGAAGCCCGCCCCGAGATCTACGGCACGGCAGATCAGAGGACCCCGACGGACGAATTCGTCTTCGCGCAACTGAAGCACGAAGGTGCCTGGAATGTGCATCCCGGCGCCGCGACGAACCTGTTGACGAAGCTCCGCCGGCACACGACGATCCGCGTGAACCTCAAGCGCATCGTGGTCGATCCGGAGAAAGACGATCCGTCGGGTTTTGCGTTTCTCTACCTGACCGGGTTGGACGATTTCTCGTTTTCCCCCCAAGCCGTCTCGGCGCTGCAGCGCTTCGTCCAGTCAGGCGGCTTCCTGCTGATCAACAACGGCCTCGGCCTGGGGACGTTCGACAAGGCGGTGCGGCGGGAAGTCGCCCGCATCTTGCCCGACGCACAATTTCAATTGCTCCCCGACGGGCACGGCTTGTTCAGCAGCCTCTTCAAGATCGACGGGGTCGGGTACAGCGCGGGACTGGCCCAGGCGAACCCCTCGCTGGGGAATCACCCCTACCTCTGGGCGATCTTCCTCGAAGGAGATCTGCGGGTCCTGTACAGCCCCTACGATCTGGAGGCCGGCTGGCTGCCCGCCAGTTATCCCTTGATGAAAGGCTACGAACCAGCGAGCGCCGAGCGGTTGGGGATGAATATCATCGCCTACATCATGACGCATTAGAAAAGGGTACTGCATGTCTTCTGACGAGACGTCCACCGTATTTTGCCCCAAGTGTGGCCGCGCGTACGAGGTGGCTGCCGGCTCACCGAGAGGCAAAGCCCGCTGTAAATGTGGATGCAAATTCAACCTGGTGACGGGCGAAGTGATCGAGCCGGAGACCACCTCCAGTGCAGCACCTGTGCCCTCGGGGGCGACCCCAGCCGAAGGCAGCGGGACTCCACGGTCGCGGGACAGCCTGGCCCAGGTCGAGGCGCTCGGGCGGGCGCGGGAGGCGCTGCTGGCGGAGGTGGGCAAGATTATCATTGGCCAAAAGGACGTGCTCGGTCAGATTTTGACGGCCTTTTTCGCGCGGGGGCACTGCCTGCTGATGGGCGTGCCGGGATTGGCCAAGACCCTGATGGTCCACAGTCTGGCACAGACGATGCGGCTGGAGTTCAAACGCATCCAGTTCACGCCGGACCTGATGCCGACCGATATCACCGGGACCCACATCCTTCAGCGCGACCATGAGACAGGGGAGCGGCGCTTCGTCTTCCAGAAGGGGCCGGTTTTCACGAATGTCCTGCTGGCTGACGAGATCAACCGCCCGCCCCCGAAGACGCAGGCCGCCTTGCTTGAAGCGATGCAGGAGCGGAACGTGACCGCCTCCGGCGAGACGCACCCGCTGCCCAGTCCCTTCCTCGTGCTGGCCACGCAGAACCCGCTGGAGTTGGAAGGCACTTATCCCTTGCCCGAAGCACAGTTGGACCGCTTCCTGCTCCTGGTCAAGGTGGATTATCCAAGCCTGGAGGAAGAACAGAAGATCCTCCTGTCTACGACCGGCGGGGACGGGGAACCACTCAAGAGTCTTTTCGACGCCCGGTCGGTCCTGTCGTTCCAAGACCTGGTCCGGCAGGTGCCGGTCAGTGAGCACGTCGCGCAATATGCGGCGCGGCTGTGCCGGGCCACCCGCCCCCAGACGGACGAAGCCCCCGAGTTCATCCGCAAATACGTCCGGTTCGGCAGCGGGCCGCGGGCCGGGCAGTCGCTCATCCTGGCCGCCAAGGCCCATGTTGTGCTCAACGGCCGGTTCAACGTGTCGTGCGACGATATCCGCGGGTTTGCCTTGCCTGTGCTCCGCCACCGGGTCATCCTCAACTTCGCCGCCGCCAGCGAGGGCCTGGACACGGACGCCGTGATCAAAAAGCTTCTGGACGCAATAAGTGAAACGTAATGAAGGAGCGCAATCCCGGAGAGAACGATCTTCCTACCGTATCGTTGTGGGACTTGCGAAATGTGCAAGTGGTTGGGCGTTGATTGTAGATGACAGAAGCAAAAGGTTATCGTTATCTGCCGCCGCAGATGGCGGAGCGGCTCCGCGGCCTGGAGATCGGGGTCCGCCGGCTGATGGACGGCAGCCACCAGGGCCTGCACCGCTCGCCCTCGTTCGGCTCGTCGGTCGAGTTCGCCGAGTACCGCGAGTACGCGCACGGCGATCCGATCTCCCGGATCGACTGGCCGGTGTACGGCCGCAGCGACCGGTACGTGATTCGCCAATTCCACGAAGACGTAAGCATTCGCTGCACGATCCTCCTGGACACCTCCGCCAGCATGGGCTACCGGCAGGAGGGGCCGCTGTCGAAGATGGAATACGGTTGCCACGTGGCGGCCGGCGTCATGTACGCGATGATCCAGCAGGGGGACACCGTCTCCTTGATCACATTCGACAGCGAAATCCGCAAGCACTATGAGCCTTGCGGCACGTTCGTCGGTCTGCGCCCCATGCTGCTGGGGCTGGAAGAGGTCGAGCCGAAGAATGAGGGGAACATCGAGGCCGCTCTGCACGTCGCCGCCGAGATGTGCAAGGGCCGCTCGCTTGTCGTCATCATTTCCGACCTCTTGCAGGAGCCGGACAGCATCATGCGCGGCATTCACCACCTGCACCACGACGGCAAAGATGTGACTATCCTGCACGTCCTCGATCCGGCGGAACTGGAGCTGCCGCTGAGTGGCCTGTGCGAAGTCGTCTCGCTCGAAACGCGCGAGAAACTCATTGTGGATTTTCGCCAGATCCGCGACGCCTACCTGGAGCAGATGCACCAGTACCTGGAGCAGTTGCGGCGCGGCTGCCAGGAGATCCGGGCCGACTACATCCTGGCCCAGACACGCATGGACGTCTATGACGTGATCCTCAAGAGGAGCCGGGCGGTATGATCTTCTCCGCGACCGCATTCCTGTATCTATTGCCGCTGGCGGGTCTGCCGATCCTCTTTCACCTGATCCTCAAGCAGAAGAAACGCACCATCGTCTTCTCGACCTTGATGTTCTTTCATCGGGTGGACCCGAAGCTGAACAGCCGCCGGCAGATTCGGGAGTGGTTGCTGCTGCTGATGCGGGTGCTCATGATCGCCTTGATCCTGCTGGCCCTGTCTCGTCCGACCCTGCGGTCGGCCGTGGGCAGCGGCGGCAAGCTGTCCTTAGTAGCGATTGTCGACAATTCCGGCTCAATGAGCGCAGGATCAAACGATGGCGATCTGACGAAGCTCGAATGTGCCAAAGAGGGTGCTCGCAAGCTCCTGTCCTCGCTGGAACCGGACGCGGATGCGGCAGTAGTGCTCCTGGTGGACGATCTGGTAGTTGCGGTTTCCGAGTTGCTGAGCGCTGACCGGACCGCTCTGCTCACGTGCCTGGACCGGATCAAACCAACGGAGGCTTCCGGCGACGCGCCCCGCGCCCTCGCGCGGGCCTTCGAGCTTCTGCACAATAGCACCGCCCAGGGCGGCGTCGTCCACGTCTTTACCGATCTCCAGCGGTCCGAGTGGTCGGAGGCGGTGAACCGTGTCGAAAGCCGGGAGGATCGCATTCACGTTTACCTGCACCAGATCGCCACGGCGTCGTTGCCGCGACCTAATGTGGCGGTCACAGGCGTCCAGCTTCCCGAGCAGCGACTCCTTGTGGGTCAGCCGTACGAGGTCGGGCTGGCCGTCCACAACACTTCGGATTCCCCTGCGGATGTCCGCGTCAATTGCACGAACAACCGGGGCGAACGAAGCACGCAGAACATCTCGCTGCAGAAGCAGGCGATCGCGACGGTCCGGCTGCCGCTCACGATGAACGAGCGGGGATATCACTGGCTCAAGGCCTGGGTCGAGGGCGACGGTTTCGCGGCGGACAATACCGCCGGCATCGGCCTGTTCTGCGAAGGGACGGGGACGGTGCTCTTTGTAGGACAGCCACGCGAATTCGGCATGCTACCCATGGCGTTTTCCCCGTCGGGGCACGGACAACTGACCGGCTTGATCACGGAATTCTCCCCCTCGATTCAAATCGGGCAGGCAGACGTCCCCATTCTCGTCGTGACCACCTGGGGTAGCTTGGCCGCCGCGGGCTCCCACCCGATAGAACTCACGAAGTACATCGAAGCGGGAGGCAACCTGCTGGTGGTTCCTTCACTCCTGCCCGGGTCCGATGCCTCGTCAGCCTGGCTGGGCGCAGGGCTGCGCACACGCGAGACATATAAGGGTGGCGTACGTCTCACCGTTCCAAGCCACGGGACCTCGTTTTGGCGGCAGATCGAGCAGGTCGTGGGCGATATCTCCGCGGAACCGATCATGGCGTATACGTCTTGTCCGCTCGATGTGCCGGCAGGCTTTACCCCGCTGCTCAGCGCCGGTGCCAGGAAGGTCCTCCTGGCACAAAAGACCCTGGGCCGGGGCAACATCTTCGTCAGCGGCATCGCGTTCTCCCCGCGCTGGAGCACGCTGCCCCTGTCGGGGCTGGGTGTGGTCATGGCCCAGCGCATGGCCGTCTGTAGGGTGGGGCTTGCCCCGCCGGTTTCTCCCCTCGACGGCGGTTCTGGTGGGGCAAGCCCCACCCTACCTACTGGGCCTACCAACGCCGTCTTTCCCCTGGTAGCAGGGGAGCGTCCGCCGGTTCTGCCGGCCGATGGGGAAATAGAGCTCTTGTCTCTTTCCGGCGACGCCCTGGAATGGAAGGGCCGCCCGACGGAACTGCCGGCTTTCCCCCGGACCGGGGTCTATTTGGCGACGGCGGGTGACCGGAAAAGCTGCCTCTCGGTGCGGACCTCACCCAGGGAAGGCGACTGGCGGTTTGTGGAAGGCTCCCGTGTGCCGATCCTGGGGCCGGTAGCGCACACCGTGGTGCCGTTCGAGACCCAGACGGATTATGCGAAATACCATGTGGGTCAGGCGCGGGTCACGGAGCTTTATGTCCCGCTGCTGGTGCTCGCCACGCTGGCGTTGCTCATTGAGGGGCTCTTGAGTGCCGTGCGGGTGCGCTCCCGTAGCACGGGCATCCTGCCTGTGTTCCGGCTCCCGGGTGCGCGCCGTCGTATTCGGCGTGGTTCTCCTGGGCAAGACGCCCAGGCCCCGGGGGCTCTCATGGAGGGGACGACCTGATGGGCTCTCTCTACTGGCGATCCCCGTTGCCTCCTTTGCTCGCCGCAGCGCTGATGCTGGGGATAGGTGTTTGGCTCGTGGTCTTGTACCGCCGACAGCGGGCCCAGCATTCTCTGCGGCGGACCGCGGCCCTCCTCTTGCCCAAAGCGGCGGCAGCGCTGCTCGTCATGCTGGCCTACTTTGATCCGGTCTGGAAGATCGTCCGCCACCCCGATACGGGCGAGAAGGTCGCAGTCCTGATCGACACCTCCTCGTCCATGCAGGTCCCCGATGCGCAGGACGGCGTCCGGGCCGTCCGGGCTGCGAAGCTCTTTGAGGATCTCCAGGACAAATTGGGCTCGGCCATCGCGTGGGACGCCTACGAGTTCGACCAGCAGGTGCGGCCGTACCAGCCGGGTGGCTCCCCCACGCAGCAGGCGCGCGAGACCGATCTCGGCATCTCTCTGGCGACAATGGCGGACAAGCCTGACATCTCCAAGTATTTGGGGGTCATCGTCATCAGCGATGGCGGCGATGAGACGATCCAGAACGCCCGGCTGCCCCAGGCGCCCGTTTACATTGCCGGCGTGGGTAGCGATCCCGAGGGCTGGGACGATGTTGCCATCGCCGGTCTCGAGGCTCCCACCGTTGTGGAGACGCAGAGCAAGTTTACGGCGGCCGCCGAGGTCGTGACTCGCCGGGGCTCTGGCGGTCTGGCGCCGAACCGGGCCCAGGCGCAGATCCTCCTGGAAGAGCGGGCGGCGAACGGTTGGCTGGTCCGGTCGTCGGCCTCGGTCGATCTCCGCATGGAGCGGCAACGAATCGAGCTGAACGTCGAGAGTCCGGATGAACGTGGGTTGCGCGATTACCGCCTGCGGATCGAGCCTCTCGAAGGCGAACTGTCCGCGCTGAACAACATGCGGGTCTTTTCCGTCGAAATCGGCCGGGACAAGCTGCCTGTCCTGCTGTTCGCCCAGGAAGTGGGTTGGGACTTCAGCATGGTTCGCAAGGAACTGGCCCGCGATCCCTCATTGGCCCTGACGACGCTCTATCGTATCAGCGAAGACCGGTTCATCGTTCAGGACAATCGCCAGGAGGGCGATCAAATTCTGGCGGCGGGTTTTCCGACGGAGAAGAAGGTCCTGGACTTGTACAAGTGCATCATCTTAGGCTCGTTTCCGGCATCCCAGTGGCAATCGGCCCAGATGCAGACGCTGCTGGAATACGTGCGGCAGGGCGGGGCGGTGATCTTCCTGGGCGGCGGGGCCTCCTATGCTCAGGGCGGCTATGCGAATACGGCGATCGAGCCGCTCTTTCCCTGGCGCTTGGATGCGGGCCGCGAGTTTCGGGCCGGGCAATTTGCCGTGAACGTGCCCCTCGCGGCGACGAATCACAACATCGTGGCCGAGATGGCCAAATCGCTCGCCGGGGACAGCGGGCCGAAAATCGAGAGCCTCAATTCCACCGGGTCCTTGCGCCGCGGAGCGGTTGCCCTGCTGGAGACGGGCGCTACGCCGGTAATTGCGATGCAGCACTACGGGCAGGGCTACAGTCTGGCGATTGCCACCGATACGCTCTGGAAGTGGACGAGAGCCTCCCAAGCCTTGCGCGAGGCCTTCAGCCGTTTCTGGCGGCAGGCGGTGCGGAATGTCTCGCAATGGCAGGAGGGCGAGCGGTTCCTGTCGGTCCGTTGGGATCAGCCGCGCTACCGGCCGGGAGAACGGGCGACCGCGACCATTTGCGTGGCAGGCCGCTACGACACCGGCCAGGTGCATCTGAAGCCGACTCTCTTTGTAGGTCGTGCGTCCCCGCACGACGCTTCCCAGGCTCGCCCTACGAAGAGCGAG
The DNA here is from genome assembly GCA_964354535.1 of uncultured Pirellulales bacterium. Taxonomy (GTDB): domain Bacteria; phylum Planctomycetota; class Phycisphaerae; order Sedimentisphaerales; family Anaerobacaceae; genus PLanc-01. The sequence goes on from CAYHAJ010000304.1 coordinate 14,936, forward strand.
CAACCTATGCCTCTGGATATTGCGGCCGCACTGGGCTCCGAAAGCGAGTTCAATACGAGCATGATCTTTCCGGAACGAGGAGAGTACACCTTCCAAGTGGATGTTTTCGTGGGAGAGAAACTGCTCGAATCCTACAACAAAACGCTCCACGTTGCACCCGGGTTGAACGAGGGAGCCAAGCTGGAGGTGGACCATGCTTTTCTCGACTACCTGGCCACGCAGAGCGGCGGCGCGTACTTCCGGGAACGGGATTTCGACCGGCTCGCCGAGACCTTGCGGGATCGCATCGTCGACAAGGCCGTAACGATCGACATGCCGCTGGTGCAGCACAATTACACGTACATCCTGGTGCTGTTGGTCATTCTCGCCGTTGAGTGGACGCTGCGCCGTAAGATGAATCTATTTTGAGACAAGATCGAAAATGGAAATCTTCGCTTATAAGAAGATACAACCGAGGTTTATGTCATTGCGAGGAGCGCAGCGACGAAGCAATCTCAATCCTACCAGCGGGAGATTGCCTCGCTTCGCTCGCACTGACATGGGAGGCACAGCCCACCCCACCAGACTCGTTTTTGTTGTTCTATGCATGTTGGTGTTCGATCCGCCGAGCAGGGCGGCGGCCCAGGAGACGAAGAAGGACGGTCCGCGCCCGGCGGCGGTGTGCCTGTCGAATGGCGAGGTGTTTACCGGGGACATCTCGCTGACGCCGGCACGCAGCTTCAAGCTCAATATTCCCAAGGCCGGCGCGCTGAAAACCAGCGATATGATCACCGGTGAGGACGTGCAGTATGGTAAGGTCCGTACGTTCACGTTCGCGCCGGTGCGCGAGATCGAGTTCTACGCCGAGCGGGAGGAGATGACGCGCGACTGGCGCTTCATCGAAACGACCAAGTATGATGAGAAAACCGGTGAAGCCGATTACACCCCCGCCAAGAAGGAATTCTCGGGCCGGCCGCACCCCGTCCGCTATCTCGCGGCGACCGTGACGTTCGAAAGCGGTGAGTCGCTCCAGGGACATCTGTACACGACCACGATCTACCTGAAGACCAAGGACAAGACCCTGCGCTGGGTCCTGCGCAGCAAGGAGCAGGGCAAAGAAGGCCAGTCGCTGGAGGATCTCGTCTACGTGGAGCGCATCCGGATGCTGGACGGGCGAAAGGACATCGCGGCACAAGTGAAGGTGCAATTCGTCGGCATCAAGGTGGGAGCGAAGGACGCTGTGCAAGCCGTGATCCGCGAGTCATTCACGCCCGTACCAACCAGGATCGTGAGCGAGAACACGTGTGTCGTCACATCCGCACTTGGCGAGGATTTCTACCTGGCGATGCGGCAGGGCGACAAGTACGTGGTCGGCTGGCCGACTCAGAAGGATGCCGAATTGTTTGCATTGGCGCAGGATCATCTCAACAGGGTCAGGGACTTCTATAATGAACGCCAATTGTTGGGCGCGATTCTCAGCCCGGATGGTCGCGAGGTCCTGACATTGGTGAATCTGCGCCGGCGCGTGGCGCCGACGAACTTCGGCGAAATCGGCGGCGAGTGGGACAAGGAACGAAAAGCCCTGGTCGAGCCCTGGCGGCTCAGTCTCTGGCGCTGGAAGTACGACCGCCGGAACCGGGAACTGGCCCTCACGGACCGCGGCACGTTCTTTCGGTTGATCTTCCTCCCGAACGACCCGACGCCGCAAGTGGAGCTCTCGGAGACTCTGTGGCGCATGGAGCGCAAAGGGGATACAGTCATCGTAGGTGCCAAATGACCAGACGCAGGTAGACAGAATGTAGGATGAGCTTCAGCCCAGGTGGATAGTTCGGCATGGAAGACAAAGGCAGCATGGGCTAAAGCCCATCCTACACGGCTCAGCGTTAAGGCGATAGAATCGTGGTGAGTACCAATGATTAGACGCAAGCGTACAATGCGAGAGTCTCCGCCGGCCGCGACGGCAGGTGTGGTCGCGCGACTGGTGGGCAAAGGGCGGTGGATCATGACGGCCAACCGCCTCCTCATCGGAGTGTTGATCTGCGTGGCCGGGGGGCTGGGAGTGTGGCTTCCGCTTTGTCTGCTGGACAACGCGTTTCATTTGCCACCCGGCTTGCGACTGGCTTTGTCCCTGGGGGCGGCTTTGTCGATGGTCTGGCTACTGTGGGAATACGTGATCCGACCGGTGCTCCAGCCGCAGACTCCGGCCCAGGCGGCCCTGGTGCTGGAGAGCATGTTCGAGATTCCGGAGAATCTGCTGATCAACGCGTTGTGTTTTGAGCCGCGTCATTTCCACACGGGAGAAAAGCCCTTCGCGCGCCAAACAATTAGAACAGCCTTGTCGCAGATGCCTGAGTCGGACCTGCGCGAGCTCTGGGACAAACGCCGGATCACGCGCTGGGCCATCCCGATCCTCATCATCCTGCTGCTTTGGGGCATCTACGCGGTTGCCTTCGGACGCCAGGCGGCCAACGCGTTGGCGCGGTATCTTCGGCCGCTGTCTGACACGCCGCCGGCCGGGTCGCTGATCCTGGAGATTACGCCGGACCATGATGTGACACTGTCCGAAGGGGACGATCTCAAGGTGATGGTCCGCATCGGCGGGAAGGTCGAGACCCTGCGCAGCTACCCGCAGATCGTCAGGCGGGACGATGGAACGCCAATCGACGCCGAACAACCCACGGGTGAGAAGGTGACCATGCGGGCCGCTGGCGGCGAGTCGCACGAGTTCCATCACACTTTCGCGAAGGTCAATCGCTCGTTTGCCTTCCGCGTCTTCGCGGGCGACACGTACAGTTCCAATATCAACGTGATGGTGAACCGCATCCCTCGAATGGCCGAGTCTCATTTCCGCGTTACCGCCCCGGCGTATACCGGTCTGGAGCCGCTCGATAGCCTGGGTCCGCCGGAGCCGTTGTCCGGCCTTCCCGAGTCACAGGTCCTGGTCACTGCCCGGCTGGACAAGAAAGCCGAGAAGCTCCGCTGGAAGACGGCGGAAGAGACGATTGAATTCGAGCAGGTCGAAGGTCAGTGGCAGGCCCAGACGCGTCTGCAAAAGCCAGGCACTTATGAGATCGAGGTCCAGGTGTCCGAAGCGGTCAAGGCAGTGACGATCGCATCCGGATCGATCTTCTTGCGACAGGATGCCCCGCCGCAGGTCGAGTTCGAAACCGAGAGCAACCGACTGCTTGTGGACCCCGGCCAGCGACTGCAACTGCCCATCCGGGCCTCCGATGACTTCGGGATCCGACAACTCCAGGCGACCCTGCGGCAGAGCCAAGCCGACAGTAACACCGTGCCCTTGCAGGAGTGGACGTACCAGGGGCCGCCGGGTAAGAAAGGGCCGCTCGCGGAAACGCTGCTCTTAACCATCGACAGCGAACGGTTCCAGCCGGGCAACAGCTACGTTCTGGAAGCTTCGGCCCGGGACTTCTGCCCGCAAGTCAATAGAGGCCGGTCGCAACCCTTGACGATTCAGGTGAAAGGATTGAACGAGCTGACCGTGTCGGCGGATGCCCCGGCGGCGGGCGCATTCGAAGCTCTCGACAAGGCAATCCAGGCGCAGCAGACGGCCTTGGGCAACACCAGAAACCTGCTGACAAACCTCGAGGACGTGATTGTCGCAGGCCGCAAACCAGCCGAAAACGCCCAGGCTCTGGGCCGCCACCGCGAGGAGCTTGCCAAGCGGCAGGGCCGCGTAGGCGACTGCATGACCGAGGCGTGGAAGATCTCGACCGAGCCACGTCCCAATTTCGTTCAGAAGCTCGTCGCGCTACGGGACGGCGAGCACAAGCAGACCCTGGAGAAGATTGTGGCTATGAGTCCGGACGCCAAGGACGTCGCAAAGGCGGCCGTCGAACGCTCGCTGGGATCGGTTGAGCGGTTGCAGGCGTATATTCTCGATCAATTGATTGCTCTCAAGGGGGCCGTGGCCCGAGAGAATCAGGCCCGGGCGGAGAAGACTGCCCAAGAGGTTCTGGGCAAGCCGGAAGACCTCGGTCCCGATCCCGACGAGGCCTTGAATGCCTTCAAGAACGAGCTGAAAGCGTTCGTCGAGGAGCAAAAGCGGATCATGCACGACCGGCAGATGCTCGCAGATCTGCCGCCGGAGGACCTGAGCGACGAGCAGAAGGATCAACTGGAGGCACTGACCCTCGATCAATCGAAACTGGCGGAGATCCTCTCGCAGGCCGTGAACGATTTTACGAACCTGGACCTCCAGGATTTCGGCGACAACACGATGGTCGAGAAGAGCAAGAGCGTCTTCGAAGAGGCCAAGGAGCTCGACAAGACCGCTTCCGAGGCTGCCGAGATGCGCCAGGCGCGGCAGGATGCCTATCGGTTGGAGACCGAGGCGGTGGAGATGGCCGAGAAACTCCTGATCAATTGCGAGGCGACGATGGGCTTCTACGACGACATTCAGTTCGTCGCCGAGATCGCGGAGGATGAGCAACTGGTCGCGCCTTTGGCCGACCTGCCCTCCGAATTGGAGGATCTCGTCGGCAAACTGGCGACCTCGGAGGAGGAGATGCGGCCGGAAGTGGAGGACATCGGCAGTTATCTCAACTCGCTCGACCACACCGCCGGCCCCATCTCCGATGGCACGATCAGCAGCACCAGCGCCAAAGGCAAGACAGGCGATCAGAAGCCCGAAGACAATATCATCCAGGGTCGTAGCGGCGCCGGCCGCACCGGTATGGCGGACGGCCAGTTAGTGGAGTCCGTGGCCAAGGCCTTGCCCGACAATGAATATGGGTTGCGGGAACGCACTTCGAATACGCCCTTAGAGAGCGGCCAGGTGAAGGATGAGGACACCAAGGCCCAGACGGGCGGTACGGGTCTGGGCAAGACCACCGACGGCACAACGATGTTCGGCGTCGGAGGTACACTGCCGATCAAGGTGCTGGACATGATGAAAGCGACCACGGCCCGGCAGCTCGAAATCCGCCGCTCGGCCCAGGAGGTCGTTCCCAAGCTCAAGTCACATAATCTGCCGACGACGGACTTGGACCAATCCATCACCGCGATGAAAGCGGTCGAGGACGCCTTGGCCAAGCGTGACGGTGTCGGCGTCCGTGCGGCCTACGGCTCCGCAATCGATTCCCTGAGCCGGTCGCGCAGCGCCCTGGGCAAGCTTGTAGTCACCCAACGGACTCAGGATGCGGCGCTCGCCCGGCGGCTCGAAGAGATGCAATCCCGTAGCGGCGCCGCTCGGTTCAAAGGTTACGAGCAGATCATCAGCGCCTACTTCGAGGCCCTGGCCCGGCAGGACAGCGGGGGCGAAAGGATTGCCCCATGAGGACCGCGGGTTGCCAGCGGACGGACGAGGCGATAGGAAGGTGGAGATGCCGCTGCCAAAATCCCAAAGCCGAAGCACCAAATCCCAGACAAATTCGAAATTCAAAACCTGACATTCTAAACGAAACATGGCCCGGCACTGCGTTTTGGACATTGGTGCTTTGGATTTTGGATTTATTTGGGATTTGGGATTTGGGATTTGGGATTTCCACATCCTATCGTTCCGTGTGGCGCGTCCTTTTGCTTCTTTCCTTCCTGCCTTCCGCCGTAGCTGCTTCTTCCGGCTCGTGGCATGTTCCGGAGGCGGTCCTGCGGTTCACCCTTGAGGCGGACCCCAACCAGCCCCAGGTGCCGGGGGTGGACATCTCCGGGAAAAAGGCCGGCGAGATGGACTGGCCTGGTGCCTACTATCGGATCGACGGCAAGACCTACAAGAGGGCCATCGCCATGACCTGTCCGGGCAAAGCTTCCTATGCGTGCAAGGAGGACCTGCGACGGTTCGTGGCGCTGATCGGCGTGCGGGAGGACGCGGCCGAATCGGCGTCTATTGTGTTCCAGGTCCTCGCCGGTACGAGGAAGCTCTATTCCTCACCGCCCATGACCAGGCACTCGACGCCCATCGGGATCGATATTCGCATTCCGCCACGAACCAAGCAGATCGAGCTCGTCGCGACCGGCTCCAGTTCGCAGGGGCACCACTGGGCCGGTTGGGTGAACCCGGGTTTTCCCACGCGCGACGATAATCCGAGGGTCGGGTATGTCACGCTACCCGTACCGGGCTTCGATCCCTCCAAGTACGAGGTAGTTATGGTCACCGCCAATGGGGGCCGTGTTCCCGGCGCACGCCTGAGCGTGCCGCAGGAGGGAAAGGTCGATCATCTCTTCTTCGGGGGCCAGGGGTGGTTGACGTATTTTGCCTATTGGGTTCCGAAAGACAAGTACGAACCGGAGCCGAACGGGTGGTTCCCCAATGCGGGTCTGGTTCTGGAGACCCGACGCGTGGACAAGGCCCGCCAGCGCGCGGGCGAGGATTGGCCGGGACTGGTGAAGGTCTGGAACCAGGCGGATCAGAACGCCGGTCGCAGCTTCGTCGCCGGCATCCACCACGGCCACCCGGTGCATCCATCCTTGATGGAGGCCCCCGATGAAGCGGCCAAGAACAGCCTGGCCCTGTACCGCTACACCGGCTTCTTTGAGGCCAACCGGGCCGGCGAGTATGTCTTCGCGACGGCTTCCAACTGGGGCTCGCATTTGCTGGTGGATGATAAGCTCGTCGTCAGTTGGCCGGGAAACCACGACTATCGGGAGGGGATCAGGGGACAAAGGCAGGGCAAGGTGGCCTTGCAGCCGGGAGTCCACAAGATCGACTACTTCAATTGCAGTCCGTGGGGCACCATGTTCACGCTGGCGGCCTGGCAGCCGCCGGGCGGCAAGCTGGGTGTGATGACGGACAACGATTTTGGCTCCACGCGGGGCTACGTGGTCACGGGCGTCGAGTACCACCCCGCCACCGGGAAGAGAGTCAGTTTTGACTGGAGCGTCGTCGACGATTGGCGGCTGGATCGTGACAAAGTAGGATTGATCCGCATGAGATTCCAGGCCCTCCCGGTTCGTGGTGTGCTCGTAAGAGCATCCGAAGAAACACCCAAGGGCATCACTACCAGCGAAGATTACCGCTGGACATTTGACGATGGCGTTGTGAAGACCGGTCAGACCGTCGAGCGTGTGTTTCTGGACGCCGGCAAACATACCGTTACGGTGCAGGTGCTCCAAGGCACCCAGATGCTCGGGGAAGCCAAACAGGTCTTCTACGCAGGAGGTCTGGCCGACAAGATCTGGGTCGAGCCGCGCGACCCCAACGCTTTCCGGCGGGAGATCCCGCGGATCGATTTTCGCAGGGCACCGATCCGGGACGTGGTTCGCCTGTATGCCTTGGGCCACGAGATGCCGGAAGCTTCGTGGAAGGGCATCGCCGTGCCGATCCTGCTGGAGCGAGTGGGGGAGTTGACCGGTCGACCCGAGTACCAGCCTCTTTGCCTGGAGCTTGGCCAACACCTGTCCTCGGCGGCTTTGCAGCAATACGACCAGGCGCTAAGTCTCTACACGAAGCTTCTCGACAAGACGCGCCAGGGCACGCCGATCCGGCAGCAGACGATGGTCCTGGCGGGTGAGCTGTCGCTGCGATGTTTCGGAAAGGCTGACGCCGCCTTGCGGTTGTTGAACCAAGCCCGCTGGGAGAAGGCTCCGGATAAATCGTGGACGATCCGCTTGGGCCAGGCTCGTGCCGAGGCACTATTGGCGCTAGGGGACCTGAAGGAGCTTGAGGTGCAAATGCAGCAACTGCAACAGTCCTCGGAGCAGAAGGACCCGCGCCGGCAGGAGGTCCGACGCGCCGGATTGCTGGACCAGGCTTCTGTCTTGACGAGGCTGAAGGATGACCCGGTGCAGTGGGACTACGCGATGGACAACGTCCAGGCCCTCCTTCGCGAGGAGCCAGGCCAGCTATTTGCGCCGGGCCTGAGTCTTGTCCGGCTCGATGTCCACTTGGCCCGCGGAGAATACCGGATCGCCCGCCATCTGGCGGAGCGATTGGTAAAGCTGGACCTGACCCCCTTTGATCGTGCCCAAGTGCTCGTGCGGCGCGTCAGGGCCCTGTGCCTGCTCGGCGACCTGGAGGCGGCGAAGAAAGCGTTGGCAGACCTCAGCGCGATCTTCCCGAACTCCGAGCAGGTCTCCCAGGCCAAAGCGATGGTAGTGCAGGCCGCGACCAAGACCCGCAGCCGATAAGGGCAGCGGGACACGTGGCGAGAGGTGGTTGGGTCGCCCAATCGCTCCATTTTGGCTGAATTGCCCAGATTCCAGCGTCATTCCTGCAGGAAAAGGCCGGTCCCGGGGCCTGGGGCGCCGACGATCGGCTGGGTATCGTCACGCGTGACCCTGCCGGTCTTTTCATCAATCCGCGCAAGAATTGACGATGAGCACGCCGTTCGGTAGAATGCCCGCCTGTCAGCATTGCTGAATACGCGCAGTACTGAAAACGTTGGTTGGATACGGGGCCTGTAGTGGTAGGAAGAAAGAGTAGGAAGGGCGTGGATCCCGCCGGTACCGGGACAACGCGTTCGAATGGCAACGGGGAACTGCCGGTCCCGCGCAATGACGGTGGCCCGGGCCCGCGGAAGTCGACTCCGGTCTCCGTGGGGACGATTATGCGCAGCATGCCTCAGGATCTGGGGGCCGAGGCCGCCGTGCTTGGCTCCATGATCGTGGACCCGCGGTGCATCGGCGACGTGGTCGAGTTGATCAAACGTGACGCGTTTTACCATACCGAGCATCAGTTGATTTTCGATGCCATCCTCGCCTTGTTTGAAAAAAACCGGGGGGAAGGGATCGACGGCCTGCTGGTCCGTAGCGAGTTGGAGCGCCGCAACCAGATGGACGACATCGGCGGCCCGGAGTACCTCCAGCGCGTGGTCGAGACCGTCCCCTCCTCGGCGAACGTCCAGTACTATGCCGAGATTGTCCGGGAGAAGATGCTGCTGCGCGAGACCATCGCCGCGGCTACGGACATCCTCCAGGACGCCTACGACGATAGCGGCACCGCCAGTGAGAAGCTCGACGAGGCCGAGCGGAAGATTTTTGCCGTCACGGACAAACGCATCAGCACCTCAGCGGTGGCCCTCAAGGATCTCGTCACGAAGACCTTCGAGCTGATCGAGAAGCGCGAAGGGACCCATGTCACCGGGCTGGGGACGGGTTACTACGAGCTGGATGACAAGACTTGCGGCCTCCAGAAGGGGGAGATGGTCATCATTGCCGGCCGGCCCAGCATGGGCAAAACGGGTCTGGCGCTGAACATCGCCGAGCACGTCGGGATCATCGACAAAAACCCGCTGGCCATTTTCTCCCTGGAAATGGGCAGGCAACAGTTGGCCGAGCGGTTCCTGTGCAGCTACAGCGGCGTCGACGCCCAACTCGTCCGCAAAGGGATGCTGAGCACCGAGCATTACCAGAAGCTGGTGGAGGCCTGCGGGGTTGTCTCCGAGGCCCCGATCTTTATTGACGACACCTCGGCTCTGACGCCTCTGGAACTACGGGCCAAGGCCCGGCGGCTCAGGAGCGCGCATGGCATCCGCTGCCTCTTCGTGGACTATCTTCAGTTGATGCACATCGACTCCAAGAAGATCGAATCCCGCCAGCAGGAAATCACGACGATCTCCCGCTACCTCAAGTCGCTGGCGCGCGAGCTCGACGTGCCGGTGGTGGTGCTGAGCCAGTTGAACCGCTCGCCCGAAGGCCGGGAGGACCACCGCCCGCGCATGAGCGATCTACGGGAAAGCGGCTCGATCGAGCAGGACGCGGATGTGGTTATGCTTTTGCACCGCGAGGATTATTATCATCGCGGAGAAGAGGGCTACGAGCCGGATAATACCGCGGAGGTCATCATCGCCAAGCAGCGCAACGGTCCCACCGGGACGGTCAAGCTGACGTTCCGGGAAAAGTGTACGCGTTTTGAGAATCTGGCGCAGATCGAGCAGGAAGCCGTGCCATTTTGAGAGCGGAGGCGGATCACGCATCGGGCGGGCGATGCCGCGGTGCGATTCGTGATCGAGGCCGCGTCTGAGGTCACACATGCAGGATGCGATTTTTGTTTTCTTCGTGTCGCTCGCCTTGACGGGATCGATGTCAGGACGCGTCGTGGCGGCAGCAAAGCCGGCCACCGAGAAGCCGGCAACGGTGGAAGAACCGACCGCCGAGAAGCCGGCGGCGGCGCCAAGTGCGCCGTCCGAGGCCGCCAAGCCCCCGGCGGGGGGCGCCTCCGTCGTCCCGGTTGCCCTGGGCAAAGTGGAGATCATCAAGTCGATCGAGTTCCAGGGTAACCGCAAATTCAAGGCCCATGTGCTGCGCGAGCGGCTGGGATTTCAGTTGGGCGATCGCCTGGACCCGTTCCTGGCCGAGGGGGGGCGGGTCACCATCATGGAGGTCTACCGGAAGGTTGGCTACTCGTCGGTCAAGGTGACGCTGGACCGGGCGCAACTCGCCGAGGGTCATCTTCTGTATATCATCGACGAAGGCCCGCGCGTCCAAGTCGGCTCGGTCCGGTTCGTCGGTAATGACTCCTTCCGCGCCCGGACGCTCCAGCAGGTCGTCAAGACCAAGAAACGCAAATGGCTGTTCTGGCCCACCTACTACACGGAGGAGGCTATCCAGGAGGATACGGACCGCCTGCGGGATTTCTACTACAATCAGGGATACCTGGACCACAAAATCACCGCGCAGACGGAGTCCAGCGGCGACGGTGAAAAGGTGCACGTGGCCTTCCTCATCGAAGAGGGGCCCGTCTATCATATCGCCCAGATCGTCTTCACCGGCCAGACCCGTTACACTGCCGAGCAGTTGCGGGAGAAGGTCAAGGTCAAGGAGGGCGATGTCTACAAGAGGCCCAAGGTCGAGCGGGACGCCAAAACCATCGCCGAGCTTTACCGGGAGCAAGGTTATGTGGACGCCGACGTTCGGCAAGCCCCGAAGTTCACGTCCGCGGGCGAAGAAAGCCTCGTGGAGGTGACCTTCAACCTCCGCGAGGGCAGGCAATTTCGCATCGGCCAGATTGAGATTACGGGCAACGAGGTCACGAAAGACAAGGCGGTCCGACGAATCCTCGACGAATATGGATTTACCCCGGGCGAGTTGTACAACGCGAAGATTGCTCCCAGGGAAGGTAACGGTCTGCTCGAGAAGTACATCGGGCGGGGTGTCGTTGCGGAACAGGCGATGATTCGTCCGCTAGGTCCGAGCGCTAACGGCGGCGGTCAGACTCGGCGGACCGCGGAGCCAAACGTCACGAAACCGGGCGGTACGGGGCCGGCCTACCCGGTCGGCGGCGATCCCAATGCCCGGGATGTCCGGGTGGACATCAAGGAAGGCATGACGGGTCTGATCCGGCCGGGCGTTGGCTTCAGCAGCGACAGCGGCGTTATCGGCCAGTTGATCTACGAGCAACGGAATTTCGATATCACTGACACGCCCGACAACCTGGACGAACTCCTCTTCCCCTGGAAGGCCTGGCGCGGCGGGGGCCAGCGGTTCTCCGTGCGGCTGGAGCCCGGCACGCGCTACAGCGCCTATTCCGTCAACTTCGTGGACCCGTACTGGAACGATCAGCCGGTCACGTTCGACGTGCTGGGGCGAAGCTGGAAATGGTATCGGGAAAGCTATGACGAGAACCGGCTCAAAGGCGCGTTCGAATTCGAGCAGCGCCTGGCGAACTACTGGCGGCGCAGCATCGGCTTTCGCGCGGAGAACGTCAAGGTCGACGACTTGGATTTCGATGCGCCGCTGGAGATCCAGGATGTTGCCGGTCACACCCAACTGTTCGGCGTGAAGTTCGGCGTAGGCCGGACCGCCGTGGACGACCTCTATGATCCGACCTCGGGACCGGTAGCCCATGCCTCGTATGAGCAGGTGATAGGCGATTTCACCTACGGCCTGCTCGAGGCCAGCTACACCCACTACTTCCCCATTTATGAGGATGTGCTGGGCCGCAAGACGGTTCTGTCGGGCCGGGTGCGGGCCGCTACGACGGTCGGGGATGCCCCACCCTTCGAGAAGTTCTATGCCGGCGGCACGAGCCGCTATGGGATGCGCGGCTTCGAGTACCGCGGCGTGAGCACGCGGGGCTTTCAGACCAACGTATCCAACCCCCGCAAGAAAGATCCTATCGGTAGCGACTGGGTCTTTCTGGCGGGAGCGGAGCTCACCATTCCGCTCATCGGCCAGAATTTCCGCTCGCTGTTCTTCGTCGACAGCGGCACCGTGGACACGGGCGGCTATCGATTGTCGGTCGGCACGGGCATCGAGATCAAGGTGCCGCAGATCTTCGGAAATGTGCCGATGCGGTTCGAGCTGGGGATCCCTCTGCTCAAATCGGAAGGGGATGAGACGCAGGTCTTCAGCTTCTCCGGCGGTGGGTTATTCTAAGAGAACCTTTGCAAAATGGCCCTGCGGCTCATACGATGCAGAGAAAAACGAAAGGAAGGCTTTCTTATGAACGGAAAGATCGTAACGACGAGCATCCTGATCGGTGCCGTGGCTTTGGGCGCAGCGCTGCAGTACGGCCGTGCGGCGTCCCAGACCCCCGCCCCCTCCTCGAAAATCGGCGTGGTCAGCATTCGCGACGTGTTCAACGGGTCCAAGAAGTATGCCCAGTATCAGGCACAACGGGCGAAGCGGCGCAGTGAGGCGGCCGCCAAGCTCGATGACCTGACCAGAGAACTCGCCAAGCAGGAAGGCGACTTGAAGACGATCGTGCCGGGGACAGCCGATTACCTCAAGCAGTTGCAGGTCGTCGTGGAGCTGCGCTCCAAGCTGCAAAGCCAGCAGGAGTTGCAGAAGCAGCAGATGATGATGGAAGACAAGGAATGGCTCGAGGGCCTCTATCAGGAAGCTCTCAAAGCGACCGAGGCCATCGCCAAGGAGAGGGGGCTGGATCTCGTGCTCGAACGGACCGAGCCGAAGTTCCCGATGGCCAGCGAGGAGGTTTTCTCCGTCATCAGCACGCACAAAGTGCTCTACTGCGGCGCGTGCGTCGATTTGACCAGTGAGGTGCTCACGCGCGTCGACGCCAGCACGGGGATCAAGCCGTAGAATGGCCGAGCGTGAAATTGCCATGAGAATTACGATTGAGGAGTTGGCCCAGCGCCTGGGAGCCGAGGTGTCCGGCGCGGCCGCCGACCGGACCAGGGACATCACCGGCATCCAGCCGGTGGAGGTGGCTGGCGATGGTGACGTGACATTTGTCACGGATGCCAGGCACGCGGCCGCGGCCGCAAGGTCGGGAGCCGCAGCGGTCATCGTGGGCAAGCCCCTCGAGAACCTGCCGAAACTGCAATTGGTTGTTAAGGACGTTAACGCGGCTCTCATCGAGACCCTGAACGTCTTTGCCCCCCAGCTCACGCCCGCTACGCCAGGGGTGGACCCGTCCGCCCGGATCGGGGGGAATGTCTCTCTGGCCGAGAACGTGAGCATCGGGCCGCACGTCGTCATCGAGAACAACGTCCGGATCGGCGCCCGTAGCGTGATCGCGGGCGGGTGCAAGATCGGTGAGAATACGAAAATCGGCGCCGACTGCCGTCTCGACGGCAATGTCGTCATTTACCATGGCTGCACAATTGGCCGCCACGTCATCATTCAAGCTAACAGCACTGTCGGGGCTGTCGGGTTCGGCTACGTGTTCCTCGACGGGGCCCATCGGCTCATCCCCCACAATGGCGGGGTCATCATTGAGGACTTCGTCGAAATCGGAGCCAACACGTGCGTTGACAGGGCGAAATTCGGCAATACCATAATTGGGGCCGGCACGAAGATCGACAACCTCGTCCAGGTGGCGCACAACGTCGTCATCGGCAAATGCTGCCTGATCGCCGCCCAAGTCGGTGTGGCGGGCAGTTGCCGGCTTGGCGACGGGGTCGTGCTGGCCGGACAGGTGGGCTTGGCAGACAATATTGAGATCGGCGCCGGAACGATGGTGGGTGCTCAGGCCGGGGTTATGAGCAGCGTGGGCCCCGGAGAGAAGTTGGCTTGGTCGCCCGCTCTGAATGTCAAAGAAGCCGCGCGGGTGGTCGCGCATGTCCTGCGCCTGCCAAAGTTGGCACAGGAATTGAAACGCCTGACGGCGAAGGTGGATCGACTTGAAGCTGCAAAAAACGATCAAGGACCCGGTGCAACTGAGCGGTAAGGGCCTTTTCGGTGGCCAGGACGCCTCCGTCACCTTCCACCCGGCGCCGGAAGAAGCCGGGATCGTCTTTGTGCGCACCGATGTCGCCAGCGCGGTCCGCATCGCCGCCGTGGCCCCGAATATCGCCGAGCGCAGCCGGCGCACCAGCGTCAAAAAAGGCGAGATCAGCATCGAGACGGTCGAGCACTGCCTGGCGGCGATTCATGCCCTGGAGATCGATAACGTCACCGTGGAGGTAGCGGGACCGGAGCTGCCGGCGCCCGACTGCAGCAGCGCGGAGTACGTCAGTGCCCTCAAACGGGCCGGGATCGTCGAGCAGACGAACCCCCGTAAGGAATTTGTCATCAAGCGCCCCATCTGCGTCAATGCCGGTGACGCGACTATCTATGCCTTGCCCTACTCAGACGGCGCGTTGAGTATCACGTACGACCTGGACTACAGCAGTCATGCAGGGATCGGTCGGCAGATCCTCAGTTACCAGCTTTCGCCGGACAGCTTCGAGACGGGCATGGCTCCCGCCCGGAGCTTTCTCCTGGAGATGGAGGCCAAGCAGTTTCAGGCCCGGGGCATCGGCACGCACATTGGCCCGCGCGACATCCTCGTGATCGACACGAATGGACCCATCGAAAACACCTATCGGTGGCCGAACGAGTGCGTCCGGCACAAGATCGTGGACCTGATCGGTGACCTGATGCTGGTCGGCCGGCCCGTGATCGGGCGGATCGTCGCCTACAAGAGCGGTCACGCCCTGAACCAGCAACTTGTCCGCAAGCTCTACGACGCGGCCCAGCAGCAGGATCGCATCGAGCGGTTTGGCACCGATGCCGTTCTCGACATCCGGCGCATTCAGAAGATCCTGCCGCACCGCTATCCCTTCCTGCTCGTCGACAAGATCATCGAGGTCGAGGGCGACACGCGGATCAAGGGCATCAAGAACGTGACGTTCAACGAGCAGTTCTTCCAGGGCCATTTCCCTTCGACGCCGATCATGCCGGGCGTGTTGATCGTCGAGGCGATGTGCCAGGTCTCGGGATTGCTGTTCGCCCAGCGGCTCGAGCACACGGGCAAGCTGGCGATGCTGCTGAGCATGGACAACGTGAAACTCCGCAAGCCGGTTGTGCCGGGCGATCAGCTCGTCCTGATCGCCGAGACGGTCCGGCTGCGGAGAAGGACCGCCCATTGCCGCTGTCAGGCGATGGTCGGCGATGTCGTCGCGGCGGAGGCGGAAATCAAGTTTATGCTGGTGGACGATGAGAAAGTCTGAGCAGAAGATTGGAATACTGGAATGTTGGAATGTGGGAATAATGGGTAAGCCGGGGTGCCCCGGGTCCCCGTTATTCCCGTATTGCGTCGTTCCAATATTCCAATCTTCCCGTGAAAGGCAGGAACCGTTGACATGGCGACAATACACCCGACGGCGGTAGTCGAACAAGGCACGCAGTTGGCAGAGGACGTGGTCATCGGACCCTATTGCGTCATCGGCAAAGGCGTTTCGATCGGTCCCGGGACGATCCTCGACGCCCGCGTAGTCATCACCGGCGCGGTCCGCATCGGCCGGGAGAACCGCCTCTATCCGAACTGCGTAATCGGCTGCTGTCCGCAGGTCCTCGGGATGGACCAGAACTCCAGGATGGGGGGGATCGTGATCGGCGATCGCAACGCCATCCGGGAGAACGTGACCATCCATCCGAGCCGGCACGAGAACCACCTCACCCAGGTCGGCAGCGACAGTCTCCTCATGGTGGGCGCGCACCTGGGCCATGATTGTCTGGTGGAAGACAAGGTGGTCCTGAGCAACTACGTGCAGATCGCCGGCCACGTGAAAATAGAGACCGGTGCCTGGTTCAGCGGGTTGGCAGCCTCTCACCAGTTCGTCACCGTGGGCCGCTGGTCCTACGTTGCCGGCCTGGCGGGTCTCAATCGCGACGTGCCGCCCTACCTGATCGTCAGTGGGCACTACCCGCCTCGGGTGCGCGGCGTTAATAAGCGCGGCTTGTTGCGGGCCGGACTGGATGACCAGCAGCAGGAACGCATCTACGAGGCCTATCGACGCCTCTACCGCCAAGGCGGCCCGCTCCTGGGCAACGCCGAGAAACTGGCCCAGCAGGATGGACTCGATGAGAATGTCCGTGCCATCGTAGACGCCATTTTCAAGAGTAGTCAGCACAAGTTCGGACGTTACCGGGAGAGCCTGCGCGGCTGAAGCCGCCCCGAGGGCAGAAATCCCAAGCTCCAAACGAATTCGAAATCCCAAGCACCAAGGACCAAAACGCTGGCACCACGCGGTGGTTTGCTTTGGAATTTTGGGCTTTGGTCATTGAGATTTGTTTGGGATTTGGTGCTTGGGATTTGGGATTTAGTTTTTCAGATTCGTGCTTATGAGCAATGAGAGAATTCGCACGGCGGTGATCGGCGCGGGCAAGATGGGCGCCATCCACGCCAAAGTGTACAGCCAATTGCCTCAGAGCGACCTGGTCGCGGTGGTGGACGTCGATCAAGCCAAAGCGACCCAACTGGCCCAGACGTATGGCTGCCGCGCGTTCACGGATTGCGCTGAAATCCTCGACAAAGTCGACGCTGTTACGATTGCCACGCCCACGACGACGCACCTGCAAATCGCCAAACCCTTGCTGTACCACCGGATTCCGGTCCTGATCGAGAAGCCGCTGGCTTCGAGCGTTCGCGAGGGCCGCAAGATCGTCTCGCTGGCGCGACGCCGCGATACGGTGGTTGCCGTGGGCCACTCGGAGCGGTGCAATCCCGTCGTCCAGGCGATGAAGCGGTTCAGCATCGAGCCCAGGTTCATCGAGGCGCACCGCGTCAGCCCCTATCCGTTTCGGTCGACCGATGTCGGCGTGGTGCTCGATGTGATGATCCACGACATTGATATTGTCCTGTCGCTGGCAAACAGCAAAATCCGTCGAGTCGATGCCGTCGGCGTTAACGTCATCGGCAACAGCGAGGACATCTGCAACGCGCGCGTCACGTTCGACAATGGCTGTGTCGCGAACCTCACCGCCTCGCGCCTCGCCCTCAAGACCGAACGGCGGGTCCACGTCTTCACTCCCCAGGCCTATCTCAGCGTCGATTACCTCAAGAAGACCGGCATCGTCATCAAAACCGACCCCAACAAGAATGTCGTCGAATGGATCCGCACGCAGCAGCAGCGCGACGACTTCAATCCGGCCAGTGTCAACTGGCTCGACCTGCTCCACATTGAGCCGTTGGAAATCGACGACAAGGAGCCCATCCGTCTCGAGCAGGAAGCCTTCCTGCGGGCCATCCAGGACCGCTCCTTCCGTCCCGAGGTCAGCGCGGAAGAGGGCCTGGCGGCCCTGCGCTGCGCCCAGAAAATCCTCCGCGCCGTTCGCAAGCATAAGTGGGCCTGACGTGGGGTTCGTAGATCGGTTGCGGTTGCGACGCTCGTATCGGTTGCGTGCATCGTGGGGCGTGGCTGGCGCCACTCGACGCAACCGGTGGACGAAATGAGCCTCGCAACCGACCCCTGGTTGACGATCAATGCTTGGTGAGGGCGTTACGGCGGGCCTTGCGCATCAGCTCATGGACCCAATCCTCGAAGTAGAGCGGGTAAAGGTTCATCTTCTCGCTGGCCAGTTGGAGGCCCCGGCGGGACAGCAAGTCTTTGAACTGGTCCTCGTGGCCGGGGAGCTGCTCGGCGAGTCTCTTTTTGTACATGTGCCGGAGGGTGTGCCGGCGCTGGTGGCGCGTCAAGTCGTCCTTATCCACGGCGCGGAAGAACTGCCGGATCGGACCGATTTTCGTCATGCCGCTGCGGAAGTAGGGGGCCAGTCTCTTCGGCATGGCGTCGGGAATGACGAACTCATCGTCGAGCGCCTGCGCCATCAGCTCGCTCGGCTCATAGTGGAGGAAGGGGTCGAAGAAGAAGACCGCCGGATGGAAGTCGACCCGGTGCGAAGCGAGGTAGGGGACGAACAGATCCACCACGTGGCCGTCCCGGAACAGGTTCACGGGGCCGTCGCCGATGCAGATGGAATAGCACAGTTGGTTGAAATCCCGGCGGTTATAGCCGACGATGGCGTTGAAGGACTTGCGTAACCGCGGGAGCGTCACCCGTCGCACGTCGAAGATCAGCAGCCGTGACGACGTGGTTTCCTGGGCCGTCGTCTCGATTTCTTCGAGGGCACTGCGGACGCCCATCGTGCGCGGACAGATCAACGCATAACGCTGCAGCCGCTTGTCCGCGCCGATCCGCTCGCACACGTCCGCCGCGAGCACGGGATCGATCGTCAAGACATGGATCTGGCCGCGCCGCCGAGGATGGCTCAGAATGTCCTGCTTGTTATCGGTAAGATGATAGGTCTCTTCGTACACGTTTGATTACCCTTTGCCACGCCGCACAATCCAACCATCCAGCCTTCATACGCCCGCCTGCGAATTCTGTTCGGGTTCCCCATAAGGGCCCCTTGCCGCCTGACGGGCCGGTGCAGTATACAGGTTCAACCACCCCATGCGAAGAGCGAAATCCACGACCACTGGCGGAGCGGACCTGGGGAGGATAATGCACGCGGGGAATCAGGGATTTCCGCAATGACCGGCCCGAAAGTGGCATGCTATGTTCCGTCGCGACTGGGGTGTGCACCTACGACCGGAAAGGGATTGCCATGCGCTTGGGGAGTTCACTTCGCCACCATCAACGACACGTCTCCAGGGGCACCACACGGATGGTTCTGGTGTTTCTTCTGGCAGCCGCATCGTCGATGTTGCGCGCCGCGATACAGGTTCCGGAAGACGGCATCCCAGGCACGGCCGTGGGTGACAGTTTGTCCGCCGCCCAGGACCAGCCCCAGGCTTCGCGGGAGGTGGCTGCCGGGCCCCAGATCGAGTTCACGTCCGTACCGGCCTACGGCAGCTCCGACCTGCTCCTGGACCACTTCTACACAATCAACGAGGCCGAGAAAGACAAGCGGATCAGCCAGCAGAAAGACACCTGGATGTACGAGGGCATTGTCTTCTACGTCTGGCCCGAGGGTCGTCAGCCGCCGGGCACCTGCCCGGTCCACCGCTTCCGATCCGCGGAGACCGGCAGCCACTTCTACACGGCCTCGGAATCAGAAAAAGATAAACTTGTCAAAGATTACCAACAATTCTGGACCTACGAAGGCGTCGCCTGGCACGCTTACTGCCTGCGCGCCGAGTAGTCTGCCGGCCATGCCCGATCTTGTCCACGGTACATACATATCGACGTCCCACGGTCACGCAGCGCGTTTCGCACATTTGTACGGGCGACGCATGCGTCGCCCCTATGGCGTTTACGCGGTCTTATTCCGCCTAAAGGCGGTACTTCGAACGGCGCTACTTGAGCCACTGGTCCAGCCAGGCGATCACGGTCTTGTGCCAGAGGATCGAGTTGTGCGGCTGGAGGACCCAGTGGCACTCGTCCGGGAAGTACAGTAACTTGCTGGGGATCCCGCGACGCTGCAAGGCGTTGAACGTGCCCAGGCCCTGCGTCGCAGGGACGCGGAAATCCTGCTCGCCGTGGATGACCAGCATGGGCGTCTTCCACCGTCCCACAAGGCGCAGCGGGTTATGCTCCTCGTAGCCGTTCGGGTTGTCCCACGGTGTCCCCCGGTGGTCCCGCTCGGGGAACCATAGCTCCTCCGTATCGAAATAGGCCATGCGCTCGTCGAGATTGCCGTCGTGATTGACCAAACAGCGGAAGCGGTCGGGCCACTGGCCGGCGATCCAGTTGACCATGTACCCGCCGAACGACGCGCCCAACGCCCCCACCCGCTCGCCATCCATCCAGGGATACCGCGCCAGAGCGGCCGCGAGGCCCTTTTGCAGGTCCACGAGAGGTTTGCCACCCCAGTCGCCGCAGATCGAGTCGCAAAACGCCTGTCCATAGCCGGTGGAGCCGTGGAAGTCCACCATCACCACGGCGTAGCCCGCACCGGCGTAGGCCTGCGGGTTCCAGCGATAGTGAAAGACATTGCCGAACGAGCCCTGCGGCCCCCCGTGGATCAGGAACGCTACCGGATATTTCCTGTTCGGGTCGAAGTCCACCGGCTTGACGATGTAAGCGTATACGGTCTCGTCATTCCAGCCGGGGAAGTTGAACTGCTCGTAGTCCCCCATGCGGGCGGCCGCCACCTTGCCGGCGTTGATATTGGTAAGTTGCTTTGCGTCCGCTCCGGGTGGCAGCGTCAAGGCCGAAGGCCTTGGCGATGGCTGACCGTTGTGACCGTCCGGCTGCAGGCAGTATAACTCGGCCGGTGCGCGCAGAGTGCTCCGGCTGTAGACAACGCGGTCTTCGGCGCGGCTGACGGCATGAACGGTTCCCTCCTTGATTATCGTGCGAAGGCGGCCGCTCTGGGCATCGATATTCAAGAGGCATTCCTGGCCTGTGTCTCCTGCAATGGCGTAGACGCTCCTGCTGTCGGCAGACCAGGCCAGCGCCGCAGCACTGCGATCCCACTGTGGCGCCAGGACCCGTCTTTGTCCGTCGGGCCAGTCCCGCAGAATGACCTTGAATTGATCGGACTCGTAGCCCGGTTTGCTCATGGCCAGATAGGCGAGCGTTTTGCCGTCGGGCGAGAAGGCCGGGCCGGTATCCCAGGCTTCGTTGTCCTCCGTGAGACACTTCGGTGCCGCCGAGCCGTCCACGGGGGCATAGTAAAGGTCGAAATCCGTGGACCAGGCCTCTGCGCGACCGGCGTCTTTCGCGGCAAAGACGATCCCCTTACGATCCGGCGTGAAGGCGATCTCTTCCGGCCCGCCAAAGGGCAGTGAGGGCGTGTCGGCGCCCATCCCGCGCATCACGTCGACCGCGTCGCCTCCTGCGACGGGTTTCACCAACAGGTGTGACCGGCGACCATCCTCCCATGTGTCCCAATGACGCACGAACAGCGAGTCATAGATCCGTCCGGTCGCTTTCTTCTTCTCCTGCTCGTCGAGCTTGTTCTTGGTGTCCTGCGGCGTCTTGGCATCGGGAAAGACCTCCATCGTGTAAGCGAGGTACTTGCCCTCGGGCGAGACGAGCAGGTTACCCACGTCCAAGGGCTCTTTCGTCACTTGCTCCGCTTCGCCGCCATCGGCGGAGATCTTCCAGACCTGCGACGAGCCCGACCGGCTCGACAGGAACCAGATGGTCCGGCTGTCGGGGCCCCAGCGCGGATTCGAGTCGGCCTCCGGGTGCGAGGTCAGCCGGCGCAGGCCCGTGCAGTCCGTGGCGACGAGCCACAGGTCCGTCCGACCTTTGTTGGCGTCGAGATCCGTTTGACGTACGACAAAGGCGACGGACCTGCCGTCCGGCGCGACCTGCGGGTCCGTAATCCGGTCCATCGCCAGCATGTCGTGGACTGAAAACGGGTGGGTGGCATTGCGGATTGCGGATTGCGGATTTCGGATTGCGGACTGGGCCGCCCCGGAAGCAGCAGCCTCGCCAACACTTATCACGTGGACGAGCACAAGCAGCATGAGCGTGCGCATGGATTACTCCTTTGGTTCCGGGCCGGCGAGGGTGGATTGCGGACTGGAATCGCTCCTCCTCTTCAATCCGAAATCTGCAATCCGAAATCCGAAATCGTTTCGGTGTTCCTCGATCCGCGTGGAGGCCGCTGGGGGTTTTGATGTGGGGGCGGACTCCTGGGGCCGCAACGTGATGGGTAAATCGAGCCAGAACGTCGAGCCGACGCCGACCTCGCTGCGCAGTCCGACGGAACCGGCGAGCATGCCCGCCAGCTCCTTGCTGATCGCCAAACCCAAGCCGCTGCCCGGCGCCTCGCGCGTCAGGGAGCCGTCCACTTGGCGGAACTGCTCGAAGATCACGTCCTGGTCCTCTTGCGCGATGCCGCAGCCGGTATCCTTGATGGCGATGCGCACGGTCTTTTCATCCAGCATCGAGGCGAGCACGTCGATCCGGCCCCAGAGCGGCGTGAACTTCACCGCGTTGCTCAGGAAGTTGTACAGCACCTGCTGCACTTTGCCGGCATCGGTCGTGATCAGGGGCACCGCCGGACTGACCTCCAGGTAGATCTTGATCTTCTTCCTTCGCGCCAGCAACGAGAACGAGGAGACGGCGGACTCGCAGATCTGCACGAGGGACGCCTGCTCGATGTGCAACTCCATCTTGCCCGCCTGCGTCTTGGCCAGGTCCAGCAGATCGTTGATCATAGCCAGCAAACGGTTGCCGCTGGTGAGGATGTTCTCCGCATACCGCTGTCCCTTTTCGCGTTTGAGCAGGCCGGGCTTTTCGCGGAGGACCTGGGCGAAGCCGAGGATCGCATTCAGCGGCGTGCGGAACTCGTGGGACATGTTCGCCAGGAACTCGCTCTTGAGCTTGTTGGCCTTGAACAGCTCGATGTTGCTCGCCGACAGCTCGCCGATCTTGGCGTCGAGCCGGCGGTTGGCCTCGCGCAGATCCTCCTGGGCCGCTTGGAGGTGGTCGAGCATGTGATTGAAGGCCTCCGCAAGTTTCTCATATTCGTCACCGGTAGCGATGGAGCTGCGGATGTCCAAGTTGCCCTCGGCCACGTTGTTGGCGATGGCGCGCAACTGGCGGATCGGCCGCAGGATGACCCGTTGTGTGATCCAATAGAATGCCACGACGGCACCGCTCAGTCCGATAACGCCGGCCATGAGCGTCCAGATGCGGTTCATAAACTTCATTTTGCTGAGTTCGCCGGCGACCCTGCGGGACTGGACGAAGGCCGCCCCCACGACCTCATTAAGTGCGAGCGGTCCGGCGGCGCCCCCCGGGTTGTGGCAGCTCACGCAGCCTTCCGTGGCGCGAAACAGCCGCACGTAGTCGCTCTGCAACCTGCCGTTGACCCGGTTCAGGACCAGGGCCTCATCCCGGCCCCCCTTGCTCTGGACCTCCTTCAGCAGCTTCCTCTGCACGGGGCTCAAGCGTGCCAACTCGCTCTTGGCCTGTTCCTTGCGGAAGTCGATCCACACGAGACTTCGCTCATTGGGGTCCCGTGCACCCCCGCGTTCATTCAATTCCGCCAGATGGATATCGCCCACCGGCGCCGGCCGGAAGTGCGAGCGCAGCAACACCGATTCTGCCTTGGCCTTGTTGGTGTCCAAGAGCACCTTGCCCGTGAGCTGACGCATCCAGATGTAGGGGATCAGCAGGGCGAGCACGAGGCACAGCAGCACCGCCGCCCCGAACATGATCCGGCACTTTTCGGCCAGAGACAGCGGGGTCAGGTGCAGAAATCGCAGAACGGCCTGAATTATCCTACCGATCACTGGTCCATCCATTGTCTATCTGTAGGCCACAACTCATCCACCCCTCTATTGTTACGCGCCCGGACCTTTTTTTCAACCGCAACCTGCCAGCAGGGTGGGGCGGTGTTTGTAGGGGCGAATAATCATTCGCTCTTGCGGTGTTTTGCGCCGTCCTGGATTCCCAAATTGGGTTTGTTTTGCACGCTTGGCCGCCGGACGGGCTCTGCTGGCGCCTTTGGCGGCCCTTGCCCCCTTGCAGATCCGGGTAAATTGGCTTTGTTTTTCACGACGCCTCTGGCGGTCAAATTCATCATAACTCTTTTCCTGTCAAGCACTTGCACTCTCCTGACGCTCCGGACGAATTGGGTTTGTTTCGCACGAATGCTCATGCAGGCTCTGATCCAACCAGATGCCGCTGGCGGCCTGTCGTCCTCTACTGCCACGCTACTGGCCAAAAGCGCCAAACCTCGGGACTTCGGGGGCAGCGCCCCTGACCCTCGAGCCGCACTTGACCCACACGTACGTGAGAACACGCCGGGCCAAAAATTGGCTTCGTTTTGCACCTTTACTTGCCGCGGCTCAGGCTCCCGGCATGGCAGGTCCTCGCCTATTTTCTGTCCGTCCAGGGAAATTGGCTTTGTTTTGCCGAGGCCATATGACAGTCAGATTCGCCATAACTCTCTTCCCATAAAGCGCTTGTACTCTCCTCGGGCTCCGCCAGAATTGGCTTTGTTTCGCACGATTGGCCCACAGAAGGCCGGAGGCCGCAGGGGCGAGGGCCGAGGGAAGACCTCCGGCGACCGTGCCCCAGGCCCCGTCTCACCCGGCCCCGCCGGGAATTGGCTTTGTTTTGCATAATTAGCGCGAGGGAGACTCCCTCCCCGCCTACGGCCCGCGCCAGTCGTGTCCGGGCGGAGAAATTGGGTTTGTTTCGCACGATCGACCCCTGCACCGGCTCCGGCGAAGTAAGCGAATGTAAGGTCGGGACGCTTGCGGATGATGACCCTCGGCTGTTCACGAGCAAGCCCTCCCAATTCAACCGTCTCTTATCAATGCAGTGTCGTCATGTTGGATATATATTATACATAAAATGTACTTCATTATCAAGTGAAATCCCATGAAAGTAGGCAGAAATGTCATCGGCGTGATGAGTGTCGACAGGCTAGGCCCTATACAAGCGTGATTTTTCCCGCTTTTCTGAGGCGGGAATTGACAAAAAGGCTCGAAATGCCTTGAAGCCTAGTGTATAAGAGGGTTGAACAAGAACCATCCGGAAAACCCAACCCATACGCCAGGAGGCATT
>CAYHAJ010000305.1:0-41896 GCA_964354535.1 uncultured Pirellulales bacterium
CGTACAATACCTTCGGTGGGATCACCAACATAGCTTCCAGGGCCATCCATGACCGTATCTCCAAGAACTCTCTTTCTCGGAGATATCGTCCAATCTGGGTTCCGAAGGCGAGAAAATTGTCTGTAACGATGCTACAGTCTCCAAGAGCTTGTCCAAATTCGTATACGATTGGTGCGCGGTACGCACCGTACAAACGGTTTGACCCGCGTAAACGCGGAACTCCGAACAAGAGGTGTGTCCTCTCGTATGAGGGCGTCATGTTATTGCCGCCGGTGTTGGCGGAGCATGTCGAGCAGGTGTTGCATGTCGGCGGGGAAGGGGGCTTCGAACTTGACGCGCTCGCCTGTGGTCGGGTGCGTGAATTCGAGGGTCCGCGCGTGCAGGGCGACGCGGCTGATCACCGGTTCCTCGACGGCCGGCTCGGCGTCGGCGAGTTGCCAGGGGTAGACCAGTTTGCCGCCGTACATGTCGTCGGCCACAATGGGGTGTTTGATGTAGGACAGGTGCACGCGGATCTGGTGGGTGCGGCCGGTGTGCGGCTCCAGTCTCAGCAGCGAGAAGCCCCGAAACGCCTCGACGACTTTGTAATAGGTGATGGCCTCTTTGCCAATCTCCGGGCGGATAGCGTACTTTTCGCGAATGGTCGGATGGACCCCCAGCGGGGCGTTGATCCGGTCGGCGTCCAGTTCCGGCCTGCCGTGCACGATCGCCACGTATGTCTTGTTGACCTCGCGCTGCTCGAACTGCTTGGCGATTCGCCACTGGGCTCCTTCGTGCTTGGTGACGACCATGACGCCGGAGGTGTCGCGGTCCAGCCGGTGGACGATGCCGGGCCGAAACTCGCCCAGTCCGCTGGACAGACGATCCGAGTAGTGCACCAAGGCGTTGACCAGGGTCCCGCGCACGTTGCCCCGGCAGGGGTGGACGATCAGATCGGGCTGCTTGTTCAGGATGATGACGTCGTCATCCTCGTAGAGGATGTCCAGCGGGATGTTCTCCGGCTCGATATCCTTGCTCGGCGGCTCCGGAATCACCAGCTCGATCACGTCCCCGTGGCTGAGCTTGAAACTGGGCTTGGCGGGCTTGCCGTTGACCTTGACGCCGCCGGCCCGGATGGCGTCCTGCAGGAAGTGCCGGCTCAGATTGCGGAACCGGCCGTGCAGATACTTGTCGAGCCGGCGCTCTGTGATGCCGATGCCCACGTGCAGCGTTAGCGGCCGGCCTCGGAGTTCCTGTAATTCATCCATGGGCGAAGATACAAAACGTCAACGGGCAAAAGTGAATTCGGTTTCTGGCTCCAATCCCTGCCTCGCGGGGTCGCGCTCCAGCGCAACCGCCCTCTTGAGCCACGCAGGATCAAGAGAAACTTCCTGTGGCACGGACTTCAGCCATGCCATTCATATTCATACGCCGTCGCGACGACCAGGTGCGACGGGCCGACCGCTCTCCATGCACTAATTGCCCTTCGGGGCATTTGTATCGGACGTGCTCGGCGCCGCCGTGGGCGCCGGAGAGTTCGCCGGCGCTGACGGCTGGGGAGCCGGGGCCGGACCGGCCTCCGGCGCCGGGGCGCTCGGGGCTGCCGGCCCTGCGGTCGGGGGCACCGGAATCACCGTCGGAGCGCTCGCCGCGCCCGGCTGGACCGGTCCTGCAGGAACCGGCATCTCCACCGGTTTCGGCGGCGCCGGCTTGAAGACGAGGTCGGTCTGGTAGTCGTTCATGATCTTCAGGCGGTAAGCGGCAGACGCCTGCGCCGTCGTTCCCGCATACTCGGGCTTCTGCGCCACCTCGCGGTAGATTTCGCCGGCCTTGTCAAAGTTGCCGAGCTCTTCCTCGCACAGGCCCAGCCCGTAGTGCGCGGTCGCGGCCAGCGCGGGGCTCGCCGGCTTGCGATCCAAGGCCTGTTGGTAGCTGGCCTGCGCCTGGCCGATCTGCTTGACCAGGTCGTCGCGGCTGATGTCGCTCAGGCGATAGTGCAGCTCCGCGCGGAGCGCGGCCCCGCGCTGAATCAAGGCCAGGGCGGCCATGTCGCTGTTAGAGGACTTGTCCGCGAAGTCCTGCAAATCTTTTTGCGATTGCAGCAGAACGTAGGACTCGTCGCGGTCCTGGGCCGCCGCATTGGCGACCCGGTTGATCTGCTGCGGCACCTCCGCGATCAGGCCGGTCAGACGCGTCTGGTTGCGCACCGACACGACGTTGCCGCGGTAGAAACGCACGAAATACACAATCAGGACCAGCAGCAGGATCGCGCCCGCCGCGATCAAGTTGTTGCGGTTCTCGCGCGCCCAGTGGGGAAAGTGGGCGATCCAGTCGGCCAATTCGTTCGTTTTCAATTCATGCCGATGATCCGATCTCATTCGTGTTCTCCGATTCCAGGTTTGGGCCTCGGCCCTCATTATCGGGCCGTCCAGAGACAAACCACCATGATAACAGGACGTCTTTTAACTTGCAATGGAAGTATCGCCGAGTTAGAATTTTGGGTTGCCTTTTTTCAATGTGCACAGAGTTTGGGGATGGATGGAATGGCGGCGACACGGACTGCACAAAACGGAGAAACCAAGGCCTGGCTCGGGGTCGTCCTTTGTCTACTTCTGGGGACAGGGACGTATGCCGGCACCGGCAAGCGCCTCGCTTCCGTCGAGGCGATGTGGGATTCGCAGCGGTATATTCGGCTCAGCGAGGTCAAGCCGGACATGCCGGCCTTTTGCCTCACCGATTATGGGGACGCCGGCATCGAGAAGTTCGAGATGAAGGTCCTGGATGTGGTTTTTGGCATCCCGGATCTGGAGCCGGGTCGCAGTTCCATCCTGGTCATGGGGGTGGACGAGCGGCTCAAGCATACCGGCCTGGTGGCGGGCTGCAGCGGCTCGCCCGTGTACATCGACGGCCGCCTCGCCGGGGCCCTGGCTTGGGGGTACACCTACTCCAAGGACCCTCTTTATGGGGTAACGCCGATTGAGGAGATGCTTGAGGTCGGGGGAGTTGACGGGGCGGGCGCCGCGCCGGGCGGCTCTTCCACGTCCGCGGCTTTCACCTTCGATCTCTCCGTGCCTATCAACTTGGCCGAGATCGACAGGCAGCTCACCGCCCGGAAACTCGTGCCGGCGGCCGCCGGGCCGAGCGGGGCGGCGGCTCTGCCGTGCCCGGTGCTCATCACCGGGTTGCCGGCCGAGGCCTGCGGACCGTTGACCCGACAACTGGAGCCGCTGGGCATCATGGCGGTGGCCGGTCTGGGCGGCACGGCCACGGAGTCGTCCGGCAGCTCTCTCCAGCCGGGCGGAACGTTGGCGATCCCTCTGGTCGCGGGCGACATCCGGATGAGTGCCATCGGGGTAGTCACGGAAGTTCGGGGCGACCGCGTCTATGGCTTCGGACACAGCATGTTTGGGGGCGGTCCCACCGATCTGCCGATGGCAGGCGGCAAGGTCTACACGGTTGTTTCGAACGTCGTTAGCTCCTTCAAGCTGGCCACCTGCTCGGATATCGTCGGTGCGATCACGTGCGATCAATCCGGGGCGATCACGGGGCGGATCGGGCAAAAACCGCGGATGATTCCCCTGACGATCCACTGTGAGCGATTCAACGCCTTGGAGCCCTGCACCTACCACTGTCAGGTGGCGTACCACCGGCTGTACACGGCGAGCCTCGTTCGCGCGGCGATCCTCACGGCCGGCTATCGCGGCGGCCGGTACCCGGGGGATCACGTGGTCGAGTACGAGGGCGCGATTGAGCTTAGCGACGGCCGGTCTATCCGTTTCGCCAATACGTCCTCCAATGCCGAGTTGATCGAAGCGGGAGTCGAGATGGCCGGCTCGCTGGCCTTGCTGATGAACAACCCCTTCCCGAGCGCCCAGATTAACGAGCTTCGTTTCAGCGTTCGCATGACGCCGCGGAATATCGCCTCCTACCTCTGGTCGGTGGAAGTGGCCGAGCGCAAGGTCAGACCCGGCGGCACGATCCAGGCGGAGGTAGTGATCGAGTCCTTCCTCAAGGAGAAGAGGCAATACTCCATCGACTTGGAGGTCCCGGACACTCTCGCGCCCGGCAAGTACAACCTGCTGCTCCTCGGCGCCGATGAGTACGAGAACTTCCTCCACAAAGCGGCACCGTACCGGTATCTGGCGACGAATTATCAGACGTTGGTGGATTCCTTGAACAACATTCTGAACGTCCCGCGCACCAAGCTGTACTGCCTGCTGATGCTGCCGCCGAGTGGGATCGCGCTGGAGCGCGCCGAGTTGCCCAGTCTGCCCGGCACGAAGGCACTGATCCTCCAGAGCGACAAACGGTCCATGATGGTCCAGCCCTACCCGCGCTGGGTGGAGAAGACAGTGGAGACGGGTACCGTGATCGCCGATAAGGAGATAGTGCCGATCACTGTGCTCAAGGATTGAACTTTTGCGAAAGGGAGACACGCCGCAAGGCCTGCTGTCCTGCCTCCAGGAAACCGGGTCCCGATCCCGCATCAGTCCACGTAGGGAGTAGAAATGATACCAGAACATCGCCATCACCAGGGGAGAGAGATTGCCGCCGTACTGCTGTTTGTGGCTTTGTCCACCGCGGTCGGCCAGGCGGTCACCAGCAAAGTCACACGTCACTCGAGCAGCAAGGACCTGCTCGCGGGCGAGCCCGATGGGGTCATCGTGAGCTCGCGCGGAACGATCCAGCTCGGGCGGGACGCCAAGGTCCTCGCCTCCGATTTCGAAAATGTCTGGTCGGTCAACAGCATCATCGTTAGTGGCGGGACGATCTTTATCGGGACCAGCCCGAACGGCCATGTGTACCGGTATAACCTCGGCAAGCTCACGAAGATCTACCCGCCCGAGGATGAGAAAAGGGCTGCCCCGCCCAAGGCGGGCGAGCCGAAGAAGGAGGCGTCCCAGGACGAGGGCGGTTCCGGCGAGAAGAGGAAGGATGAGGGTAAGGTCATCGAGGCCAAGGAGCGCCTCTCGAACCGGCACATCTTTGCGATGTCGATGGATGTGGCCGGGCGGCTCCTGGCCGGCATCAGTGGCGACGAGTGCCGGCTCTGCCGGTACGAGGCCGGCAAGATGGAGACGATCTTCGAACCGAACGACGCCAAGTATATCTTTGCCATTGAGACCGATAATATCGGCAATATCTATCTGGGCACGGGTCCCCAGGGCAAGGTTTACGCGCTCGACCCCTCCGGGAAAGTGGCCCAGCTCGTCTATCGCAGCCAGGACAAGAATATCCTGTCCGTGGCGACCGGACGGGACGGCCTGATTTATGCCGGCGGTGACACCCGGGGCCTGGTTTACCGGATCAATCCGCGGAACAAGACGGCCACGGTCCTTTACGACAGTGATGAGCCCGAGATCAGCGCCTTGCTGTCGCTGGACGGGGTCGCGCCCCAGGCGGGCGTCTTGTATGCCGCCGCCACATCGGCCAACGTGGTGGAGGCCGAGCAGAGGTTTGCGGCGCAACAGGCGGTCTCCGGCCGGCCGGAGACGAAGAAGGAGGAGAGTGGCAAGACGCCGGCCGACGGCGAAATGCGACTGAAGGTCGCCAATAGTAGTCCGACCGCCAGTAGCCGCGCTGCACCGCCGGCACCGCGGCCTGTGCCGCGCCCCGCTAAGCCGGGCAGCGCCAGCTACATCTACAAGATCGACAAACAGGGCTATGTCACGGA
Organism: uncultured Pirellulales bacterium; assembly: GCA_964354535.1. Lineage (GTDB taxonomy): Bacteria > Planctomycetota > Phycisphaerae > Sedimentisphaerales > Anaerobacaceae > PLanc-01. Next base: position 5,654 of record CAYHAJ010000305.1, read on the forward strand.
GGTCTTCAGCGAGGCCGCCGTGTTCCTGTGCCTGGCCCGCCAGGAGGGCACCATCCTCGTCGGCTCGGGCAACGAGGCTCGGCTCTACAGCGTGGACCCCGAGGCGGAACGCCAGACGATTCTCTACGAAGACAAGAAGGCCGCCCAGATCACGGCGGCGACCGTCTCCGAGCAGGACATCTACGTCGGGACGGCCAATCCGGCGCGCTTGGTGCTGCTGTCTTCGACGTATGCTCCGCGGGGGACCTATCGATCCGATCTGATCGACGCAGGCCAGCCGGCCAAATGGGGCAAGCTGCAGGTCGACGCCGAGATCCCCCGGGGCTGCAAAGTCCTCGTGGCTTCGCGCAGCGGCAATGTCAAGGACGTGAATGATCCGACGTTCTCGGATTGGACCGAGCCCGTGGAGATGACGGGGCCGATCCAACTGCGCTGCCCGATCGGCCGCTTCTGCCAGTACAAGCTCCTTCTGGAGAGCGAAGACAGCCGCAAGACGCCGACGATCCGCGAGGTGACCGTGGCGAGCACCGTGCCGAACCTGGCCCCGAAGGTGGAGACTATCGACGTCGCCCGGCTGCAGAACCCGGGCAAGGAAGGCGTCTTCAAGCTCGGCTACAAGGCCGGCGATGAAAACGAGGATAAGCTCCTGTACCGGCTGGACTTCCGCAAGGTCGGCCGCGCGAATTGGATCCTGATCAAGGACAAGATCGAGGCGGACACGTACGAGTGGGACAGCAAGACCGTCGAAGATGGCCGCTACGAGATTCGGGTCACCGCCAGCGACGAGCGCGGCAATACGGTCGCGACGAAGCTGACGGGCCGCCGGATCAGCGACCCGCTCGTGGTGGACAATACCGGCCCACTGATTCGCAAGTACTCCCTGGAGAAGAACGGCAAGGCCGCGACCCTGAAGCTGGAGGTCACGGATGAGCTGAGCGTCATCAGCAAGCTCGACTATACGATCGACAGCAACGTCGAGTGGAAGGGTGCGCTGCCGGACGACCTCGTCTGCGACACGACGGAGGAGAGCTTCGCGATCACGACCGAGGAGCTCGAGTCGGGCGAGCACGTGATCGCCTTGCGGATCATCGACGACATGGGCAACGCGACCTTCAAGACCTTCGAGTTGAACATGCAGGGAAAGTAGGAACAAGGGTAGCCGGTAGTCGGTAGTCAGTAGTCGGTTCTCACGTGCTCTTTTGCCGACTACCGACTACGGGCTACCGACTACCGACAGATGATGCGGACGATTGAATACGAGCAGGTCGCCAAGACCGTGGCCTCCCTGTGCATTGCGGCTTGCCACGAGCTACCGCCGGATGTGGTCCAGGCTCTGGAGCGTGCGGCCGAAAGGGAGTCCGACCCCCGCGCCGCCGGGATTCTGCGGCAGTTGGTCGAGAACGCCCGCTGCGCCGCCCAGGACCTAATCCCTCTGTGCCAGGATACGGGGCTGACCGTCGTCTTCGCGGAACTGGGGGCTCAGGTTGCGATCGCGCCCGCCGAGCCGGCCCGTCAAACCCTGACCGAGGCGATTGATGAGGGCGTGCGCGCCGGCTACGAGGCCGGATATCTCCGCCGGAGCATCGTGGCCGATCCCCTCCACCAGCGCACCAATACCGGCACGAACACCCCGGCTATCGTCCATCTCTCCCTCGTCCCCGGCGACCGGCTGAAGTTGACGGTCATGACCAAAGGCGGTGGCTGCGAGAACAAGAGCCAATTTCGCATGTTCCGTCCCACGGCCGATCCTCAGCAGATCGTAGATTGGGTGGTGAGCGTCGTCCGGGAGGCCGGGGCGGACGCGTGTCCTCCGTTTGTGGTCGGCGTCGGGATGGGCGGCAACTTCGAGGCCAGTTGTCTCCTCAGCAAAAGAGCCTTGCTGCGGAGCCTGGATGAGCCGAACGCCGATCCCTTCTACCGTGAAATGGAGCACGAGTTGCTCGCGCGGGTCAATGCTCTCGGCCTGGGGCCCCAGGGGCTCGGGGGCGACACGACCGCCCTGGCCGTTCTGATCGAGACCGCCCCCTGTCACATCGCCTCGCTGCCCGTGGCCGTCAACATCGAGTGCCACAGCCACCGCCACCAGACCGCCGTCCTGTAGATTGATGATGGATGATTGATGATGGATGATTCGTAACGGCACCGGTGGCTTACGTACAGGGAGACGCTTGCCCCACCATTTCCACTATGGTTTGTCTCGCCCGGGGTAGTATTCCATGAACTCCCGGAGCGCCTCGCCCCAAGGCACCTCCGCGGGGGTTTTCAGATCCTGCAGATCATGTGTTATCGTCCATTGGCGCTCTTGCCGGATCTGTTCCTGGTACACTTGGCCGTGTTTGTTGACCAGCCACTCCTTGCAGTGACGGCCCTGCGCATCGTAGAAGTTGATGTCGAGGCCGATGCCCATGCTGGTCACTTCGATGTTCTTCACGCCGCTCGCGTCATGACTGAACCAGTAGGCCGGTCCCTGGAGACTGTATCCGGTAGATGATTCCAACCGCGCGTATGGATCGTACCGTGTCACCGAGGCGACGGAGGGGATCAGCCGGCCCCCGGGATTCCGGGGATCCGCCGTCAGGCCATGCAGATCGGCCGTGTACTTCTTGCCCTGGGCGTCGAACGTGGTCAAAACACGCGCGGAGCTGTGGGCTCGCAACCAGGGGAACTTCCTGGCGTACATGTCCCGCGGTCGGGGATAACCAAGAGGGGCTGGAATCCTCGCCGTTTCACCGTTCCAGGCCAAAACAAGCGCGATTTCTGCAGGAGGACCAAAGCCGGTTCGTCGTCGGGCGGCGCGCGTCACGAGGAGGGACAAAACCAGAATCGCCAAAGCCAGGAGAACGACCAGGAGGATAGCCCACCGTCTTGCGTCCCTCCACATTCTGCGTCCCCTTCGTGTCTGTGCGAGTCAGTTATCAGCCGTCTTTGAAGTGGGCCATCCAGGGGGCCTCCGTCTGCCAGTTGGGCCCCGGAGCATTGATGTTGAAGCGCTTGCTCCACTTCTGACGCCAGAGGGCCTTGAGCCAGATCTTGTCGACGTGGTAATCCAGGTAGATACCGTTGATCGCTTGATGATGACGGTCGATGGTGAAACGATGCATCGAATCCACGTCGCCGGACCAGTGCTCTTCGGGGAACATTGGGGGTCGGTCGGTATCATCCGGCCAGCCGCACCAATAGACCGCATCGAGGAACAGCGGAACCTGCGCTGCTTCTTTGACGTTCGGCGTCTTCCAGAAGAACTGGGCGGGCTTGCCGTAGAGAACACCGCCCGGCTCGGCGTTGACGTAGACCCAGCCGTTGATTCCGTAGCTGCCCCACGTACCCGCCGGCCGGCCGGAGGTCTGGCTCAGTCGGCCCCACGAGGTGTCGGCTTTGCCGCCAATGGCCCCGAAGTCGGACGCCCCCGGCGGATACTGCGGGGACGCGATCTTTGTCGCCATCGGACAGACCCGCAGCTTGGCGTCACGATAATAGTAATCGAACAACACGTCGATCCAGCGGCCCTCCGTGGAGGTCCGCTTCGGGAAGAAGCCGTTGTTGTCGTCGGTGTACATGACCCAGATCGTGCCCCATTGCTTGAGGTTCGACTGGCACGCCACCGCCCGGGCCTGCTTGCGCACCCGCTGCAACGAGGGCATCAGGATGGACATCAACAGGGCGATGATCGAGATGACCACCAGGAGCTCGATCAGGGTAAAGCCGCGGCCTTGACATGGCGGATTTCGGCTTTCGGATTGCGGATTCGCGGTGCAGGCTCTCTTCAATCCGCAATCCGAAATGAAGATCCTGCCTTGGCCTTCCGAAAAACGATTCCTGACAAAGGATTGGCACAAGATCATCCCCCCTTGAAATGGGCCATCCAGGGGGCTTCGGTTTCCCAATTGGGCCCGGGGGCGTTGGGATTGAAGCGTTTGCTCCACTTGAGATGCCACATCGATTTGAGCCAGATCTTCTCGACGTGGTAGTCCAGGAAGACGCCGTTGATCGCTTGCCGGTGCCGGTTGAGACAGAAGCGGTTCATGGCGTTGTCGTCGCCGGGGTAGCGCGCCTCCCGGCCATCGAGCTTCGGCGGCGTGTCTGTGTCATCGGGCCAGCCGCACCAGAACCAGCAGTCGAGGAACAGCGGCACCTGCGATGCCTCTCTGACGTTGGGCGTTTTCCAGAAGAATTGGGCAGGCTTGCCATAGAGGACCCCGCTGGGCTCGTCATTGACGTACACCCAGCCGTTGATGCCGTAGCTGCCATAGGTCCCGATGGGCCGACCGCCGCTCGCGGCCACGATGCCCCAGGAGGTGAAAGCATCGCCGCCCAGCGTCAACGTATCGGTCGCGCCGCCCGGTGCCGCGACCTTGGGAGCCTGGGGGCAAACGCGGAACTTGTGGTCCTTGTAATAGTACGCGAAGAGCACATCGATCCAGCGGCCGCTACTGGACCGGCGCTTCGGGAAAAAGCCGTTGTTGTCGTCGGTGTACATGAGCCAGATGGTGCCCCATTGCTTGAGGTTCGACTGGCACGCGACGCCCCGCGCCTGGATGCGCACCCGCTGCAGCGCGGGCATCAGAATGGACATCAGCAGCGCGATAATGGAGATGACCACCAGCAATTCGATCAACGTGAAGCCGGGACCTTTGTATTGCGGAGTGCGGAGTGCGGATTTCGGATTCGCAGCGCGGGTCTTCTTCAAGCCGCAAGCCGCAATCCGCAATCCGCAATAACGAACGCCCTTGCGGTTGTTCGTTTGCACTTGGCGCACAACGTCATGTCTAGGATTGCTCATCTCGTCCTCATCGGAGCGGCTTTTCGCCGGGAAGGTTGCTGGGGCCCGGATAATGCTGATCCAGCCAGTCGATATCCACATTGGGGGGACTGAACTGCTGGCCCTTGCCGAAGCCCCGGGCCGTGGCTTCCGCCCGGCTCGTGCCGTAAATGATGGTTCGCTTGTCAGCCCATTTCTTGCGTTCGGCGTGACCGTCCATGAAGCTGAACGTGCTGCCGTCGCTGTGGAAAATGCCCAGCGGATCCCACAAGGCATTGCTGAAGGGGATATACGACCAGCCGGCGTGGTTGTAGTTGCCGGCCCCGCCGTCGTAGATATCTTCGATGAACAGCATCTTGTTTGCCGGCTCTTTGAACGTGAACAGCTTCTTGGGATCGACCGGCTCGGTCGCCCGCAGGTAGTCCGGCAGGGAATAGCTGCGGTAGATGCAGTAGGCGAGACTGCGGCCGAGGCTGGTGCCCTGAGTCAGCCGACTGTCGCCCTGGCAATGATAGACCTTGACCGTCTTGAGGTAGGGGTAGAGGGCGCCGGCCATCAGGCCGTTGAACCGCTGCTGGAGCGTCACATCGCCGCTGGCCATTTGCCGGATCGTGGTGCCGGCATAATCGAGCGGGGGCATCACCCAGGGCGGCACGCGGTTGGCCGGGGAGTACCCCGCCCAGCCGGCGGGCATGGAGCCGCCGTTCTCGTCGCAGTACATGATGTACGCCTGGGCCAACGAGCGCTGGTTGGCAAGGCAGGAAGCCCCGCGGGCCTGCTCGCGGGCGATTTTCAGGGCGGGCATCAGGACCGCCATAAGAATGGCGATAATGGCAATGACGACCAGCAGCTCGATCAGCGTAAACGCCCTCGTCCTTCTCATGGCCTGCCTTTCTATAACATCAATAGTCTTTCAGGGGTTGTATCCATGGCGGCCAGTCGGCCGTCGTTACGCCGCCGGCGCGGGTCCACGGGCCGGCCTGGTTATAGGCTTTGTGCCACTTCAAGATCCACATCTCTTTCAGGCCGATTTTGCGGACGGACCAGTCCAGAAACGCCATGTTGATCCCGCCGCTGTGCCGGTCGATACAAATTCGGCGCATGTGCTGCATGCCCTCCCAGGGCTGATCTTCCAGCGGTGCCGGAGAGTCGGTGTGCCGGGGGAAGATATTGAACCGCAGCGCGTCCATGAACAGAGGAACATAACCCGCCTGCGGCACGTTCGGAGTGCGCCAATTGTACACCGTCTCGAAGTTCTCGTAGACCGTCGCGTACGAGGCGGGCGGGTTCTCCACCCAACCATTGATCCCGTAACTGCCCCAGTCTCCTTCCGGCGCATACCCCTGGCCTTTGAAGATGCCCCAGGCGGAGTTCACATTCCACTGACCGCCGGTCTCCCCGTTCGGGCCGATGAGCGGCTTCGTGGCGATGGGGCACAGGCGAATCTTGTGATCGTTCTTGTAGTAGCCGCGTAGCGCGTTCGTCCAGTGATTGGTATGCCCGCTGCCGACGCCGGCCTGGAACTTGCCGCTGTGGTCCTCGGTATACATCTGGAAGAACAGATTCCACTGCCGCAGGTTCGCCCGGCAGCCGATGCTTTTGGCCTGGTCTTTGACGCGGGACAAGGCCGGCATCAGGATCGACATCAGCAGGGCGATGATGGCGATGACAACCAGAAGCTCGATCAACGTAAAACCTTTTGTCCTACTTACACCCGTGTTGCTCATCATGCTGCACTCCACCGCGCGATGCCAACTCAATACTCCTTAAAGGGCCTGAGCCAGTCCGGCCAGTCGCCGGGGGAGACGCCGCCGGCTTTGGTCCAGGGACCGGCCTGATTGAAGGACTTATACCATTTGAGCGTCCAGAGCTCTTTGAGGCCGACCTTGCGGGCCGAATAGTCCAGGAACAGGCACCCGGCGAATCCATCATGCCGGTTCATGCAATACCGGCCCATCTGCGCATTGTCGTTCCAATGCTCGCCGTCGAACTGGGGTGGCGTGTCGGAATGCAGCGGGACCCCGTTGTAACGGATCGCATCCATCCAGAGGGGGACAAAGGCGGCCCCGGAGGCATTCGGCCCCCGCCAGAAGTCGCCGGCGGGACGGCTGTGCGGCTCCGAGCCCCGCGGCGGGTCATTACAGTAAGCGTTGATTCCATAGCTGCCCTTGATGGCCTTGGGCAGCCCGTCCAGTGGGAGATAGCCCCACGCGGAGGTCGAGCCGAGAAACGTGCCTTCCATTCCGGTGGTGATCCCGTTCTGGTCTACCCAGGGCTTCGTCGCGTTAGGGCACGTGAGGATCTCGTCATCACACTTGTGATACGGACCCAGAACCTGGACGGCGCGCTGTCGGCTAATGGTGAATCCCTGCATGAAGCGGCCGTTGTAGTCCTCCGCGTACATGGAGAAGAACAGGCCCCATTGCTTGAGCTTGCTCAGACAGGCGACGGTCCGCGCCTGCTTTTTCACTCTCGTCAACGCGGGCATCAGGATCGACATCAGCAGCGCGATGATGGCAATCACCACGAGCAGTTCAATCAAGGTGAAACCTTTCCGTCTGCTCATACTACCTTCCCCGATAAGAACCGTTTCCGTATACATGACGGCGGACCGCCAACGGCGGCGGTCCGCTCTGTTCCTGTTCGTCGCCTGCCGGCGGCGCCTGGCTCAGCGATTGCCCCAAACGACCTCGGCCGACCAGATCAGGTCTTCGTTGTCTGCCTGCTGTGGCGAGTTGGCTGTCGGTCGCGTCTGCTGGCCGAATTCGATGGTGCGCGGGTCCGCCCACTTGTGGTAGTCGGCGTGCCCATCCGCGAACGACCAGTTCGTGCCTTCCCCGTGCCGTACCGGCGGTGGGTCCCACCACGACTGGTTGCCGCCGCGAATCGTCTGCAGATCGCGCGTGGTAAAGCCGCCCAGGGCCGACATGCCGGTGCCGCCGTCATCGAGCATCACCGCCCGGAAGGCGGCGTTCTTGATCTCTCCGCGCTTCTTGAGCATCCTCATGCCGGGACTGCGGTCGAGCCACCCTTTGCAGTTCATGGAATCCATGATCGCGTAGGTCCGGAACGTGGCGCTGAGGGCGCCGTAGGCGTCCGCCGTCCGTCGTTCGATCGTCGCACACTTGTAGACGTTCAACGTGTTGACGTACGGATACAAGGCCCCGGTCAGGATGGCGTCCTTCTTCTGCTGCTCCGTCATGGTCGGACGCCAATCCGTCTCGACCCAGGGTTGCTCATTGTAATGGGAATTGTTGAACGGCTGGCCCGCACTGTACAGGGCCGTGTACTCGCGGGTGTCCCCATTGACCAGCCTCTCATCGTTCTGGTCGATGTACATCAGCCAGGCGAGCGTGAGCTGCTTGAGGTTGCTCAGACAGCCGGCCCGCTTGCCCTGCTCCTTGGCTCGGTTCAGCGCCGGCATGAGAATCGCCATCAGGATGGCGATGACGGCGATCACGACCAGCAACTCGATCAGGGTAAAACCTCTACGTCTGCTCACCGCACACTCCCTACCATTTTCTTATCGAGGCAGCAACTGGGCGGCATCGTGACCCCACATGGCATACGCCGCCCAGTACAGGTCTTCATTCCCCGCCTGGACCTCCGAGAACGCCGCCGGGGGGATCCGCTTGCCGAAGTCAATCGTCCGCGGGTCGGTCCACTTGTGATAATCGCTGTGGCCGTCGACGAACGAGAAGTTCGTGCCGTCGCCGTGACGGACCGGCGGCGGGTCCCACCACTTGGCCTGGTTCGTGTACACGGTCCAGCCACCCAGGGCCGACGGGTTCGTGCCGCCGTCATCGACGAAGACGAGGGTGGCCGCCGGCTCCTTGATTTGCGAGCGTTTCTTGAGCATCACCGCCTTCATGTCGGGCCAGTCTTTGCAGTTCATCGCATCGGAGACGGAATAGGTGCGGATGATCTCGCTCGCCGTCCGCTGGCCCACGTCGAAGCCCACCGTCTGGCACTTGTAGAGTTTCAGGGATTGGGTGAAGGGATACAGGGCGCCCTGCAGGATCGCCTCTCGCTTTTGTTGCAGAGTCATACCGCTGGACCAGTCCCGCAGCACCCAGGACGTCTCCCGATAGTGGGCGCCGCCGGCGTTGTACATCGAGGTGTACTCGCCCGAATCCCCGTTCACCATCCGGTCGTTGTTGTCGTCGGCGTACAAGTTCCAAGCCAGCGCGAGCTGTTTGAGATTGCTCAGACAGGCGGCGCGCTTGCCCTGCTCCTTGGCCCGGTTCAACGCCGGCATGAGGATCGCCATCAGGATCGCGATCACCGCGATCACCACCAGAAGCTCGATCAATGTGAAACCTCTTGATCTCTGCATCGCGGTATTGCTCAGGGTGCTCCACTCAGCGAATCGTTGTAGCTTCCTGGCCCCAGACGACCAGGGAGGCCCATACCAAGTCCGGGTTGTCCTGCTGGATTTCCCCGTTGTTGGCCACGAGAGGGATCCGTTTGCCGAACTCCAGAGTCCTCTGGTCTTGCCATTTGTGGTACTCGCCGTGTCCGTCGGCGTAGGAGAGCTGGGTGCCGTCGCCGTGGCGCACCGGCGGCGGGTCCCACCAGGAGAATTTGGTCGCCCACACCGTCCACCCGCCCATCGCGGAGGGACACGTGCCGCCGTCGTCCATGAACACCATGCGGTTGGCCGGATCCTTGATCAGCATCCGCTTCTTGATTATCTTGACCTTGGCGTTCATCTGACTCTCCCATCCCCTGCAGTTCATAGAATCGGCAATGGAGTAGGAGCGGACAGGAGGACTGATGCTCTGTGTGGCCACGGAGACCTGATTGATCACGGTCGCACACTTGTAGACACTGAGAGTCTTGGCGTAGGGATAGAGCGCTCCGTCCATAATGGCCTGCTTCTTCGCAGCTTCCGTCATGTTTCTGTTGTAGTCCAACTTCACCCAGTAGGGCCCGTTGGTTGCCTCGGTGCCGTACTCGCCCGAAGAGCCGTTGACGAGCTTGTCCTCGTTGTCGTCGGCGTACATGATCCAGGCCAGGGTGAGGTTCTTGAGGTTGCTCAGGCAGCCGCCCCGGCGGCCCTGTTCGCGGGCCCGGTTCAAGGCCGGCATGAGGATCGCCATGAGAATCGCAATCACGGCGATCACCACCAGCAACTCGATCAGCGTGAAGCCCCGTCCTCCCCGGCGTTTCGTTGTTCTCCTTTCTTGAGTCATTGCAATCCATCGCCTCCCAGAAAACGACACGAACGCACATCTCTCGTACACGGCTTCCCTCACGAAACGGCCCCCCTTACACTTCTGGGTCTGTTTCGCATCAAACGACGATCAATAGTCTTTGAACGGCCGAATCCAGTCCGGCCAATCGGCGTCGTTCACGCCGCCGGCCGTGGTCCACGGCCCGCGCGTATTGAACTTCTTGTGCCATTTAATCGTGTACAACTCTTTCAAGCCCACCTTCCGGGCCGACCAGTCCATGAAACCGGTGCTGACGGTCCCCTGATGGCGGTTGATGCAGCACCGGCCCATGAGGTTGCCCGACCAGGCCGCAAACTCCTGATCGGCCGGCTTCTCGACCTCCCGCGGCCAAAGATCGAACCGCAGGGCCTCGGTCCACCACGGTGCGTTGCTGCTGCCCGGCTCGCCTGCGGTCTTCCAGCCGTTCGCGACCGAGACGCCACCCTCGTAGGTCGTCGTGCCGGCACTCGCCGGGATCAGGCAGTAACCGTTGATGCCATAGCTGCCGGCGACGCCGTTGAGGCCGAGCCGGGCACCGGTGAAGATGCCCCAGGCATTATAGATGTTGAAGCTCTGGATCATTGCACCGCTGGCGGTCTGAACGGGCTTCAGGCCGGAGGGACACATCCAGGTCGCATTCAGCTTCCAGTCCTTGAGGCTGTCCTCCATGTAGTAGAGGAACCAATAGCCCGGCGTACCGGGTTCGGAACTCCAGAATCTGCCGTTATTGGACTCCGTGAACATGGCCGCCTGAAGGTTCCACTGCTTTACGTTGCCCAGGCACTTGACCTGTTTGCCCTGCTCTTTGACCTTGCGCAGCGCCGGCATGAGGATCGACATCAACAGCGCAATGATGGCGATCACCACCAGCAATTCGATCAATGTGAATCCGCGTCTCTTCGTCATGTCCACACTCCTTCACCCAAGAGGAAAAAGACCGTCACCTACCCGTCCAAGATGCTCCCCAGGGGCATCTTGTTCCGCTGGTTTCTACCCATTTGTGCCGCGGGCGCACTTTCACTCACGCTCCGTATTATAATCCGCGCCATAGGCCATTGCAAACCTAAAGCCCGTAAATCTCCCAAATCGCCCCGCAAAAAGCCCGAGAAGCTATGGGGCCGCGTTCTGCGCGCCGGATCAAGCTCCGTTTGTCATGCTGAGTGAAGCGAAGTATCTGACCGGCGACTGAATCCAACGCCTGTTCTCGTGCTCGGCCCAGGTCCTTCGCCGGCGCTCAGGATGACAAGAGGATCGGGGTGCGACACCCTCGTCCATAATGCCTAAGCCTTTGTGTGTGCGAGATTTAGGAACGCCTTGGGGCGTCACTACGAGCGGGCGTCCCTGAGCTGGTGGCAGGAATTGGCCAGATCCACGTAGTGCTCCGGCGCGAGTTCCTCCGGCCGGCGGGTCGGGTCGATGGCATTGAGTTCAAAGATCTTGGGCCACAGGTCGCGGCCCCCCAGCTCCGGCGGCGCCTGCTTGAGGCAGGCCCGCAGCATCTTGCGTCGATGCCCCATAAAGAGGCTGACCACGTGGCCGAAAAGGCCTATGTCCAGGATGCGACGGCTCCTGTCGTTGTCGCGGGCATAGCGGACCATGGCGGAATCCACCCCAGGTGGTGGCCAGAAGACGCTCGGCTTGAGCACTCGGAGCATCTCGACCTTGCCTGTGGCCTGGAGAAAGATACTTAGTGTGCCGTAGTCTCTGCCGCCGGGCCGGGCCGTCATCCGGTCGGCCACCTCTCGCTGGACCGTCACCAACATGACATCGGCGAGCAGTGGCCCTTTGACAAGATTGATCATGACCGGCGAGGCCACGTCATAAGGTAAGTTGGACACGAGCAGGAACCGGCCGCTTGCGGCAGTTCGTTCTTTTGGTCCCTTTGGTCTTTCAGGTCCTTGCTCTGGGAGCCGGGCCTGGGCCTGTGTCACGGCATCTGTGACAGCCGGATGGATTGTGCCTTTGCCGGAAAGCACATCGGCATTGATGATTTGAACATTATTGGCCTGTGCCAAGCGCGCCTGTGCGATACCCGCCAGTGTGGGGTCCAGCTCGACCGTGACGACGTGTCCCGCCCGTTCGGCCAGGCCCTCGGTGAGTGAACCCGTCCCCGTGCCGATCTCGAGGACAACATCGCTGGGACCGATCTGGGCCGAATCGACCAGCAACCGCATCAGATTGAGATCGACGAGGAAGTGCTGTCCCAGCCTGCGATTGGGCAAGACTCCCGCCGCCGAAAGCAACTCTTGGATTTGGCGTTTGGTTTGCATAGGTCCGGGCTCCCAAACGCGAAATTCTGCGTTTGGGGACCCTCCTATCGGTCCCATGAGTCCTTATTATTGTCCGAATTCGCCGGGCTCGTCGTGCGGCGTCCCGTTGGCGGCTCGGCCGTTCGGGGTCACGGGGGCAAACTGGACCGCTCGTCGGAGCTTGGCCATCTGGATGGCCATTAAGATCGCCGATTTCATGCTCGACGGGTTGGCCATATTGCGTCCGGCGATGTCGAAGGCCGTCCCGTGGGCAGGAGACGTGCGGACGAGGGGCAGGCCGATCGTGATGTTGACCGCGTGCTCGAAGTCGAGCAGCTTGACGGGAATCATCCCCTGGTCGTGATACATGGCGACCGCCGCATCGAACTCACCGCGGATCGCCCGTGGGAACAGCGTGTCGGCGGGAATCGGGCCGACGCAGTTGATGCCTTGCTCCTGGGCCAGCAGGAGCGCCGGAGCGATGATCCGCTGCTCCTCGTCGCCGAACTGGCCGTTCTCGCCGGCGTGTGGGTTCAGGGCCGCCACGCCGATCCGCGGGTTGTCGATGCCGAAGAATTCCTTCAACGCATCCTTGAGCAGGTCGATCGGCTCGAACACGCAGCCGATCGTGAACTTGTTGCGAACCTCGAACAGGCCGAGATGGATCGTCGCCAGCGCGACCTTCAGCGGCCCGGCGACGAACATCATCGCCTTCCGCGGGGCCTTACACTTCTGGGCGAACATCTCCGTGTGTCCGGGCCAGGGGGCGTCGGCCATTTTCCAGCTTGCCTTGCTGATCGGGGCGGTCACGATGGCGTCGATAATCCCGGCCTTGGCCGCGTGGATGGCGTCGGAGCAGAACCTGATCGAAGCCTCGCCCGCGACCCGGCTCGGCTCCCGCAGCCACGGGGGCACGCTGTACTCGTCGTAATCCGCCACGACGACCTTGTACGGGTACTCCCGGCTGATCTTCTCGTGCTGATGCCGGCCCCAGAAGGGCTCGATCTCGGCCCGGTCCGCCGCGTAGCAGAGCTGCTCATTCATGCCGAAGACGATGAATTTGGCCGCCCGCCGGACTTCCGGGTCGGCCAACGCCTTGACAACCACCTCGGGCCCGATGCCTGCAGCATCGCCCATGGTCACCCCGAGGACCATTTGCTCCGAGATCGAATTGTGGTTGCCCTTCAACATCAGTAACCCATTTGTCGTAGTCGGTCCACGGTCAGCGCTTGTTTCTGCGGCAGGAGGGCCTCCACTTGCCGCCGGACGATCTTGACGAGAACATCCGTCTCAATATTCACTCGCCCACTGATATATGCGTTGCCGAGCGTCGTTCTGTTCAGGGTCTCCGGGATCGCCGCGACCCGAAAACCATCGGGGCCGATCCCCGCAACCGTCAAACTCACACCATCCACCGCCACGGACCCTTTGGGCACCATCTGCTCCAGCAGCTCCGGCCCGACAGCAAACTCTATATCGGCAAACTCACCGAGCCTTTTGACCGCTTTCACGGTGCCGATTCCATCGACATGGCCTTGGACGATATGCCCGCCCAGCCGGTCGGTCGGCCGCAGGGCCCGCTCGATATTCACTTTCGAGGCCGGTCGCAGCAGCCCGAGCGTCGAGCACTGGAGCGTCTCCGGGCTGAGCCCGAAGGTCGCCACAGTGCCCTGGAGCCGGGTTACCGTCAGGCACACCCCGCTGACGGCGATGCTGTCGCCGGTCCGGCACTCCTGCGCCAACGCGCCCAAATCCACCACGAGCGAGCCGCCCGAAGCAGCGCCAGGCGAGACCGCTTTCACATCGCAGACTGCTTCAATGAGTCCTGTAAACATGTCCGATGATCTCTCACCACTCTCACCCTCCTCCCTGAGTTTCTACCATATGCTATGATTCGGTACCCCCATGTGTCAAACAATTGTTCCGCCTGGGCCGGCGCCTTGCTCATGCCCAGCGATGCGGAAGCCTCCGGCTGAACAGGTGCTCCGTAAATTCCCTTTTGTGGCAGGAACCGAACGTGTTAAGATGGCTCTGCCGTGCGGGCACCGGTGGGTCGGTGCCGGCTCGCGGCAACGGAAGGGGGGCATCCGCGTCTGCTGGTCGCAACGCGGCGGTTCCGGTTGAAAGGAGCAGGTATTATGAACTCGATTTGGCTCAAGATCGCGGGGATCGCGGTGGTCGCGATCATTGTGATCGTCGTGGTCGGTCGGTTCCAATCGGACCACGCTTCGTCTTCCTCCACGGCGACCGAGGCGACGCAGAGCGAAAAAACAAAGACGTTCTATGACATGGCCGAGCGGGATAAGCAGTTCGCCACGGCGCCCAAGCCGGCCGAGTCCCAGCCCGTTGAGCCGCAGCCTCCCGTGGCCCCAGAGCCGGTGCCGCAGACTCCTCAACCGCCGGTGCAGACCCCGCCTCAGCCGGTCCTCAGCGGCGTGGTTCTGCCGAGCAGCATCACGAAACCGACGACGCTGTACTTCAAGCCGCTCAGCGAAGAGGATGACATCGCGGCCCAGCAGCTTTTGCCTTGGGCGGCCACCGGTCGGAGCCTCGGTCGGCTTCCGATGGTGCAGTACGGTTTGATGCAACAAGCCTGCCGGCAGATCGAGGCCCGCTGGCCCGATAGCTCGTATGCTTTTCAGGCCAAGCGAATGCTCGAAGAGATCTCCGAACGTTACGCGGCCAACTACAAAATCACGCCGCAAGAGCTGGATATCAGCCGCTTTCTCAAACCGCGGCCCGGAACACAAGCTGTGAGAGTGGAGCCTCTGCAACGATGACGACGACTGCCTCCGAAACGATTCCCGTGATCTCGATTGTAGCCGACTGCCTGCCGGAGGCGTGGGAGAAAGCGGTTTTGGCCGTATGGGACCAGGGCTTTGAGGTCAAGACCCAGTACGACAAGCCCGAGGACCCGCCGAGCAAGGATGCGACGGTGATGATCGCGGTGACCGACCCGTTCCACGAGCCGCGCATTCACAAGAATTTTCCCGGCGGTCCGGAGGAGTTGGAAGCCTATCGCCAGGAAGTGGTCAACGGCATTCACGACCATTGGATCGACCCGGCGGCGGGCAAGTGGACCTACACCTATCACGAGCGGCTGTTCGCCTATCGACCCGTCGAGGACCTCCGCAACCCGAACGGCCACAAGCCGTTCCAGGCGGTCAACCAGATTCAGTACATCATCGACGCGTTGTCCAAAGCCGGCCACACCCGCCGGGCCCAAGCGGTGACCTGGATGCCCACCGCCGATCCGAAGACGGACGATCCGCCCTGTTTGCAGCGCATCTGGTGCCGCCTGATCGCGGAGGAGGAAGGCGGCTGGGTGCTGCACATGAACACGCACTGGCGCAGCCGCGACCTCTACAAGGCGTGGTTCATGAATGTCTACGCCCTGACCGACCTGCAGCGGACCATCGCTCAGACGATCGCCGCCCAACGCGGCGAGCCGGTTCGGGTGGGACGTTATGTGGATATCAGCGACTCGCTGCACATCTACGGCAGCTACTTCAAAGAGGCGGCCGTCGAAGTGGAGAAGATGCGCCGGACGCCCTTCACCCAGCGGGCCTGGGAAAGCACTCACCGCGCGTTCGAGATGATGACCCAGGAGGCCCGAGAGAAGTTGGCCCGCGACCCCGACTGGTTCGCGAAGGCGCGAGGATGACCTCGCGGAAGCTGTGCGCCGCACTCTGTTTCGGTCATTTGTGCTTTGGATTTTGAATCATTCGGGTTCATTCCCCGCGGCTTGCCGCGTGGAAGCGGTAAGCCGATTGTTTCGATACCTCGCAGCTTGCTGCGAGGTAGTTCATTTTGTTTGGGATTTCGGATTTGGAATTTGAGATTTCCGCGTCTCGCGGATAGGAGCAAATGATGGCGATTCTCGTCAACGGCGAACGAATTGAAGATCAGGAAATCCAGTTGGAGGCCCAGCGTCTGCGACCGAGCTACGAGCAGGCGTTTGCCGATAAAGATCCGGCCGAGCGGGAGGCCCAGCTCCTGGAGTGGTCGAAGGAGAACGTCATCGAGCGGGTCCTGCTCCGCCAGGAGGCCAAAAACAACGGTGAGGTTGTTCCGTCCGCCGACATCGAGGCGGCGTTCGCCCATCTCAAGGAGCGGTACGAAAAACCGGAGGACCTGTACCAGGATTTCAACGCCGTCACGGACGACTCGATCAAGGCGATGATCGAGGTCCAGATGAAGGTGGAGCGCAAGATCAACAGTGTCTACGCGGGCGTGCCGGAGCCGTCCGAGGGGGAGATTCGCGCGTACTACGACCAGAACAAGGATCGCTTCACGACGGGGGAGCAAATCCGGGTCGCCCATATCGTCAAATATGTCAACTGGCAGACGGATGAGGGCACGGCACTCGACGCCGTCACCCAGGCCCATCGCGAGATCCGCGGCGGCGCCCCGTTCGAGGCGGTCGTCGGCAAGTACACGGACTGCGCCGACAATGGCGGCGATCTCGGCTATGTCGCCCGGGGGCAGTTGGTGGAGGAATTCGAGGATGTGGTCTTCCATCTCTGCCCCGGGCAAGTCAGTGACGTGTTCCGCACGCGGTTCGGTTTCCACGTCGCCAAGCTCTACGACCGCCAGCCGCCGACGATCCCGCCGCTCCCGGCGATTCGGGGCCAGATCCTCGACGAGGTCAAAGAGCAGAAGAGAGAGCAAGCCCTCGGCGATTATCTTGACGGCCTGCGGGCCAAGGCAACGGTCGAAGAAGTCTAAGAAGTGGGAAGGGGCGGCTCAGGCGGCGGTCCGGTTCCCGCTTCAAACTTCCCACGTCCGACTTCCCACAGCATTTTGCTTCTCTCGCCTTTCATCGTAGACTTTAAGTGACGGAAGGAAGGGCAAGTCCAAGAAGAAGAGACCCCGCAGTCGGACCTGCGAATGAAAACTCGGAAAGAGAGCCAGAGCACGACGATCTTTGGGGGGGCTATGTGAGTTTCTTTCCGAGTTAGCCTCTGCGTCTCAGACGCAGAGGCTCTCTTGATGCGCTGGCTCCTCGTCCCCCGACCTGTCCGTGAACTCCAACGGCGCTCTCGTCACGACGTCTATCCCGGCCCCACGGCGTAACTGACGGCGGCCCATCTGGTCGGGTCGCACCAGATGTTCCCGATGCTCTACTATGTCCAAGGCCGGTTCAGCAACGCACCCGCACCGCTCTACGTTGCGGTCGAAGACAACGCCAAAAAGGTGGGCATTGTCGCGTATGCCGATACGGCCGTCACCAAAGCCACTCAATGGACTCAGTGGAAGATTCCCTTGAGCGGCTTGACCGGCGTGAATCTGGCCAAAGTCAAGAAGCTGACGATCGGTGTCGGAGACAAGAACAAACCCATCGCCGGTGGCAGCGGTCGCCTCTTCATCGATGATATCTGCGTAATCAAGCCGTAGTCAGCCGAGCTGTCGGACAATGGACTGTCAACGAAACACCACGAAACTTGCGCCGGGGCGGCTCGGCGCAGGTTTCGCTCTCTCGCGGTGCACCCAGCGAACTCTCGCGGTGCGTGGAAGGACCATTTCTATTGGCGATTGGCTTTCCGGGCCAGATTTCGGTTGACATACTATAGCTTGAGTGTACAATGCGTGCGACAACTAAGCGTAGCATGGGTGTCTCGGCCGCAGGGTCGGGAGACGCGTGCTGCGAGGTAGAGTAGCAGTTTGTGCGGGGAAATGGATATTCGGCGCCGCGTGAGTTCGAGAGGGTCGCGATCAAGGAGTCAATCTGAGTCGTGAGATGCCCTTTTTGCAAGGAAGACAGTGATAAAGTCGTCGATTCCCGCTCCAGCGATTCGGGGCGTGTGATTCGACGGCGGCGCCAGTGCCTGGCCTGTGAGAGGCGCTTTACCACCTATGAACGTACCGGCGAAAGCTTCCGGCTGCACGTGGTGAAAAAGGATAAGACCCGCGTGCCCTACGAGCGGGAGAAGATCATCGCCGGCTTGCAGAAAGCCTGCTATAAAAGGTCGGTGTCGGCGGAACAAGTCCAGCAGATTGCCGACCGTACGGAGGAGGATATCTTCCGCAACTTTGACAAAGAGGTGACGTCCGCCTTTATCGGAGAGTGCGTGATGCGGCACCTGCGCGAAGTGGATAAAGTCGCATATATTCGTTTTGCCAGCGTGTATCGGGAGTTCAACGATGCCGGCGAGCTGATTGACGAGGTCAGCAAGGCGATTCAGGATACCGAGCCGGCCGACCAACTCAAGCTCTTTTGAACCGTAGGGGCCCGAGCCCAGACACAACGCATCGCGTTCGGAACGCCGTTAGCAAGGAGGCAACCGGTCGCATGAACAAGCAACTGCAGGTGATCAAGGCCGACGACACGACGGAGGAGTATATCCACACGAAGGTCATCGGGACGATCCACAACGCTTTCGCGGCGGCGGGGCGGCCCGATATCGCCACGGCCGAGGATCTGGCCGAAGTCGTCACGTATTACCTTTATCACAGACAGGATCAGCGCCAGGTCCGCTCCAGCGAGATCCTGGCGGTGATCAAGGCGGTGCTCGCCTCCACCGGCTACGAAGCCGCAGCGGCAATTTTGGGGGAACACACGCTCGAACGGCGACTCAAACGTGCCCGTACCGAAGTCCTGGCGGTCGACGTGCAGGACTTTGCCGATGTGGAGAGACTTTACCGGACGAGGCCACGGCCGGAGCGAATGCCCTGGGACAAGGGCAAGATCGTCCAGGACCTGACGATCGAGTCCGGGATGGCCCACCAGACGGCGCGAGCCGTGGCTTCCACCGTGGAGGAGCGGGTTTTCAATCTGGGGATGACGCTGGTGCCGCGCAGCCTGATCAAGCAACTCGTGCTTGGGGAGGCCGCCACCATGCTGCAAGCGCAGGAAGAATTGCAGACTGCGCTGCCGCCGGAAGCCGGGCCAAGCGAAAAGGACCTGCAAGACCCGAAGGACCTAAAGGGCTGATGGCACCATCGCCTTGGCTCGCTCGAGGATGTGCTCCGGCGATTCGTCCGGGCCGACGTCGAGCCAGTTCACCTGCCGGAAGGTCTTGAACCACGTACGCTGGCCTTTGGCTAAGCGGCGCGTGTTCACTTTGATCCGCTCCACCGCCTCGTCCAAGCTCATCCGGCCTGCGAGATGGTCGATGATCTCCGCATAACCGATCGCACAGCCGGCCTGCGGGCTCAAGGGCTTCTCCTCCGCCAGGAGCGACCGGACTTCCTCCACCAGACCCAGTTCAATCATCTTCTTGACCCGGGCGTTGATTCGTTGGCTCTCGACCGCTTTCTCGCGCCGTACGCCGAGGATGGTCCAATCGTGCAGGGGTCGGTGGGCGTCGAACTGTTGCTGAAAACTCGAAATGGGCTGGCCGGTCAGACGGTAGACTTCCAGGGCCCGGATGATCCGCCTGGCATCGTGGGAACTGATGCGGCCGGCCGCCTCGGGATCGATCTGCCGCAGGGCCTCGTGCAGGCGGGGCACTCCTTCGTGTGCCGCTTGCGCCCGCAATTCGGCCCGGATCTGCTCATCGCCGCCGGGACCCTCAAAGAGACCGTAGAGCAAGGTCTTGATGTACAAGGCCGTCCCGCCCACGGCGATGACCGTCTGGCCGCGACGGCGGATATCGTCGATGGCGGCCCGGGCCTGGTCGAGGAACAGGGCCACGCTGAAGGGTTCGCTCGGCTCGACCACATCGAGGAGATGGTAACGGACCTGTCGCTGCGCCTCCGGGGACGGTTTGGCGGTGCCGATATCCATGCGGCGGTAGACCTTCATCGAGTCAAGGCTGACGATCTCGCCCGCGAAGGCTTGGGCCAGTTCATGCCCCAGCCGGGCCTTGCCGGAGGCCGTGACGCCCAGAACCAGGATCATTCGGGATTTACTATTTTCCATTTACGATTTACTATTGGAGCGCCGGGTGCTTTGGTTCTTGTTGTAGGCCCGGATTGCTTCCATTGTAAATCGTAAACCGTAATTAGTAAATTCGCTTCACCCTATGCCTGCATCACGTGCGACCACCTTGGACTTCAATGCCGCGCTGACCGAGAAGGTCGGCATCATCAATACCACCCTCCGCCAACTCCTGACCGAGCAACGAGAGGTGCCGGAGCAGTTGCACAAGGCGCTCGACTACACCCTTTCGGGACCCGGCAAGCGCATCCGCTCGGCCCTGGTGCTGTGGTGCTGCGAACTGATCGCCGGACAGGAGAACGCCGGCGCGCGGATCGCGGCGGCCGCGATTGAGATGGTCCACACCTATTCGCTCATCCACGACGATCTGCCCGCGATGGATGATGACGATCTGCGGCGGGGCCGGCCGACCTGCCACAAGGTGTTCGACGAAGCCACCGCCATTCTGACCGGCGACGGCCTGCTGACGCTCGCCTTCGAGATCCTCGCCGACCGGATTGACGATCCGGTACTGGCGGTCAAGCTGATCGGCGAACTCGCCCGGGCGGCGGGACCGGCAGGCATGGTCGCCGGGCAGATCGCCGATGTCAAGGCCGAGAACACCGCGGGCAGTGTGGCAATGCTCGAATATATCCACACGAACAAGACCGCCAAGATGTTCCGCTGCGCCGCGCGGATGGGCGCCCTCTGCGGTGGGGCGGGTGCCACGCCGTTGGAGACGCTCGGACAGTACGGCCTGAAGATCGGCTTGGGTTTTCAGATTGCCGACGATATCCTGGACGTCAGCGCCTCCAGCGAGCAGTTGGGCAAGACCGCGGGCAAAGACGCCCAGGCCGCCAAGTGCACCTATCCCGCCGTCGTGGGGATCGAGCCGGCCAAGGAGTTGGAACGCCGGCTCGCCCGCGAGGCGGTGGACCTGCTGAGCCCGTTCGGCGCCGGCGCCGAAATCCTGCGACGACTGGCGGTCATGTTATTGGACCGGAACCGGTAAACTCCGCTCGCCCGCGTTCTTCCGCTATCCTCTCCTCCTGATTATTGAGAGCTTCTAAGGAAGGAGAAGGGGGAGCAGGGATCACTTCCATGTCATTGCGAGCGGAGCGAAGCAATCTCTCACGCCAGGGGCGGAGATTGCTTCGTCGCGGCGCTCCTCGCAATGACTTAATGAGATTCATTTTGTCAGAGGCTTTAGGAAGAAATTCGCGCGCGAGAAATTTTTTGCGCGCCGCGTGAGAGGCTCTATCAGTACTGATACGGGCCGCCCCGCGCCGACGCGCGAGGCGGTGAATTCCCCACGCCCGAAAAACACGGATTCTTCACATTGATATACCTGTTCACTCCGCAGGACTGATAACTGGGGAACGACGGACCTCCCCAATGCCGCACAGATCCGCTAAGGAAAAAGCGCCGGGGCCGCCGATACGACGAGAGAACATTGGGGTAAAGAATCATGAAAACATGGATGTTCGTCACCGCCGTCTTCTGGTTGTTCTACAATATGAGTATCTGCCCGCAAAGCGGCGCGCAGACCTGCACAAATCAGAATCTCAGGGGCCATCAGACTACCATTACGCATTCGTTATCCCAAACCTGGTACTTTCCAAACCGCACGAGGCCACCGCCTGTGCGGGCCTGAGACCCGAACGATCTGACACAAGGCGATACAAAAACATCCGGTTACAAGCCAACAGGCCATAAGCTTCCCCCTTATGGCCTTCTTTTTTGCGCCGGGGCAGAGTGAGGATAATCGAGCGGGGAAATAAGACCTTTGCCTGGTAGATTTACTATTTACGATTTACTATTTGTCGGAAAGAGAAGCCAAATTGTAAATCGTAAATCTGAAATCATAAATCCGAGGGCATATGGCCGTGGTTGTGGAGATGGGACCGGCGGTGGAACAGGCGGCGCGAGCGGCCCGCGATGTGTTGTTGAACAATCTGCACGGACCCTGTGCCGGGCTGCCGCGCGCGGCGGCGTGGGGATATCCGGAGCCGTACACGCGGGATTTGCTGCTCTCCAGTCTGGCGGCGCTCGTCACGGGCGACCCGGGTCTGATGCAATCCCTGCGCGCGGTCCTGGAGACGCTCGCCCGCCACCAGAGCCCGCTGGGGATGATGCCGTCGCTGGCCCACGACCCCTGCAATCTGGGAGCGAGCGATACGACGCCCTTGTTTCTGTTGAGCCTGGGGTTCTACCGCCGGGTGACCGAGGAGCGCGAGTTCCTCCAGGAAGCCGCGGCGAAAGCCTTGGTGTGGATGGAGTACCGCAGCAGCGAGAACCGTGTCCTCGTCGATCAGCAGCCCACCACCGACTGGCGGGATGAGTTGTGGGTCCCCGGCTACGGACTGTACGTCAACACGCTGGTCTACAGCTATCTGCGGCTGTTCGGAGAGCACGAGAAGGCCGGTGTGCTCTACGAGCGGATGCATCGGTTCGCGGCCGCAGAGACGGAGTCGCTGGCGAGCGGCTCGCGGGGGCTGCTTCTGCCGGACCGGCCCTACTTCGCCTTGTGGGCTTTCAAGGAATACAGCAGCGATCGCTTCGATCTGATGGGCAACAGTCTGGCCATTCTGTCGGGCTTGGCGCCGCTGAGCCTGGCATCGGAGATGGTCCTGTGGGTCGAGACGGAGTGCTGGCGGATGCAGAATCAGGGCGAATTGGCCGTCGATCTGCCACCCTGCCTGTTTCCTTTCCAGCGGCCGGGCGACTGGGATTATCGGCCGCGGATCGAACGCTTGAATCCGCCAGGCTGCTATGCCAATGGGGGGGTCTGGCCCTTCGTCTGCGGCTTCTACATCGCGGCCCTGGTCGCAGCGGCAAAACTGGCGTTGGCCGCAGAGAAGCTGATCGCTCTGACCAAGCTGGTGCGCCAGGCGAAGGACCCCGCCCTCGGGTTCGGCTTCAACGAATGGCACCAGGCCCAGAATGGTCTGCCTCAGGGCAACGATTGGCAAACGTGGTCCGCCGCGTTGTACCTCTATGCCGCCGAGTGCGTGCGGCTCGGTCGGACACCGCTCTTTGAAGAAATTCGAGATTGGAAATCCCAAATTCAAAGCAAGCACGAGTGATCGAAATCCCCAATCCCAAACGGGGCGTAAGCATGGGCGCCGGCGTTTCTGTCATTTGTGCTTATCATCGGTACTGGGCGTGGAGGGTCGTTCGCAAGCACGTGGCCCATCGGCGGCCCAAGTACGCGGACCGGCGCGTTCTGGAGCAAATCATCATCCCTTTTGTTCTGTCAAGGTTTGCCCCACGAAGGGTGCTTGAAGTCGACCGGGAGCCCTACGAGGCCTTCTATAACGAGTTCTTCGTCGGTCGCGAGCTTTGGACCATCGACTGGGATGAGGCCAAGGCCCTCTTTGGCGCTCGCCATCACATCGTGGATGACGCCGCGAATCTGCGGAGCCATTTCCCCGAGCGGTACTTTGATTTCGTGCTGATGAACGGCGTCTTCGGCTGGGGGCTGAACGAAAGAGAAGCCGTCGAAAGAGCCTTCGACGCCGTGCATGCGGTCTTAGCCCCCAGTGGCATCTTCGTTCTGGGCTGGAACGACACGCCCGATCTGGTCCCGGTGCCGCTGGCCCAAGTGCAGGCACTGCAGCAGTTCGCCCCCTACTTTTTTCCACCCCTGGGCGGAACCTCCTTCAAATGCTCGACTTGCGAGCACACGTACAACTTCTACGTCCGGTGACCTGTTGCTTCTCGGAGGGTGTGTGAGGAGCCGAGGCGGGCGTGTCTCCGTTGAGATCTGACGGGTGGCAGCGTCAAGGCAGAAGGCCTTGGCGATGGTCTTACGCACCGTCAAGCTGCCATCGCCAAGCTGCGCTTGACGCTGCCACCCGGAGAAATCCAGGCTTCTCATGCCCCCTCATAGATGCTCAATGCACATGTCTCCAAGTTCTGGGTGACATCGCCCCGCGTCGCGCTTGCGTCACAATTCCAGGAAAGAGGCTTCTTCTCTTGGGCCGTGGTGGTTTATCATGGACTCCTGATGTTGGACAGGCGTCCGTTGATGGTTTGGCGTCGACCCGCGCGGCGGCCCGGGTGCCTGGAGTTGATTGCAGTTGTTACGGCGGTGTTGCGTGGGCAAGAATGGAGGTGAAACGTTGATGGAAACAAGACGTGTTCTATGGGTAGTGGCAGCGGTCCTGATGGGAGTGGCGGCGGCAGGGTGGTCGCAGCCGGTCCCGGGCGATGTGTTCCGTGAGCATATGTGGTGGAATGAGAAAGGCGATGCCGGCGGGTCTCTCCGCGTCGGCGGCCGGTACGGCGACGAGTACCCGGATCGGGGCTGGGCTCACGACTACATCAACGCGGCCGTAGTCCTCGAACATGACTTCGATCTGGAGCACGCGCTGCGAGCCGAAGTGGTGATCGAGAAGATTCTCTGCCATGACTCCACCAGGGGTCTGGCCATCGAAGTCAACGGAAACCCGTGGATTCGCGTCCCGGAAGCCGAGGCGATTCCGTATCCCCCGTGGGAGTACCAGCACCACATCTACCCGGTCGTGCCCGTCCCGCTGGCGTTTCTCAAGAGTGGCAAAGGCAACCAGTTCCGTCTGCGGGTATCCCCGGAGAGTGCCTGGAAATGGCCGCAGAATCTCGTCTACGGCGTACATTTTCGCGTTTACTACGACGCGGCCAAGAAGCCGCACCCGACGGGCAAGATCGCCTCGCTGCCATCCGGGGCCAGGCTCGGCAAGCGCGTTTCATTGGAGATCGAAACCGCCGAGCCCGCCGGCAGCATCAAGCAGGTGGATTACCTCGGCCACTATGAGGACGTCAACTACGAGGGTGATGGCCTTTACACGCGCTGGCATTATCATTTCTTCCACGGCAAGATCATGAATCATATCGGCACGGCTCAGGAGGCTCCCTATCGAGTGACCTGGGACACGTCCTGGGTGCCGGACCAGAAGCAGTCGATGGCGCTGGCCGCCCGCCTCGTCGGGAGCAACGGAATGATCTATATGACCGAGGCTGTGACGGGGCTGAGTCTGGATCGCCAGGGAACTTCGGTGGAGCTGTGCCAACCCTATGACATCCCCAAGAAATGGGTCACGCGGACCGGCGAGAAGCAGGAGCATTTCCTCGTCACCGGTGACCTGAGCAAGGCCGTCGCGGCCCAGATGGTCTGGTCGAGCTGGAGTGCCGGCTACATACGCGGCGTCTCCATCAACGGCACGCAGGTGTTCGATACCGAGGGGCCGCACTACCAGTACTACTTCCATCGGGTGAACGTACGTGATGTGGGCGTGTTCAAGCCGGGCGTCAACACTTTGACCACGGGGAAAACGCCGCTGATCGATGGGAAGATGGTGCACGGCATGGAAGTAAACTGGCCCGGGATCATGGTCTTGATTCAGTACGCCGAGAGAAAGTGAGGAACCATGAAACGCGCGACAGTTGTTGGCGTCGGAAGCATCGTTCTCCTATCGGCGGTTCAGTTCTCCCCGGCCGCAGAGATACCGTTCAAATATGTGGCCGTCGATGACGGCGTCAAGAACCCGTGGGCGAAGATCGTCGCGGACATCGACCGCGACGGATTCATGGATATCATCATCGGCGGCCAGACCGGGCCGTTGGTCTGGTATCGCTACCCCGCTTGGACGAAGGCCGTAATCGCCAAAGGCGGCTATCGGACCGTCGATGGCGAGGCAGGCGACATCGACGGCGATGGTGACATGGATATCGTCATGGGCGGCCTGATCTGGTATGAGAATCCACTGCCCAAAGGCGACCCGGCCAAGACGCCTTGGACCGCTCACCAGGTTGCGGACCACCGTACCCACGACATCGAATTGGCGGACCTGGACAGAGACGGCAAGCTGGACATCGTGACGCGCGATCAGTTGGACTTCGGCCATAAGGCTGGCGACAAGGTATACCTGTGGCGACAGGAGGTCGGTGATAAGTGGACGCAGAAGATCATCGAGTGTCCGCACGGCGAAGGATTGGCCCTGGGCGACATGGACCGCGACGGCGATCAGGACGTGGTTACCGGGGGGATCTGGTTCGAGAATGACGGACGCATCCTCGGCGGCGCGTGGGCGGCGCACAAGTTCGGCGCTTGGCACCCCAGCGCCGGCGTCGAAGTCGCCGACATTAACGGCGACGGCCGTCCGGATATCGTCCTGTCGCCGTCGGAACTGGCGGGCAACTGGTATCGGCTCTCGTGGTTTGAGGCTCCGGCCGATCCCAAGCAGGCCGGCTGGGCCGAGCATATCATCGTGGATCGGATCGAATGCGTCATTCACGGCTTGGCAACCGCGGACTTCAATCACGACGGAGCCGTGGACATCGCCGCCTCGGAGATGCACCAGGGCCAGGACCCGGATGAGGTCGTCCTGTTCGTCAATCGGAGCAAAGGGGGTGCTTGGGACAAGCAGGTTCTGTCCACGAAAGGCTCGCACTGCATCCAGGCGGCCGACATTGGTTCCGATGGCGACATCGACCTGGTCGGCGCCAATTGGAGCGGGCTTTATCAGCCCGTCGAGCTTTGGGAGAATCTCTCCGGCGCAAACGCCTGGAGTGGCGACGAGTGGGACTACCGTGTCCCGGTGCACGTGAATGCCGGCGCCTTCGACCGCGAAAGCAGACCGGTGGAAGTGCCTCTCGATCTGACGCGCCTGCTCGGGCGGTTGGGCCGGACCGCGCCGGGAGACGATCCTACGATCCGGGTCGTCGCCGTCGATGCCGCGGGTCGCGTGATGCACGAGATGGTTCCCGTGCAGTTCGACAAGGCCCCTGACTACGACCCCAAAACCGCTCTGCGAGGCACGCTCACCTTTGTACTCTGGGGCCGGACGGTGGCACGCGCCGAGTGTGTTTTTCACGTCTACTTCGACTTCAAGCGCCGCTTGACGATGACCCATATCTCGGCCCCCGCGGTTGTCGTCCGGCCGGACGTCGAGCACGAGGGGCAGAAGAGTTTCAAGATCGAGACCTCGGGAGCGACTTACTACTATCACAAGCAGGGCGCCGGTTTCGCGAGCATCGAGGACAGGGACGGCAATGACTGGCTCTCGTACAATCCCGGCGATGGTCCCGTGAGCAAGAGCGGCTCGGGCGGCAAGTATCGCGGCCTGCCCAACATGGTTCATCCAGAAGGTTGTTTCCACCCGGGCAATGACCAGTCCACCAGCCGGTTACTGGCCGGCGGACCGGTTAAGGCAACGATTGCCTCGGAGTCCAAGGACGGCAAATGGGCCTGCCGGTGGGACATCTTCCCGTTCTATGCGAGGTTGACCGTTCTGAAGGCCGATCATGCCTACTGGTTTCTTTATGAAGGAACGCCCGGCGGCAAACTCGATGAGGATTCGGACTACTGCGTGCGAAGCAATGGGACAAAGACGTCGGCGCAGGCACGTTGGGACGGCGACATTGTCGCCCAAGGCGAGACGGCCGAGTGGCTCTATTTTGGCGACAGTGCGATGAATCGCGTTCTGTACCTGGTCCATGAAGAGGACGACAGCGAGATCGATTCCTACTGGCCCATGAACCACGAGATGACCGTTTTCGGCTTCGGGCGAAGGAACCTGGAGAAGTACATGAAACAACTCCCGGCCCATTTTATCGTGGGTCTTTGTGAGACCGCGGGCTTCGAGGCGGTCTCCCGAGCGGTTGCGTCCGTGTACCGTCCTCTCTCCATCGTTGTCGGCGACCCGGAGATGCGCACGCAGGCGACCGGCAAGTAGAAAGCCGTTGTCCCGACTCCTTCAGGCAAGTACCTCCTGGGCCTTGGGCACGGTGTCTTCGGGCTTGACCTCATAGGTGGCCTGCAGGATCGTGCCGTCCTCGTCGATCAGGAAGGAAGAGCGGATGATCCCCTTGTAGCTCTTGCCGTACCGAGACTTCTCGCCCCAGACGCCATACGCTTCGGCGACCTTATGGTCCGGATCGGATAGCAGCGGAAATCCCAAGTCATATTTGTCGTCGAACTTCTTCTGCATGTCCGGCGCATCCGGACTGATGCCGACCGCCGCCGCGCCGGACTCCTGCAACGATTCCGCCGCATCCCGGACGCTGCACGCTTGTCGCGTGCAGCCCGGCGTATCCGCCTTGGGATAGAAGTACACCAACAGCTTCGTCCCTTGGAAGTCTGCCAGAGACACGATCCGACCGTTCTGGTCCTCTAAGGAGAACGACGGCGCTTTATCTCCAACCTTCAGTCTGCTCATGACCCACTCCTTTGTCCTTATAGCATCCGCCGTTGGCGGCGACTCCGTGCGACGTTCCTGGTCGGCTGGGCGGAGGTACCGCCGACGAGACACGCTCTTTACACTCCAGGTACGCACGGAGACCAGAGCGGTTCGGGCCGGAGATTGTCTCCACCATCATTGCTTTTCTCCCCTGCCCTCCTCCCTCGTTTGCTGAGCTTTCTCGGACCTTCTTTTCGCCCAGGGCCGTCGTCTCCCGGTGCTTAACCGGGGCTTCAAAGCAGCCGATACACGGGTACGGTTTGGCTGGGGTCGCAGTACGTACCTGCGGACAGCCGACGGGAAGAGTTTCCCAGGGGCAGCCGGGGTTCCAAGACAGCGTTCCGTGCCCGCGGAGGTATGCGACGATGAGCGACGACAGAGCGATCGGTTCCATGGAGGCCGAGCAGGGGCATCGGGAGACGGGGTCGAAGAAGCCGCTGACGAGGGTTCTTCTGGTGGCGATCCTTTCCCTATTGTGCCTCGCGGCCCGTTTCAGTCCCGCCCAGACCTCGATGGAGCTGACGCGCTGGCGCGAGTTCGCGAGCGCCAAGGAGACGAATCAACTCGGCAGCCGCATCACGTCCGTCGACGGCGTCCAGCGCGGTGGGTTCATCGTGCTCAGCGATGGGGGCTTCGCCCGCCTGTGGAGCTCGATGGTCCACACCACAGCGCCGGAAGGCAAGGAGTACTGTCAGGGGTTCGCCATGTATGACTTCGAGGACGGCTCCAGCATCCTGGCGAAGATCGATATTGCCGGTGATCCCAAGACCCGGCAGGTGGGGACGATCGTGTTTCTCGCGGGCACCAAGCGGTTCAAAGGAATCACGGGGCGGGGTACGATCACTTCGTGGATCCCTGCCAAAGGGGATATGTACGCGGAGGTTGAAGCCAGCTATTCCGTTCCGGCGCCGTAAGAAACCAGGTCAAAATGCCGGAATGCCAGTGCGCGTCCCTTGTTACGGGTAAATGCCTGCCTTTTGCAGCCTGAGAGTCAACTGGCGGACTTGGTCGTCGCTCTGCTTGGCGTGTGTGGTCGCGTCGTCTCGCTCCTTCGTGATTCGCTCCAGGACGGCGGATTCGCTGAATTTCTTCAGACGCTCGTTCGTCTGATACACCGTCGTTTCGAACTGTTGCAGCTTGGCGGCGGTGGCGGTCACCTGCGTGGTGAGCGCTCCCTGTCCTTCCGTCAGGTTGGCCAGGTTGGATCGAGTGGTCTCCAGCAAGCGTGTGACCTTTGCCAGCTCTGCCTGCACGGCCTCATCGCGTGCCTGCAGCTTGCGCGTGGTCGCTTGCAGTTCCGCGAAGGACTGCCGGTTCAACTCGCGTTCCTTTGCCGCCCGTGCGCCCGGCGTCGTCAAGTACAAACGCGGCACATCCGAGACGGCGCATACCAGCAGAAGGACGAGCGCTGCCACGGCGGTGACCACCTCCAGCGCGTCTTTGCGAAGCTCCCGCGCTTCTCGCATGCTGTATGGAACCATACTGTGCCAATCCCCACCGAATGCGGCTGCCTGGACCGTTGCACCAACGGCCCCCAAACTGCCCCCGGGTCCTTAGGAATTCAGTCTCTTCCCTGAAATCACTTCTCATTATATCGTCCCGGCGCAGGACTGTCAACAGACGGCTCGGGGTTTGGCGGCCCTATTTCGGCACAATTTTCCGTGCGACCGATAAAAGCCCCTTGCATTGGGGTCGGAGATGTGGTTAGATTACCATAGATTCATGGCATCAGTGGATACGGCGTGCGGCGCAGGTCGCCGCCGGCTTCGCAAAGGATATTCATGAGTAGTAACGACAGGACCGTGGGCGTGTCGCATTGCGCCACGCGGCGATGGTCGGAACCCGTCCATATTCGTGAGGTCATTGCCAATTACCGTGTGGGGCTTCGGCGGCCGCGAAGACGATGAACCAGACCCAGGCCGATCAGGCTCAGGACCAAGGCGCCCGGCGCCGGAACTACGGGTGAGGGACTGTGGAGCATGGAAAAGACATAACGCCCGGGGACCGGGCTGTTGTAGCTGTGATGGATCAGGCCGGTGGGACTGCTGTCGAGGAAGGAGCCAGGCACGCCCGAGCCGGCCAGTTCGTAGGAGGTTCCGGGAAGGCCCGTGCCGTCGGAGTAGCCCGCGCGCGCAGAGAAACCACCGAAGCCGTCGACGCCGCGGCTCCAATCGCCGCTCTCCCACACGATGCGGCCGTAGTTGAACTCGACCTCGGCGTCGCCGGGATGGCGGTCCGAGCGGTCGATCAGGATCAACTGGAAGCTGTTCAACTTGTCGGCGTTCTTGAAGAAATAGCCGACGTCGATCCAATTGACGCCGAAGGCGGCGTGACCGTCCACGAGGCCGGTCCCATACCGGACGATGTCCGACGCTTCGGCCCGGATGTCGACATCCGCGAAGAACGGTGCCAGGATCGGCGTCCCGACTTTCCCTTGCAGCGGGACCGGCGTGTGTTGGTAGTTCGGCGCGTCGAACGTGACATTGCCGTTGGTGTTCACGTACAGGCTCGTATACGTGGCGCCGAAGAAGTCCAAGGTGAATCCCAACGATACCGGGGGGCTCCACATATCATCGCGTTTGGGCAGGGAGAGGGAATCGAATCCCACCCGGATCGCGGAGGCCTGTACGATCCCGCCCATCCAGAATGCTCCCACCAGCGCCAGGACCACCGTTCGCCGTTTCATCTCCCCTCCTCTTCATGCCGGATCGATTGTTGGTCGCCTCGCTCGGGAACCGGCGGCTGAGACGGCGCTCGCGCCAATGCACGGGAAGTAGACATCACCTGCCGCCCGCTTCCCTGAGGCGTACCGTCCCATAACATATCAGCCGATGAGGAGATGTCAACTACAAAATCAAAGAATCCATTCGGCGTTCAGCACGCCCCGTGATCTTCATCCCCTCCTGGTCCGCTATGGCGCGGGCGTGATTTTCACGCTGACGGTTGCCTGCGGGACCGGCCCCTTGAGCCGGAGGGCGAGCCGGACCGGTAGTTTCTTGGTGTGGACGTGCTCGTTGATCTCCGTGGGGACGACCTCGAAATCCACGCCTCCTGTGTCAATGCTGACGCTGATTGCCGCGGGCCCATCTTCGATCCGCAGGGTCGTGGCGTCGATCCGCTTCCACGGGCCGAGGGTGATCAGCGCCGTCTCGAAGCTCTCCGGCTTGGAAAAAGCGACTTCATCGGTCACCGTCAGGCTGCCCGTGCCCGCGCGGGAGAAAACGTACGTCCGCGTCAGTTTCTTTAGACTCTCGACCGAGTACGCCGAGCGGAGATCGAAGGCGAGCGTGTCCTGCGCGTCGGTGAAGTCCGTCTGAAGGGTGATGGCCTTGGCCTTCGCGCCGGCGTCCTGCATCTTGCCGGCCACTCGGGGCACGGAGTGCCCGAAGGAATTGAGCACGTTGCTCTCATAACGGCGGGAACTGAACGTCCGGGCCGTATACGTCTCACCGCCTGGGTCCACGACAACGGTCTCGCCGTTCAGCACCACCAGAAAGGAGCCGACGTCATTATGATTGTGGTTGACGCCGTTGTCGTTGCCGATGATCGCCGTCGCCAATCGGCAGGACGTGTCCTTAAGCGGGCGGCAGATCAGGATGCCGGCGTCCGCGAACCACGAACGCGGCCCACCCGCCTCCACCCTGGCCGCCGTAGGCATCTTCTGAGTCACTGGGACCGGGAACACGTACATCAATCCCTCGGCCAGGCGTCCCTCGCCAAGGCTCGGGCCCTCGCTCGTGATCGGCGGCAGACCGAAACCGAACCGCTCGTTCAGGAAATCCATCAAGCGGCCCGAGGGACGGGCGCCGGGCGAGGAGTCGGCGAACGGCGGGTAGATGCCGTCAAGGACCTCAAATCGCGCTCCGAAAGAAGCCGGCGCCAGCGCTTCCGGCCGCGCCAGGAGGTCGATCTGGCCGCCGGTCGCCAAGCGGATCTCCTCCGCCAGAAGCACGTAATGGCCGAAGCCGTAGTTCCAGTAGCCCGTGCCCTCGCCGCAGTAACCGTCGGGCGGGAATCCCTTCAGGAAGTTCCTCGAGTATTTCTCGGCGGCCAGGATGTAGAAGGCCCGCTCTTGGCGCGCGTCGAGCAGGGCCAGGGCCGCCCCGGTCACGCCGGCCAGGCAGACCGAATTCCAGTTATGCAGGGACATGAGCCAATGCCGCGACTGCTTGCCCTCAATCATGCGGTGGAAAGGCTCGAAGATCCGCCACTGAGTCTCCTTGCGGATCAGGTCTCGCGTCGCGCGGCTCAATCTGTCGCCCAACAGGTTGTCGGCGATGGCCAGATTCCAAGCCAGGGCGGAAGAATAGAGGTCAATGGTGACCTGTTTCTTGTGGAAGTTCACCAGGCTTCCATCGTGAGCAACGCCCACCCAGGTCTTCTCCTCGCAGAGCGAACGAATCGCCTTCTCCAACTCGGGAAGGAAACGCCCCTTGTTTTCCAGGAGTTCCGCCTGGGTCAGCGTGTCCACGCGGCCGCGGCGCCGGCCATCGACCCGGTCGCCTTCCGTGCGGCTGCCCGTGCGCGAGTAGATCAGGAAGATGTCGTCCGTCATCTCCGGCATAGGGGTGGTAAGCAATTTCTCCGCCGCCGCGACGATCGTCTTGCCCTCCTTCGTGGCGGCCAGCGCCTCCCACGCGGCCCGGTCCAAGATCGGCCGGCCGAAGCAGGTGGGCTTCTCCGGCAGCAGGGCGGCTACCTTCGCGATCTCGCTCGGGTCAAACGTATTCGCTGCCGCTGCCTGGGCGTCCTGGGCGTACACGCGCACGTAGTCGATGCTGTACCGCTGGGGGAAGATGCTGTCGTCGATGCCTTTCTGTCCGCCCCAGGATCCGCCGATGGCGAGATTGAGAATGAGATACTGGTCCTTGTCGTAGGGCCAAACGTCGGCGCCGGTGCCTTCATTGCTGAAGGTAAAGTACTTCTGATTGTCCACGAAGAAATCCAGGCGGTCCGCGCGCCACTCGACGGCATAGACGTGAAACGCCTCGGAGGCGTCGGCGATGGTGATCTTGTCTCCCTTGCCCGTTTTGAGGACATGGTTGTACTTCTTCGTGTGAATATTGGCATGGATGATGCCCGGCTCGTAGCCGACGAATTCCATGATGTCGATCTCGCCGCAGGCGGGCCACCGGACCTCGCGCGAGTTCGTCCCCAGCATCCAGATGGCCGGCCACGTGCCGCGCCCGGCGGGCAGCTTGGCCCGGACCTCGATCCGGCCATACGTCCAGCTCGCCTTGCCGCGCGTGGTCAGACTGGCCGACGTGTACTCCGCGAACTCCTGGCCTCGTCTCCCTCTGCCTTTACCTTTGGCGCCGGGATCGTAAGCCGGGTTCTTCCATTGTTCCTTCCGCGCCTCAATAGTCAGCACACCATCTTCGATACGGGCGTTCTCCCCGCGCTCACGGGTATAGTACTGCTGTTCGTTGTTGCGGATGAATCCTGTTTCGTAGTCCCACTTGGCAGGATTCGGCAGGCCGGGCTCACTGAACTCATCCGACCAGACCAACTTCCACTCGCCCGCCCACGCCGGCAGGGACACGACCAACAGCAACGCGATCAGCAGATATTTCTTCATAACCGTTCCTTTCGTGACATTTCTACCTGTGGAAGATAGGACGGCGCACAGGCCCGATATATCGCAGCCAAGGCGATTTGGCCCTCGGAAACACCGCTACGTTCGTAGTGACGCCACCAGGCCTTATAGTAGCATGGGCGTCCCGCCCATGAGTATCACCGGCGTCTCGCCCGTGGTGACAGGTCAAGTTCGGTGCGACCCCTTTCCCAGAAGGCACTTGCTCTTCCCATCCCTCCGGGGCAATTGGCTTTGTTCCGCACAAAAGCCCAGGGACGAGGGACCTGGTGTCAGACCGCTGACCCCTGAAACCAGACCCCTGCCCAAATTGGCTTTGTTTTGCCCCAGCCGTACAGAGGTTCGATCCAACAGAACTCCTTCTCCGTAAAGCACTTGCCCTTCGTATGGCTCCGGCCGAATTGGGTTTGTTTCGCACAATTGGTCCGCGCGCGTCCGAGGTGGCAGGTTGTAGGGCGGGCGTGCTGCCGCAGGGCAGTCCCCAATCCGCAATCCGAAATCCAGAATCCGCACTCGAGGAATTGGCTTTGTTTTGCCGCAGCCGTGGCGAGCCTGAATTCATCATAACTCCTTTCCCAGAAGACATTTGTCCCTCCGATCGCCTTGAGGAGAATTGGCTTTGTTTCGCACGAAACGCAGCGGATTGGAATACTGGAATGATGGAATCGTGGAATGGCTGGGGCATCGTGCCCGCCGGGAATTGGCTTTGTTTCGCACGACCGGCATCGGATTGGAATGCTGGAACGATGGAATAATGGAAATAGTGGAATGGTGGGATACCGCGCCCGCCGGGAATTGGCTTTGTTTTGCGCAACTGACTCCCGGCTCCCGACCGGTCCCTCCGGGATTGGGTTTGTTTTGCACCATTGGCTCTTCCCTGACGCCTCATTCCCCAGATGTCCCACCCTGCCCAGGTTTGGGTTTGTTTCGCACAACTGGACCGGGGGAGGCCGGAAGGTCGAGGGACAAGCCCCCGCGTCCCCCAAGCCACGTCCCATCCGGCGGCAAATTGGCTTTGTTTCGCCGCGGCCTTGGCGAGCCTGAATCCATCATAACTCCTTTCTCCAAGGGCATTTACCCTCCTAATCGCCCTGGGACAAATTGGCTTTGTTTTGCACGAAAGCCCCGGGTGGCAGCGTCAAGGCTTCGGGCCTTGGCGATGGTCTTCCCGGCCCACCAAGGCAAATTGGCTTATTTTGTACAGGGCGCCAAGGGTAAGACCAGCGTCGCCCTGCCTTCTCGGCGTTCTTTGCGTCTTGGCGAGAGGATCGGCTCTGGCTGCGGCCGAAGGTCGCGCTGCGTAGTTCGCGCATTGCGCCGTCGCCGTCTTCGCGGTGCTCTCAGGCCCTCCATCAGGCAGACTTAAGAAGGAGGCTCGGCGAACTCTCGTTCGTTCGCCCCAACCGGTCGTTGCGGCCGCCTCCGCCGACGGCCGCTCATTCATAAGAAGACGCTTCTCGATGCCCGTATGTTGTGCAAAAATCGAAAATAGGACAAAACTTCCTCATCGCCGGAACCGCCCAGCCCGGCGGGCGAAAGATCGTAGCCCAGGGATTCATCCCTGCGGGACAAGGGCAGGAAGGGAACCGAGTCCCGCCCGGGACGAAAGAACGCAGCCTGCCCCTGAACCACGGAGAGCACCGAGGCCACGGAGAATACGACCGCAGAGGACCCTACTCCCTCCAGCCGAATGCCCAAAGGTTGATCTCAACCGCAGATCTCGTCGATTTTCGCAGATCAGGCAAGTGCGAGCGGAGCGCGGCAATCTCCCTTCTTCCAACTCCGGAGAGGCCACTGCGGCCTTTAGCCGGAAGCAAAACCGCGTGAGCCGAAAAAAACGCAAAAAGCGAAAAAAAGGGGAAAGAGGCAGGGCAGGCCCGCAGGAGACGTTCCGTTTTTGCGTCTTTTTTCGTTTTTTGCGGCACTATTCTCCTCTTCGTCTTTCGGTCCTTCCTGTCAGCGGCCACACGACCTCGTCCAGGTGACAGGAGCCGGTTCGGACGTGGACTCCTGGCGCCCCGAACCGAGTGACGCCGAATCGATGTGTGGAATTCCCGCGAAAGAACCCCGTGACCGTCTGGACAACGGCTTGCTCATAGATGTCCCCGGAATTACTTTGCTTCCCCCCGGAAAATGTACCGGACCCCTTTAATTCCCCCGGGCGGCGGTGGCCTGCCAAAATGATGTGTAAAAGCGGGTTCTTGACGTATGTACGCGACTGTTTGACGGTTTCCGGCATGATATGCTTGAGTTTTCGAGACAGATTTGACATTCAATTAGAAAAGAGGCTCAGTAGCGTAGCTGGGCTGAGGTATACAATGTTATATGGGAAATCCCAGATAATAG
>CAYHAJ010000306.1:0-40478 GCA_964354535.1 uncultured Pirellulales bacterium
TAGGTTGGGCGTCCTCGCCCGACCATGTCATTGCCAGCGTAGCATGGGAGTCTCAGGCGAGCGGGGACGCTCGCCCTACACGGAGAGCACCGCGACTTGGACGAAACCGGGCCTAAGACCTGACCCGTCCTGCATTTACAGGTCATTGCAGTCCCCTACGCCGGTCTCGTGTTCTCCGGCCCGGATTCCCAAGTTCTGCTGGAAGCCTTCCCTGCGCAACGTGGTCCCACAGACCAGCGGGCGTACGGAAAGCCGGATGAGCCGCCCAATGTCATCCTGTGGCCTCTCCTCCCCCGGCTCTGATATATCACCCGTCACCTGTCCCTTATCCCTTCTCCCTTGTTCGCCTGCCCACTTGACCTGCGCGACCGGCCACGCTACGATTTGGGCCGTGAGTAAGGGAGAATCCAATGTTGGGAGTGGCCGCGCCAGACGATCTGAGAAACGCACCGGCACGCAATCCAGCGGCATTCTCGGCCGACATAGAACCAGAATTCCGCATCTTGTGCGAATCAATCCTTACGGCGGTCAGACTTCTTCTTAAGGAGACGATCTCATGGAAAACGCTGATGCAGAGCAGCTAGCAAAGGCCCTTCGCGGATTGACCCACGCTATGTGGGCGATAGCCATCGCCATTATCGCGTTGGTCATCATGTCTGCGCTCCCGCGGATCGCGCCTGAATACTATTTCAGAACAGTCTCCGACGCCGCGACTACGGCACTGGAGGGCCCCAGACCCGAGCCGCCGAGCGATGGCCCGCGTGTCTCAACGCAGTTCGAATACCCGGATTTCCACAAACTACCGATTGACGAGCAAGTAAAAGTGGCAAGCGTGATCGCCCTCGGTCGATACGAGCAAGGCGACGGCTCCAAGCTCCGAGCTATTATCACGGAGATCCTGAAGAAGACCCCCGGAACGACTTTCCATTACGAAGTTGGGCAGGAAGTCCCCAACGCCAGCCTTCCGATCCGACCCAACACCAACTATGGCGACGGAGCACTGATGTTCTTCGCAGGTTCACCGGCTATGATGCGGCAGTCTTTCGCGGTGAGCAATGGAAGAATCTCGGCCTTGGGCGACATGCCCCTCGATCGGATTCGAGAAATGGTGCTGTCTGTGCCGGGCGAGACCATACCCAATTCAAGACCGAAATAAGTAAGGCATCCCCAGCATTTCAAAGGAACTAAAGCAGGGAAAGCCAACACATGCCAACGTTCAACCCAGGGCCACACATAACACCGGTGGAGTACCTTTTTGTGGATGGCGCCTACCTCCGCAAGCATCTCGAGGAATGGTCGAGGGATTTCTTTTCGGGAGTCCGCATCGAATTGGATTTCGCCCAGTTCGCCCACGGTTTTCAGAAGACATTCTACTATGATTGTCTGCCCCCAAAGAAGAAAGGCGAGCTTCAAGAACCGTACGACGAACGTGTTCGTCCTCAACGCGAATTCTTCAATGAGTTGAAGGAAGTCAACGGCTTTCATGTTTATGAAGGCACCACTTCGGGCACGGGCGCAAAGGCACGCCAGAAGCAGGTGGACATCATGATTGCCGTCCACATGCTCTCGCACACCATACGCGGGAATATGTCAAAGGCGACGTTTGTCGCCGGTGATCTCGATTTCAAGCCGCTCATCGATGCTTTGATTCAGGAAGGCATGTACGTGACGCTGTGGTGCAATCGGCGGTCTACAAGCCGCGAATTGGAATATGCGGCAGATGCGCGACGCGACTTGGATCTGCGCGACATATGGAGCAGGTGCCGAGAGGATTTCAAGAAGGTTTATCCTATCCCGAGCCCCTCCTCTGGCCCCAGTGTGCAGAAAGATGTTGGTTTCACCGTTGTCCGTGAGGGGGTCTCTGACACGGGTAAACACGTCGTCCTTTACCGCCATCGCAGTGGAAAACACACGATTGAATATCCCGATGTCAACAATGAGGAGCACTACGTGCGTTGGCAGCACAAGGATAGCGAATGGCTCGAACGCTTCCTCGCAGAGATTGGCATCACCATCACTTGGGGCAAATAATCTCGTAGGGTGGGCACGGCACACCCTATGTGGCCATATTTCGGCACAGGGTAAGAACATGACCAAAGAAAGGAAAGAACTCTTCACAGAGAAGGTGACAGCAGGAAGCCGGACTTACTTCTTCGACGTGAAGGAGTCGAAAGACGGAACAAGATACTTGGTTATCAGCGAATCAAGACAGAAGGTCTCGCAGCAAGCCCACAATCGACTGATGATCTTCCAGGAGCATCTTGAAGCGTTCAATGAAGGATATGGGAAGGCCATGCAGTTCTTGGGTGGAAGGAGCAAACGGTGGCGTTCTGCCGTTCGATTGCTTGGGGGGAAGGCCGTGCGCTTCCTAGGAGCAAGAAGCAAAGCGTGTAGTCTGGACGAAAAGCGACGGAAGCATCCGAAAGCATATGAAAAATGGACATCCGAGGATGACCAACGATTAAGTGAGAAATTCATCGAAGGGGCCAGTGTTTCCGAGTTGGCACAACTCCTTCAAAGGCAGGAAAGTGCCATTCGCTCTCGGCTGACAAAATTGGGTATACTGAGTAAAGATCGGTAGCCCTTACTTTAGTCTCGTAGGGTCTTCTCATCCGTGGCTCTCATAAAGGACCTTTCCTCCGAGCCAGGCTGGGCGCGCGATCGTGCCCGGAATCTGACAGTCGCGCTCGAACTCTTCGGGGGTAAGGATGACTATGTCTCTGGCCAGCTTCAGACCCCACAAAGCCCTGTCCATCGCCAGGGTCAACGCTCTGCGACCATCGGGGACTTCACATACGACGAGGATATCCACGTCGCTGCGGTCATCGGCGGTACCTCTGGCCTGCGAGCCGAAGAGGATGCTCTTGTCGGGGTGGAAGCCGTCCACCAGCCGGCGTCTTATTTCGTTCAGTGTTTCATCGCTGATCATCGCGGCATATTTCCTTGCAGGGGTATTTCTTAACTTAGCTCCATTCCCAGCTCTTGAAGGGCGGTACGGACTTGGCTACGAACGCGCTCCGCCACATTGACCGCTCGTCGTGCCTCTTCTTCCGTGACAGCCGTGTCTTCGCCGGGATAGCGTACGGTGATGGCGTACGCCGTCAATTCCTCCGCTTCTCGGAGAACCTGGGGCCACGCCGCACGACTTGCACACAACGTCAGGAGCCTTCTGATGTTGTGGGTATAGGGAAACTCCACATCATGGTATACCAAGAAGGCCTTGAGACATTTCTCCGCACACTGTTGCGCGTGATAGGCAACCAACCGATACGGCGGTACTTGTGCTTGCATCGTCAAGGCGTAGGTCGCCAACTGCAGATCCTCGTCGGCACGAGCAAGCCATTCGCCAACGTTGCGGAGGACCTTGTCACGAGGTGCTTCCATAGAGCACTCTGCCCTCCTTGTCGGCATACCTGCTGACCGTTCCCGGAATCAGACGGTCCACCTCGAATTCCTCCGGCGTGGAAATCAGCACATCAAACGCGTAGTCCAGCTCCCCGAGGGCCCTGTCCATCTCAAGCATCACTTCTCGGCGTTCTCCTTCAAACCGGGAAACGACCAGGATATCCACGTCGCTGCGGTCGTCGGCGGTGCCCCGGGCCTGAGAACCAAAGAGAATAATCTTCTCCGGATGGAAGCCGTCCACCAGCCGCTGCTTCACCTCGTTCAATACTTCATCGCTGACCATATCTGCATTTTAGGAATCCGACTCCGGATTTGCAAGGATCATGTTGACCAAGCCCCCTGTCGAGCATACCATCTCAGTGAGGTACGTTTATGAATGACAAACTCGTCGTAGACAAGGACAGGATCGCGGATTTCTGCCGGCGGCATCACATCCGCCGGCTGGCGATCTTCGGCTCCGCCCTGCGAAGCGACTTCCGGCCGGATAGTGATGTCGATGTGCTGGTGGACTTTGAGCCGGGCCACGTGCCGGGATTCTTTCGGCTCTTTGATATGGAGGAGGAGTTGTCTGCCCTGTTCGGGGGCCGCAAGATGGACCTGCGCACGCCGGAGGACTTGAGCCGCTACTTCCGTGACAAGGTGGTGGCCCAGGCAGAGGTGCAGTATGCACATGGATGATCAGACGCGGCTTCGCCACATGCTGGAAGCGGCCCGCGAGGCAATGGACATGGTACGCGGTCAACAAAGAGGAGACTTGGACACGGATCGCAAGCTGTGTCTATCGCTGGTTCATCTGCTTGAAATCGTCGGTGAGGCCGCCACGGGGGTCTCACCTGACTTCCGTGAGAGGCATCCTGATCTGCCGTGGAAGAAGATCATGGGAATGCGAAACCGCCTGATCCACGGATACTTCGACG
Source organism: uncultured Pirellulales bacterium (assembly GCA_964354535.1). Lineage (GTDB taxonomy): Bacteria > Planctomycetota > Phycisphaerae > Sedimentisphaerales > Anaerobacaceae > PLanc-01. The sequence continues at coordinate 4,323 of CAYHAJ010000306.1, forward strand.
TGAACCTGGACATTGTCTGGCAGACTGTCATGGAGGATTTGCCGAATCTCGTTACTGCAATCGAGACAATCACTTCTGAGTAGGCGTATATCTGGGGAGACGAGACTTGACTGAGATAAGTAGGTGTCCCCGAATTCACGCAGGGCGATTCATGAACGGGAAAGGAGACTTCGAAACCAAGACCGCAGGCGACATTTGCAGGGAGTACAGCCGCTTCCGGCTTTGCCAGGATCACCCGTCGGCGATCTCACGCTTGATCTGGCTTAGGAGGTTGATAGCCTCAATCGGCGTCAGGCGGTTTACGTCGGTCGAGGCGAGCTTGTCGAGGACGGATTTGTGCTTTTGAACGAAAAGGGCGTCGCCGTCGGGCTCTTTGGTCTTGTGCTTGGCGAGCCGCTCCCCCGTGGCTTCCTTGGCGAAGGCAGATTCGAGCTCTTCGAGGATTTCGTTGGAGCGGGCGAGGATGGGTTTCGGGAGGCCGGCAAGTTTGGCGACGTGGATGCCGTAGCTCTTGTCCGTGCCGCCGGGCAAGATCCGGTGCAGAAAGACCACTTCATCCATCCATTCGCGGACGGCCACGTTGCAGTTGCGGATATTGCCGAACAACTCGGCCAGTTCGGTCAGCTCGTGATAGTGCGTGGCGAATAGCGTCCGGCACTTCAGGCGCGTGGCGATATGCTCGGTGATAGCCCAGGCCAGGGCCAAGCCGTCATAAGTGCTCGTGCCCCGGCCGACCTCGTCGAGGATTACCAGCGACTTGGCCGTAGCGTTGTTGATGATGTTGGCGGTTTCAGTCATCTCGACCATGAACGTGGACTGGCCCCGCACTAGCTCGTCCGAGGCGCCGACACGGGTAAAGATCCGGTCCACCAAGCCGATCTCGCTCTCTTTGGCGGGAATGAAGGAGCCGGCTTGCGCCATCAGTACCAGCAACGCGATCTGGCGGATGTAAGTGCTCTTGCCGCTCATATTTGGACCGGTGATGACGGAAATATCACCTACGCCATCTCCCAATTCGACATCGTTGGGTACGAACTCGGCCCCGAGCATTTCCGCGAGGACAGGGTGCTTGCCTTCGCGAATGAGCAGCCTGCGGTCATCAGTGACTTTCGGCCGGCTGTAATTGCGCCGGTTGGCGATGTAGGCGAAGCAGGCCAGACAATCGCATTGAGCGACCGTGTCGGCGAGCCGCTGCAGGCGCGGGATGTATTTGGCCGATTCCGCCCGCAGATCCTCGAACAGCCGCTGCTCCAACTCCAGAGCCCGCTCCTCGGCGGTGAGCACCTCATTCTCGTAGTTCTTAAGTGCCTCGGTGATGTAACGCTCGGCGTTCTTGACGGTTTGCTTGCGGATGTAGTCCGCCGGGACCTTGTCCGCCGAGGCGTTGGTAATCTCGATGTAATAGCCGAAGACCTTGTTGAAGCCGACCTTCAGGTTCGCTATGCCGGTTCGCTGGGACTCCTGTTTCTGGTAATTGCGCAGCCAACTTTGGCCCTCCGTCGAGATTGACCGCAGCCGGTCCAGTTCCTGCGAAAAGCCGCTGCGAATGAAGCCGCCATCGCGCAGATGCGTGGGACAGTCCGGCTCCACTGCCGATTCCAGCAAGGTGGCCAACTCGTCCATACTGTCGCACTGCTGGGCCAGTTGAGCGTTCAGATTCGCCTGTAGGCCGCCCAGCAGCTCGCGCAGCTTGGGCACTTGGCGCAGCGTACGTGCCAGACCCAGAAGATCGCGGGGGCTCGCGCGGAAGGTACTGATGCGGGCGGCAATCCGCTCCATATCCGCGCTGTTGGACAGCAGCTCGCGAACCGCCGTCAACGTCGGCAGATTCTCCTTCAATTCCTGGACAGCATCCTGCCGCCATTCGATGGAGGCCACATCGCACAGGGGCATGCACAGCCAGTTGCGGAACATCCGGCCACCCATGCCGGTCAGTGTCTCATCCAGGCAGGCCAGCAGCGAACCTCTGCGGCTCTCCGCGCGGATTGTCTGGAGAATCTCCAGGCTGCGCAGAGAAACCGGATCGATTTGCAGATATTCTTTGCGGCTTACTTTGCGCAGGCTCTGAATGTGTCCGAGCGCGGTCTTTTGTGTTTCGTTGAGGTATTCGAGGATCGCGCCGGCGGGCGGGATGAGATCCTGGTCACCATCAGTGATGCCGAACCCCTCCAGCGTCGCCGTGCCGAAGTGCTTGAGCAGCCGCTGCTGAGCTTGATACGGATCGAAATACCAGCTTGGCCGCTCTGTGATGATCGCCCGCGTCAACCGGCCGATATCGTTCGCCAGCCGGCGGGTCTCCACCTCGAACAACTCGCCGCGACGATCCGCCAGCAGGCACTCGGCGGGAACAAGGCGCTGCAACTCGCTCAGCAATTCCTTCTCCACCACCCGCTGCACGAAGAAATGCCCCGTAGAGATATCCACCCAGCTCAGCGCCGCATAACCTTTGACGTCGAGGTCGATCGCGCAAAGGAAGTTGTCCTTCTTGTCTTCCAGGAGCATGTCGTCCGTGAGCGTGCCGGGCGTCACGATCCGGACAATGTCGCGTTTCACGACTCCTTTGGCCGTCTTGGGATCTTCCACCTGCTCGCACACCGCGACGCGATAGCCCGCCTGGAGCATCTTCTTGAGATAACCGTCAATCGCGTGGTACGGCACGCCCGCCAGAGGCACGGGATTCTCGCTGCCCTTATCCCGGCTGGTCAGCGTCAGCCCGAGCACCTTGGAGCAGGTCTTGGCGTCTTCGTAGAAGGTCTCATAGAAATCGCCCATGCGGAAGAACAGGATGCAGTCCGGGTGCTTGGTCTTGAAATGCCGATACTGCCGCATCGCCGGACTCAGGTTTTCCATCGGTTGGGCCATAGAAATCGATTATACAGCCCCAGCCCCAGTTCACAACCGCCGCGCCTTGCGAAAGCCTCCCGCGGATCACCTTTCCGTGTCGTACCGTACCAAGGCGGGGGAATCCTTTGACCCATCGATGATTGCAGGGTATACTTCTGACAGTTGGGAGAATAATTATCGTGTGAGGTCAAAGATGGATGCTGCAAAGATCGCCCGCGAATTGGCATCGCTGCCGCCGGAAGCACAAAAAGAAGTCATCGACCTTTTGGCTTTCCTGAAGAACCGATATGCGCCCTCCCGAGTCGCTAAGCGTACCAAGCACGCCAAGTTGGCCGATGAACCGTTCGTTGGGATGTGGCGCGGCCGCAAAGACATGCGCGACAGTACGGCGTGGGTGCGGAGTCTGCGTCAACGCCAGTGGGAGCGCGACCGGTGAGCATCCTAACTATTCTCGATACCGATATCCTGATCGATGTGGGCCAGGATGTGCCGGAAGCGGTACACTGTCTGGCTGGTATCGAGGAGCACTCTATACCAGCCGTCAGCGTCATAACGCAGATGGAGTTGTTGGTCGGTTGTCGCAATGCGACGGAGCTACGGCGCACCGAGCGGTTCTTGGAGCGATTCCATGTGCTGAAACTCACCGAACGAGCGTCCGACACAGCGGTCGTCTTGCTGCGGCAGTATCGGTTACGTTACGGGCTGGCGATCCCAGATGCCCTGATAGCGGCGACAGCCATCGCGTTGAATCAGCCGTTCATATCCAAGAATCAGCGAGACTATCGGTTCATCAAGGGACTGCAACTGCTGGCCTATCCACTGCCAAGTGTTCCATAGAGCTGCCACATGAATGCGCCGCGGAAGAGAGAAGCCCGGGCACTGGCCCGGATCACGGCCAAAGCGACCAAGATCTTGTATCGGGAGATCGGGATCGTTGATACTCTGAGGTTTGTCAATCAGTACACCGCAGGTTACGGTGACTACACCGCCCAGCGCGAAGAATTGTTTGCCGGGATGACATTGGACAGCCTCGTCTCAGAAATCGAAGGGAGCAGAAAGCGAGGTCGTCCCAAGCACGGGAGGAAGGCCCAGCACAAGAAGACCACCGCGGGCAAACGAATCCGGAAACCGCAGACCGGACGGCACAAATGTGTATGATCTTCCAGGCCGCGGGGACCTGTCTCAAGACGGGGAAAGAGCCACAGGCGATTCCAGCAACTCCGAGAGGGTCAAACGGGCCTGGGCCTTTGACTCGCTGTGTTGAAGCGATTCCAAAAGACGTAGTTGCCGGTCGCTAAAGGCCACGGGGGTGCACGGGTTGAAATCCACTACGCCGCAGACGCGGTGGATGGTGCGAATCAGATCGTCGATGCCGCTACCCTGCTTGGCGCTCATCCGAACTATCGGTCCCGATATACCAGGTAGGCGTGCAACGTCGAGGCGTGGGGGCAGATCGGCCTTGTTGAGGACGGTGACCACCCTTCTGCCGACAAGCTGCAGGGTAATGGACTCGGGGAGTTGCTCGACCGGTTGGCTGATGTCCAGGACGAGCAAAACCAGGTCCGCGCGTTTGGTAATCTCGATGCTCTTTTGCTGGGCCGCCTGATCGATTGCGCCCGATGCGCCGGCGCCGCCATCGAGACCCGCCGTGTCGATGATCGTGGCGGCCAAGGGCGGGATGTGAATCTCGGCGGAAACCCAGTCGCGAGTAGTGCCTCGGAGGTCCGAGACGATCGCTTTCTCGCGGCCGGCCAGGGTATTGAGCAGTGTGCTCTTGCCCGTATTGGGCGGACCGATCAAAGCAATCGTGCAACCCGAGATGATCAGGCGGGCCGGCTCACTATGCTTGAGGATGTCCCCCGCCTCGGTGACAATCTCTTCCAGAGAGATCGAATCGAGGTGGTCCCGCCACTGCCGAACCTTCTCAGATAACCCGGCCTTCACCTGGTTGGCGAGGATCGCGGCACCCTCCAGTGTCTTGACGGTGGCCAACGTCAGCTTCGCCTCCCTCTCGATGGAATCAAGGGTCTCGTGGCGCGCCAATACCCGGCCCAGCAGTTGTTCCGCCGGGATCACCTCAACACCCTGGCGTTGCAGTAGCCCCATGATCTTCTCGACAATGAGGGGATTGCCGTGGCAATGGATGGCGAAAAGGCCCGGGCCTTCGCAGCCGATGGTGACTTCGTCGAGAATCGCGCCGTCTTCGACAATGCTGCCCAGCAGGACCTGCCCCGCTGCCGACTCGAAGGACTGGCCGTTTTTCCTCTGAAAGACCTCCCGCAAGACCGTGTCCGCCGAGTCGCCGAGTACCTGGACCGTCGCAATCGCCCCCATCCCCTGACCGGTCATCACCGCCGCACAAATAGACACCGCGTTCCCCCGATCAATCCGGCACATCGCCCGACGCCAGATGGAGCTTACACATGATCCGCCCTACGATATGAGAGAGAGGCTGGCCCGTCACCACACGGGACCCATTGGCCACCCAGTCGGGTGCAGAGAAAAGGAGGCAAAGCTGAATCAGCAGCCACCCCCACTCAGCGGGTCCGGTCAGCAAAGCCAGCGTGGCGAATAGCACAGGCAGAAGACATAGACCCAGAAGAACGGTCCTCTTGAACCTTGTGAGATTCGACCGGAAGCATGAAAGCAAGCCAAGGAGCGCGCCTACAGGACCAGACCAGACGACCAGAACAGCAAAAGAGGATGAAATCATCACGTCGCGGTATCCTTGATGTTCGGGCGGAGCATGCCATGCAGCGGCGGACTCCTCACGAAGCAGATCCAAGAAGAGCATACTCCAAAGCAGGACCGCACCGATCACGAGGACGTCCGCTGCCCTTGCGATAGCCTTTCGGTGCTTGATGAGGAAGTCGCAACTCTTTGGAGATGGCTGCGGATACTTCTTGCTCAGGAGAAACAGGACCACGAGAAGGCCTGCCACGATTGCCATCCAGAACCCGTCTTCGAAGAACATCTGTGAGACCGACCACGCGACCATCACTAGCCTCTCAGATCAGTTCCTCGCTCTTTTCCTCGACGGACTTCATGTAGGCCAGGACGATGCCCTTGACGACGAGATGCGGGACGTAGTTGTCCACGAAGGGGCAGTCGTCCTTGATGATCTCGGCGCCGGAGCCGGTGATGATCGTTTGCGGCCAGCGGCCGAGTTCCTCCGCGTAGCGGCGGACAATCTCCTCCAGCGCCCCGATGATCGAGTAGTACAGGCCGCAGTTGATCGCGTCGGCAGTGTTCTTGCCGTAGGGTCCGCTGGGCCGATGGACCGTGATCTTGGGAAGCTGAGCGGTGTGGTCTTTCAGGGCCTGGGCACTGATCTCGAAGCCGGGGCAGATCACGCCGCCCTGGAAAACGCCATGCTCATCGACAAGATCGATGGTAACGGCCGTGCCGAAATCCGCCACCACGACCGCCTCTTCCACCACGTCAAAGGCGGCCGCCGCCGCGACCACACGGTCCGTGCCGACCTTCCTGGGGTCGTCGAGCCAGACCGTGATCGGCAGCGGGATGTCTTCGCCAATCATACGGATCTTCTCGCCGAGATCCTCCTGGGCGATTCGCCGGACCAGATCGGTCCACACGGGCTTGACGCTGCTGACGACGATCACGCCATCGCGCTTCTTCTCCTTCGAGCTTTCCAGGACGGGGATCTTCCGCCAGGAATCGACCAGACAATCCCGCAACTGGGCCTCCGACCCGCCGGGTATGGAACGGATGAAATCCTCCGTGCCGTCCAGAAAGAGCCCGACGTTGATGTTCGTATTGCCGATATCTACCGCGATAATGTTCATATCTCGTTACCCGAAATCCAATGGGTTGGAACCCCCCGCGTCCGCCTCAACCGTCTTTGATGCGATTCCATGTTTATTTACGCGGAGGGAGGCTCTCTTGTGCACCCTTGGACCCGTGTGGCCGCTTTTCTACCTCTTTTCGTGCGAGTTGTCAACCTGAACGCAGGTCCGCAGCAGACCAGACTCACGGCTCCGGAATTTCTAAGTCACGACAGATCTTCGGTGCGAGGAAATCGTTGATTTCGCGATGCGTGGGACGGTTGTCGCTTTTCGAGTGTTGCGCTTGACAAATAGAGTGTGCTTGACGCCTTCGCGAAGCGACTGGCACCCATGCTTTTCGAGGTGTTGGATCAAATCACGCCGTTTCATGCCGCCGTTATGATTACTGGCTCGCGGATGACATCCTGCCCTGCCAGGGATTCTTGGGCGAGCGTGCGGTTGGCCTCCAATACCATCTGAATGGCTTCCATGAGACTCGCCCGCGTTTCCTCCAGAGTCGCCCCTTGCGTGTTGGCGCCCGGCAACTCCTCCACAAATCCGATGTATCCTTCCGGGACCTTCTTGAACACGGCGGTCAACTGCACCTGCATGCTCTATCCTCGCAAAAGCGGTAACGGTTTCATTATAGAGGTGGCCGCTCTCCGCCTCAACCCTGTTCTGGAGGGAGGAGCACCGGCCGGGTTTGCGCCGCCGCTTTCAGAAACTGGATCTTCTTCCAGAGCAGTTCAACAAGCTCTTTGATGCCTCTGCCGGTGGCGGCGGAGATAGGGACGATGTCCTGGCTGAGCCTGGCGCGCAGGTCCGCGATGCGCACACCATCCGGGTCGAGGTCCATCTTGTTGGCGACGATGATCTCTTCCTTTTCGGCCAGGGTCCGGCTGTATTCGGCCAACTCGTTGCGGATCGCGTGATAGTTGGCAACCGGATCAGAGCCGTCCGTTGGCATGATGTCGAGGATGTGAACGATGATCTTGGTGCGCTCGATGTGGCGGAGGAAATCGTGGCCCAGACCGGCTCCCCGGCTAGCGCCTTCGATCAGGCCGGGGATGTCGGCCATCAGGAAACGGCGGAAATCGCTCAATTCCACGATGCCCAGGACCGGCTCCAGCGTGGTGAAAGGATAGGAAGCGATCTTGGGTCGGGCCGACGAGCAACGGGAGAGCAAGGTGCTCTTGCCGGCGTTCGGCATGCCGACCAGCCCCACGTCGGCAATGAGCTTGAGCTCCAGCCGCAGGTTTCGTTCCTGGCCGGGTTGACCGGGCTCGAATTCCCGGGGCGCCTGGTTCGTGGGCGTCGCGAAGGCCCGGTTGCCTTTGCCGCCCTTGCCGCCGCGACAGACCAGCACCTTCACGCCTGGCTCGTTGAGGTCCTTGAGCAGCAGGCCAAGATCGGTATCGTAAATCAGAGTACCCAGCGGAACAGGAATGACCAGGTCCTTGCCGTCGGCGCCGTACATGTTCTTGCCTTGGCCGTGCTGGCCTTTCCCCGCGTGCCAGTGGTGCTTGCCGGCAAAGTCCAACAGCGTGTCCTTGTCGGCGGCGGCCTCGAAGTACACGTGCCCGCCCCGGCCGCCGTCGCCGCCATCCGGCCCCCCTTTGGGCACGAACTTCTCCCGGCGGAAGCTGACGCATCCGTTCCCACCATCGCCGGCCTTGACGTGAATTTGGGCTTCGTCGACAAACATAAGCTATGAAAAAGGGATGGTCGTGGCCATCCCTATGAACCTCAAAGACTGGCTGCCGGCGTCAACTACAGGACGTGGATGCGCCGGCCCTGGAACTGCACCTTTCCCTCGGCCTCGGCAAAGAGCGTATAATCCCTGCCCATGCCCACGTTCGCGCCGGGGATGAACTTCGTGCCGCACTGACGGACGAGAATCGCGCCCGGCTTCGCTGCCTGGCCTGCATACATCTTCACGCCCCGATAGTGCGGGTTGCTGTCCCGTCCGTTCCGAGAAGCACCTTGCCCTTTTTTATGCGCCATAGCGTTACCCTCTGCTTTCTATTATCAACTTGGTATCCGCCCAAACCGTGGAGTATAGCAGTCCACGACCGCCCTGTCCACCCCCTGCCCAGAAATTTCTCGTAGCGAGTGGGAAGCCGCTGGGCGTGCCGGTTTGCCGTGCGCCCCTAAGGGCATGGGCAGCAGCCTCACATGGGAAGCTGGAAGTCATGACTTCCCCTGCTTACCCTTGGACACTTCAACTTCCCACTTCGGGCGACCGCCTACTGCGCCTGCACAATATCCTTGGCGTCTTTGACCGGCACCATGCCGTTGATGGCCACCTTGAAGTTGCCGTCCGGATCGATGAAGAAGCTGCTCGGCACCATCTCGACCTGGTCAAAGGGAGCGGGCAGATCGCCGGAACTCGTCAGCACCGTGTAGTTGATGCCCTGCTCTTCGGCCGCCTTCTTCACCAGGGCCGCGGGCTCGCTCGAGATCGCCAGGATCGCGAGTTTGTCCTGCGGATAGGCGCTGCGCAGCTCTTTCCACTGCGAGATTTCCTTCTTGCAGGTGGCGTACCAAGTGATCCAGAAGACCACGACCACGTCTTTGCCCCGGTAGTCGCTGAGCTTGTGCGTCCGGCCCTCGATGTCGGTCAGCGTGAAATCCGGGGCGGGTTTGCCCCACCACGACTCATACGCCGGCGACCAGCGATCGTTGGCCGCTCTCACGATGTTCTGGATGCTCGCTTTGGGCTCCCGGAACAAGCTCGCGGCCGTCGTGAGCGGGTTCTTCGCGGGCTCTTTGAGGGCGACCGGCACGACCTTGGTGCCACTCGGGGTCGCGCCATCCGCCGCCTGCGGCGTCTGGCGCCGGCAGCCGTACACGACCGCCAAAACGAGAACGAGCGCCACCAATGTCGCCGTGATCCAATAAACGCTCTGCCTATGTCCCATGGCCATACACAAGACCTCCCTGAAATCATAACTTCGGCGTGCTACTATACCGCAGCCAGGCCACCGCGTAAAGAGCGAAATGGAAATTTCTGCAAACCAAACACCGGGCACCCCTCTGGAGTGCTCATGAGTCCCGATATTATCGGATTCACAGGTACCGCGGGAATCCCCGGCTCTACGACGGGCTCCGAGCGCTCCCAGTGCGGCGTAAGCGTCCCCCGGCCTCTCCAACGGGCCCTTCTGTCCCTGGATCAGGACCGGTTCGGGGGCAGGGCAAGACCCTCGTGAGGCGTGATGAACAACTTCGGCATCCGGCAATCAGCGGATCTGGTCCACCAGTTTTGCCCATCAAAACTCGGGAAGGTCACGGTCCCCCCCCGTGCGCCTCCGGCGGCTTTTTCGTCGGGTCTTTACTATTCTGACAGACGATGGTATATTGTGCCCCGTAAGCCCGCGCCGCGCAGCCGGGGGTCCCTTTCACAAGGAGTCATGAGATGAACAGCACAACTGCCGCGTCCCGACGTGTAATCCTGCTAACCGCTTGGTCTGTGATCACCCTGCTCAGTGCGATGGCCTCGGCCGAGGTTCGCCTGCCGGCGATCATCAGTGACAACATGGTTCTCCAGGCCGGTGGCCGCGTCTATCTGTGGGGCTGGGCCGACCCGAATGAGGAAGTCAAGGTCAGCGTGAGCTGGCGCAAGGTCGATTGGACGATCCAGGCAGACAACGCCGGCAAATGGATCTTCCAGATGAACACCCCAGAGGTCGGCGGGCCGTACGAGATCACGTTTAAAGGCAAGAATACCGTGACCGTCAAGAACATCCTCGCCGGCCAGGTCTGGGTCTGTTCGGGCCAGTCCAACATGCAGATGGCGCTCCGAGACGCCGCCAACGCCCAGCAGGAGATCGCCGCCGCCGACTATCCGCAGATCCGGCTCTTTACCATCGAGCGCAAGGTCGCCGAAAAGCCCCAGGAGGACTGCACGGGCAAGTGGGTGGCTTGCAGCCCGGAGACAGCCGGCAATTTCTCCGCCGTGGGCTACTTCTTCGGTCGAGAGTTGCACAAAGAGTTGACGCAGCCGATGGGCCTGATCCACACCTCCTGGGGCGGTACGCCCGCCGAGGCTTGGACCAGCCCTGTGGCGCTGCAGGAAAACCCGAGTCTGGAGCCGATCCTGAAACGGTACAAAGCCGCCTTGGCGGTCTACCCCAAGGCCATCGTCAAGTACCGGGAGGATTTGGCCAAATGGGAAGAGGCCAACCAGCAAGCCAAGGCCGAGGGCAAACGGCCCCCGGCCCGACCTGGGGCGCCCCTGGGGCCGGACAACCCGAACTCTCCTTCCGGCCTTTATAACGCCATGATCGCCCCGCTAACCTCCTATACGATTCGCGGCGCGATTTGGTATCAGGGCGAATCGAATGCCGGCCGGGCCTATCAGTACCGCGACCTGTTCCCGACCATGATCAAGAGCTGGTGGAATGCCTGGAACCAGGAAGAATTTCCGTTCCTGTTCGTGCAATTGGCCAACTTCATGGCCGTCAAGAATGAGCCCGGCGACAGCACGTGGGCGGAGCTGCGCGAGGCGCAAAGCATGACCCTGGAACTGCCCAACACCGGCCAGGCTGTGATCATCGACATCGGGGACGCCACGAACATCCACCCCACGAATAAACAGGACGTGGGCAAACGCCTGGCCCTGTGGGCCCTGGCCAAAAACTATGACAGAAGACTGGTCTATTCCGGCCCGCTCTACAAGTCCATGCAGAGGAAGGACAACCAGATCGTCCTGACGTTTGACCACGTCGGCGGCGGCCTGGTCGCCCAAGGCGGCGAGCCGCTGAAGGGGTTTTCCGTGGCCGGCGCGGACCACAAATTTGTGTGGGCGGACGCGAAGATTGAGGGCGACAAAATCGTGGTCAGCAGCGACCAGATCCCCAATCCCGTCGCGGTGCGCTACGCCTGGGCGGACAACCCCGTCTGCAACCTGTACAACCAAGAGAGCTTGCCGGCTTCCCCGTTCCGAACGGACACGTGGCCTGGTGTAACCGTCGACAACAAGTGAGATTTCTGATTTGAGATTCTTGATTTGCGGTTCCGGCGTTGCCGCGGGCGGCGTCTGAATCCCCACGCAGAAATCACAAATAATCTTCTCCAGGGTCTTGCCCGCGCCCCCCTGCAATGGTAGTGTATCCACCCTATCTGTGCAGCCAACGACAAGTAGGAGTTCGAATGTATGATTTCTGATTGACGATTTAGGCGTTCGGCCTCGCAGACCACGGCGCCGGATGCACCCATCGTCTATAGTAAATCAACCATCCAGGATAGCGTGACAACGATTGTCTCACATTTTGCGGTCTTGGCGGAGCTCAATCCCCTGGAGCCGGTGACGGTGGTACCGGTGTTCACCCTGGGGCCGTTGGTGATCAGCAATCATGCCTTCATGGTCCTGGCGGTGACGGCTCTGCTGCTCGTGTGCATTCCCCTGGCGGTCCGCTCGCCCAGACTGGTGCCCCAGGGTCTTCAGAACCTGGTCGAGTCCGTCTGCGTCTTCCTGCGGGAGGAGATGGCTCGTCCGATCATCGGACATCATACCGACCGCTACATCGGATTTCTCTGGACGATTTTCTTTTTCGTGTTGACGCTCAACCTGGTGGCGATGATTCCCACCGAGAAGATCCTCAGCCTGGTGACCGGCCACAAATCCCACTACGGCGGCCCCGCGACCGCCAACATCTTCATCACGGGTGCATTAGGAGTCATCTCTTTTGTGATGACGCACGTCTATGGGGTTCGACAGCATGGCGTCTTCCGCTACCTGGCGCACCTCGCGCCACCCTGCCCGAAGTGGCTGCTGCCTTTGATCTATCCGCTGGAGTTGGTGACCTTGTTCGTCCGACCGGTCACTCTGGCGATCCGTCTGTTTGCGAACATCGTCGCCGGACACATGGTGATGGTCACGGTCCTCGGCCTGATCTTCGTCTTTCAGAACCTGGGCGTGGCCGTGATCTCCGTGCTGGCGAGTGTGGCGCTGTCGTTTTTGGAGTTGCTGGTGGCCTTCATTCAGGCGTATATCTTTGCCTTTCTCTGTACGCTGTACATTGGCTTGGCCGTCAACGCGGAGCACTGATGTAATTGATTATTGATAATGTAATCGTCAATAATCAATCATCCATAATCAATTGTTGGAGGCTCGGAAATGAACTACATGATCAGTTCTGTTCTCGCCGCCGCCGGGGGCACCTCAGATCCTACCCTGGCGCTCTTCGGCGCTGCGATCGCCTGCGGCATCATCATCGTGGGCGCCGGTCTGAGCATCGCCCTGATCGGCAGCAAAGCGGTGGATTCCATCGCGCGGCAGCCCGAGGCCGGCGGCCGTATCTTCATTTCGATGATTATTGCTTCCGCGCTGATCGAAGGCGTGACGTTCTTCGCGCTGTTGATCTGCTTCCTGACCGTATTCTGGCTTCGCGGTGCGGCGTAGACTCCCATGGCCAAGATTGCATTATTCGGCGCCCTCGCCCTGGTATTGCTGATCTGGTGTGTGCCTGTAAGCGCAGAAGAGGCATCGCACGGCGCCGCTGCGCCCGGGGCCGAAGCCGAGGCGGAACCCAATCTCTTCAGCGGGTCGCTGGCTGATTCCCTGTGGACCGTAGTGGCGTTCGTGACCTTGGCGGTGGTGCTCGGCGCCGTCGCGTGGAAGCCTTTGCTCCGGGCCTTGGACGCCCGGCAGAACCACATCACGCAGCAACTGAAGTCCGCCGAGGACTCGCGCCAACGGGCGGAGCATATGCTCGTGGACTACAAGCAGCAGGGCCAGAACCTGGTGCGCAAGGCCACCGAAGAGGCCCAGCGCCACCATCAGCAGACGCTCGAGCAGACGCGTGAAGAAATCCTGGCGATGCGGCGGCGCGCCCGCGAGGAAATCGAGAGTGCGCAAGCGACCGCCATGGAAGAACTGTGGAGGCAGACCGGCGAGATCGTCCTGCGCGTGGGCAGCGAGGTCCTCGGCCGGACGGTGAGTCCGCAGGATAACCAACGTCTGATCGAAGAGGCCGTGGCCCGGGTCAAGAGCGGCGGAGGTCTGTAGGAATGGATGGAGGCACCGCCGATCGTGTGGCCGAGATCTATGCCCGGACCCTGCTGGATCTGGCCCAGGAGCAAGGCCTCGTCGAGGCTGTGGCGGACAACGTGGAAACCGTCGCGGCCCTGCTGGCACAACTGCCCGACCTGGAGCGGTTCCTCGCTTCGCCGTACTTTGACGAGCCGACGAAGCGCGGCGCGATCCGCAAGACCCTGACCGGCAAGCTGCTGCCGCTCACGATCCATTTCCTGTCCGTCATGATCGACCACGATCGCGGGGCGCTGCTACCCCGGATCATCCACCGGTTCCGGCAACGATACCGCACCTACCAGGGCTATGAGGCGGTGACCGTGACCGTCGCGCAAAGCCTGGACCGGGAGCAGACGGAAAAGCTCACGCGGGACCTGGCCGAAGCGATGCACACGAAGATTGACCTGGAGGTGCGGACCGATCCGGCCCTTCTCGGCGGCATCATCATCCGCCACGGCGACCAGATGCTGGACAATTCGATACGCGGCCGGCTCCTCCGTACGGTCCGCCAGATCGCGAACCCTCAAAACAGATATAAGTAGACCGATTATGAAGATAGATATCAGCGAGATCACCGGGATTCTCAAGCAGGAGATCAGCCAGTACGAGGCCAAGCTCGACGTGGTCAAGGTCGGGCGGGTCGTGGAGGTCGGCGACGGCATCGCCCGCATCTACGGCCTGGAGGGAGCGATGGCCAGCGAGATGCTCCTGTTCGAGAACGATATCATCGGCGAAGTCTTCAACCTGGAGGAGGACTCCCTCGGGGCCGTGATCTACGGCGATTATACCAAAATTCGCGAGGGCTCGGACGTGCGCTCGACGGGACGGCTGATGTCCGTGCCCGTCGGCGAGGAGGTGATCGGCCGGGTCGTCACGCCCTTGTGCCAGCCGCTGGATGGCGGCCCTGCCATCAAGACCAAGACGATTCGCCTGCTGGAGTCCGAGGCCCCGGGCATCGCCCAGCGTCAGCCCGTGCGTCAGCCGGTGCAAACCGGTCTCAAGAGCATCGATGCCATGATCCCGATCGGCCGGGGACAGCGCGAGCTGATCATCGGCGACCGCAAGACCGGCAAGACCGCCATCGCGCTCGATACGATCATCAACCAGAAGGGCAAGAACATCCTCTGCATCTACGTGGCCATCGGCCAGAAGGATTCCACGATCGCCGAAGTGGTCGATGTCCTGAAACGCCACGGCGCGATGGAGTACACGACCGTGATCGCCGCCGCCGCGGCCGACAGCGCCCCGATGCAGTACATCGCTCCCTACGCCGGCTGCGCCATCGCCGAGCACTTCATGTACGACCAGCACCGCGACACGCTGTGCATCTACGACGACCTGAGCAAGCACGCCGTGGCCTACCGCCAGTTGAGCCTGTTGCTCCGCCGGCCCGCGGGCCGCGAAGCCTACCCGGGCGACATCTTCTACCTGCACAGCCGTCTGCTCGAACGCAGCGCCAAGCTCTCGGACAAACTCGGCGCCGGCTCACTGACGGCGTTGCCCATCGTCGAGACGCTCGAAGGCCAGATCTCCGCCTATATCCCGACCAATATCATCTCCATCACGGACGGGCAGATCTATCTCCAGCGGGACCTCTTCCACGCGGGCGTCCGGCCGGCCATCGACGTCGGCATCAGCGTCAGCCGCGTCGGCGGCGACGCCCAGGTCCAGGCCATGAAGAAAGTGGCCGCCCGGTTGCGGCTCGACCTGGCCGCCTATTACGAGTTGCTCGACTTCGCCCGGCTCGGCACCGAGTTGGACGCGGCTTCCCAGCGCCGGCTGGAGCGCGGCAAGCGCATGGTCGAGCTGCTCAAGCAGCCGCAGTTCGCACCGTTGTCGGTGGGCGAGGAGGTCATCTCGATCCTGGCCGGCTCCTCGGGACAGCTCGACGACATCCCGGTCGAGGCGATCACCCGCTTTGCGACTGACATGCTGCAATGGCTGAGCAACAAGTATCCGGATCTGGCCGCCGAGATCACCAAGAACGGCAAGCTCGACGACGCGCTGACGAGCAAGATCGCCGAGCGGGTCGAGGAGTTCAAAACGACCTACAAGGAAACGCACGCATAAGCCATGGCCTCGATCCGACAGATATTCCTGCGCCGCAAGGCGATTGACAGCATCGCCCGGATGACCCGGACGCTCGAGATGATCTCCTCGGCGCGGTACAAGGCCTATTCCAGTCAATGGGCCTTGACCGGCGCCTATCGGGATGCCTTGGCGCGGATCGCCTATCTGCTGGCTACGGCGCCCAAGCCGCTCGAGCATCCCCTGCTCCAAGAGAACTCTTCCGGCCGATCGGCACTCGTGACCATCGGCTCGCGCAAAGGATTCTGCGGCGCGTACAACGCGGAGGTCTATCACCTCGTCGAGGTGCACGTGGAGCAGGCGCGGGCCCAGGGCAGGCAGTTGGATCTCTATGTCCCGAGAAGCCGGCTGGAACCCGCGCTGGCCTTCCACGGCCTGACTCCCACCAAGGTCTATACCAACCTGGACGAGCGCCCCACCGATCTGCAGATCCGGACCCTTGCGGATGAGTTCATCGAGCAGTACATGTCCGGGACGCTCGACTCCCTGGGGATCGTGTATAAGCGGTTCTACTCCGCCTCGAGCCAGCGGGCGCAGACGCTCACGATCCTGCCGCTGCACGAGCTGGT
This sequence comes from uncultured Pirellulales bacterium, assembly GCA_964354535.1. Taxonomy (GTDB): domain Bacteria; phylum Planctomycetota; class Phycisphaerae; order Sedimentisphaerales; family Anaerobacaceae; genus PLanc-01. The sequence continues at coordinate 20,642 of CAYHAJ010000306.1, forward strand.
GGACGACCTGACGACACGGTCGCAAGTGATCTGGCCCTGGGACCTGACGTTCGAGGACTTCTACATGACCCCGCCGCCCGACCAGATCGTGGAAGGGATGGCGCGCATGCTCATCTACTATTCCATCCAGAGCTGTTTCATGGATGCCATCTTGAGCGAACACCTGGCGCGCATGATCGCCATGAGAAACGCGACCGACAACGCGAAAGATATGATCAAGCAGCTTACCACGGACTACAACCGTGCCCGGCAGACGCAAATCACCTCCGAATTGCTGGACATCATCAGCGGAATGGGGGCCATGGAATGAACGTAGGAAAACTGACACAGGTCATTGGCAGCGTGTTTGACGCCAAGTTCACGCCGGAGAAAGTGCCGGCCCTGTACAACGCCCTGGAAATCACCTTCGATTTCCAGGGCCGGAAGAAGACTCTCCGCGGCGAGGTGCAGCAACACCTCGGCGGCGGCCGGGTCCGGGCTGTGGCCCTGGGCAGCACGCTCGGCCTGCGCCGGGACATGGACGTCGTCGATACCGGCGGACCGCTGACCATCGCGGTCGGAACGGAGACCCTCGGGCGGGTCGTGAACCTGTTCGGCGAGCCCATCGACGACCGTGGGCCCATGGAGGCTAAGACGCACCGATCGATCCATCAGGATCCCCCCAAGCTCACCGAGCTGACCGCCCACAGCGAGATGTTCGAGACCGGCATCAAGGTGGTCGACCTGTTGTGCCCCTTCGTCCGCGGCGGCAAGACGGGCCTCTTCGGCGGGGCCGGCGTCGGCAAGACCGTCATCATCCAGGAGTTGATCGCCCGCATCGCCACCAAGCACGGCGGTTACTCCGTCTTTGCCGGCGTGGGCGAGCGAACCCGCGAGGGCAACGATCTGTGGCTCGAAATGCAGCGAACCACGATTCCGGGTACCAACGACACGGTGCTGGCTCATACGACCCTGGTCTTCGGGCAGATGAATGAGCCGCCGGGGGCGCGCTTACGCGTCGCGTTGTCGGCCATGACCATTGCCGAGCAGTTCCGCGACAGCGGCATCGGCGACATTCTGCTGTTCATCGACAATATCTTCCGCTTCGCCCAGGCCGGCTCGGAAGTGTCCGCCCTGCTGGGCCGGATTCCGTCCGCCGTCGGTTACCAGCCGACGCTGGCCACGGAAATGGGCCAGCTTCAGGAGCGGATTGCGTCCACCAAGACCGGCTCGATCACCTCCGTCCAGGCCATCTACGTGCCGGCGGACGACCTGACCGACCCGGCGCCGGCGACGACCTTCGCCCATTTGGACTCCTTCGTTGTGCTCTCCCGCGCGATCACGCAAAAGGGCATTTATCCGGCGGTCGATCCGCTGGAGAGTACGTCCCGCATTCTCGACCCCAACATCGTCGGCAAGGAGCACTACGGCGTGGCCCAAACGGCGCTGGAGTATCTGCAACGCTACCGCGAGCTGCAGGACATCATCGCGATTCTCGGCATCGACGAACTGAGCAAGCAGGACCAGACCATCGTGGCCCGCGCGCGAAGACTGGAGCGGTTTTTCTCGCAGCCGTTCCTGGTGACCCGCCAGTTCACCGGCATGGAAGGCAAGTACGTCAGCACCGCCGAAACCATTGAAAGCTGCAAGCAGATCTGCGAAGGCCGCTGGGACCAGTTGCCGGAAGAGGCCTTCATGTACGTCGGCTCCATCGAAGAAGCGGCCGAAAAGGCCAAAACGCTCACGAAGAAATAGCACGCGGCGCCATGGCGAATCCCGAAGAAAAGACATTTCACTGCGAGTTGATCGATCCGAAGGGTAAGCTCCTGGATCGGCAGGTTACCTCGGTGGTCCTGCCGGCGCACGACGGCCAGCGCGGCATCCTCTACGACCACATGCCGATGCTCTGCCAACTCGGCCTGGGGGTCATGAAGGTCAGCCCCGCACCGGCGGATCAACCCCAGCAGGCAGAACCGCCCGATCTGTTCTTCTTCATCGACGGGGGCAGCGCCCTCGTGGCGGAAAATGAGGTGACGGTCATTGCTTACGACGCCCTGTCGTTGCAGGACCTGCCCGCGCCGCAGATCCAGACGTTGATCGACAAGACCGCCAAGAATGCCGCCGATGCGACCCTCTCCGCCGGCCAGCGTGCCCATGAGGATCAGCGGCTGCGCGCCTTGCGGACTCTCGCCGAAGCCCGCCCCGAAGGATGAGTTCCGATTTACAAATTGTGACTTATGCTTTATGATTTGGCTGCGCCGCCCGAGGCGTAATGCATCGTTGATGATTCATAAATCATAAATGACTCTGTCCTTTCCCAAGAATAGGCGTCTGGCAAGCAACCGCCAGTTCAAGGCCGTGCTGGACCACGGCCGACGGGTGGGCAATGAGTTACTAACCCTGTATAGGGCGCCGAATGTGCGCGGGTATCCGCGCCTCGGGGTTTCGGTCGGTAAATCCTCTGGCAACGCGGTCGTGCGCAACCGCCTGAAACGGCTCCTGCGGGAGGCCTTCCGCCAAAGCCAGGACCGGATTCCGCGCGATTTCGACTACGTCCTGATGATCGCGCCCGCCCTGTCGCGCCGGCTCAAGGAACCGCGAACGGGAGCGAAAACGTTGGCCGCCCTCGACGTTCAAAAAGTCCGGGACTCCTTTTTGTCCTTGATCGAGAGCCTCCCCCGTTGCCGATAGTATCTGTGAGGTGTGATTTATGATGGTTGGTTCCTGATCGAGGACCCGCGGCAGGCCCTCTTCAACCCCAGATCATAAGTCAAGAATCACAAATGACAAAGGTCGGTGCCCCGTGTCGGACGAAGAAACAGAGTTGGTCGCGATCGGCCAGGCGGCGAAAAAGGCTGGCGTTTCGCGGCAATCTCTGCAATATTATCTGATGGTGGGTTTGTTGGAGCCCACGCAGGTAACGCCTACCGGCCGGCGGTTGTTTGACCCCAAGGCCGTGGAGCGCATTCGGCTGATCCGCAGGCTCAATGACGGCGGCTACCCGCTGCGCGCGATCCGCGAGTTGTTCATGGAAGGACGAAAGTGATCTATGACTTATGAATCATGAATTATGATTTGGCTTCGCCCTTCTACTGGGAATTCATAAATGATAATTCCTAAATCATAATTCGAAAGGGTAATCGTGAGCGATTACGAGGCCACCCAGAGACGGCGGGATGTCGTCGTGGGCATCTTTGTGATTCTCGGGCTCGGAGCCCTCGGCTGGATGATTCTCCGATTCGGCGATCTGCCCACCGCGATCACGCGGATGAAATCGTTCAACGTCTACGTCCAATTCCCGACCGCCCCCGGCGTCATGAAGGATACCCCCGTTCGCTTCTGCGGCTACCAGGTCGGCCGGGTCACGACCGTGCAGGCGCCCCAGGTGCGCCGGGATCTGAACACGGGACAGCAATACCATCAGACGCTCTGCATCCTGAGCATCGGCAAGCGCTATACGGACATCCCCTGCAACGTCGTCGTCAAACTGATGAGTCGCGGGCTGGGCAGCAGCTACCTGGAGCTGAAGGTGGACCCCGGCAAGCTGCCGGCGCCCCCGCGCGATCCCAACGATCCGTCCACGTGTTTCCTGAAGGACGGCATGCCTCTCCAGGGCTCGACGGGCATGACCAGTGAATTCTTTCCCGAAGAGAGCCAGGAGAAGCTCACCAAGCTCGTGGACGACATCCGCTCGTTCATCGGCAACGCCAACCGCGTCATCGGCGATCCCCATAACCAGCAGAACTTCCAGGCCACGCTGGCCAATCTGAGCAAGACCTCCGAGGCGTTCCCCGCTGTCGTGGAGGGGGCTCTGGCCGCGATGAAGAATGGTCAGCAAACGCTGGAGGAGTTCCGCAAGCTCGCGGCGACGGGCGGCGCGACCCTCAAAAGCACCGACGCGAAAGTGGAACGGCTCGTCGCCTCGATGGTCGTCGCCAGCGACGAAATCGGCAAATCCGTCGCGCAATTGCGTCTGGCGGTGGCCAAGGTCAACGAGGGCCAGGGTTCCGCCGGACGGCTCCTCAACGACGGCCGTCTCTATGAGAATCTTCTGGAGAGCACGACACAGCTCAACATCCTGCTCAAGGACCTCAAGGAGTTGATCGACAAGATCAGCGAGAAAGGCCTCCGCTCGATCTATTAGCGACTACCTCAGAGTATGGCGCCCGGCCCAGCCAGTCATCCCCCAGCCGGATGCTGCGCGGTCGTGTCCTGGTGACAAGCCCCGCACTGGGCAGGGCCTACCCGGGCCCTGCTGACCCCCGGCTCGGTGTGGCAGCTTGCACAGGGAGGCACGGTGTGGGCTGGGATCGCATGAAAGCGTACGTGCCCCTCTCCGGCGACCGACCCCACCGGACCCCACGATTGGCTCCATTCGTGCGTTGGCGGGCCCGGATGGCAACTGAGAACAACCAGAACGCCGGCCGCGAGGAGCAATCCCACACCAAGTCGTCTGTGTTTTCGCATGCTTTTCCTGGCTCGCCAGGCAAAACGCAGACCCAATCCGGACAGCATCGCCCTGCGTTGTCACCACGGAAGAACAATTTGGCACTCCGATTTGCCGGTTGCATCATGTGTACCGGGACTTCCACGAACAGGGCCTTCGTGTATACGCCTGCCACACCCCTGTGTTCAGTCTCATCGGATTTGGTGAGTACCCTACCTGAGAAATGGGATAAGCCTATCAATCCCTCGCAAAGCGGTAGGCTGCGAAATGACGGATGCCCGGTGCCGCGGTCGATTCGTGAATGCGAAGTCTCAATTTCTTCGCTTCGACCGCTTCGAAGCGTTGTATGCGCTTAGGTCCCATGGCGAGGCCGTCACACAGAGGTCGCCACCCGTTGCCCGGTAACAGCGCTTCGACCGTGTAGCGGCGAGCCCGTTCGTCCTGGCGGATATCCTCCTGCACAATCAGGCCGTTGACTCGGGTCGGCCGAGCGATCTCCAATTCCACTGTCGAGCCTGTGCCGCTGGTCTCGGCCATGGGCGTCCCGAACCGGCGGCGGATCTCCCGGCCCAGCTCGGCGCAGCGTTGGAAATCCGTCTCAGGGATCAGGCCGTCGCGGTTCGGGACGACGCCCAGGATCAGGTTGGCGTTGTGCCCGACGGAACGGCAGTACATGTCCCCCAGCTTGTCGAGCGTCTGAAGGCGGCTATCGGTGTTCGGAATCCAGAGCCAATCGTGCACGCGGATCGGCGCATCGGCCATCGCGCGACACCAGACTTTCCCTTCCGGGTCGCCCTGCACCAGCACCGGCGTCACAACGGAAGCACCGGCCGCCTTGAGGAAATCCCGCCGTCTCATTTTGCGCCCTCGGCGCGGCTTCGCAATGACTCATAGCTCGGATTGGGCCTGGGCAACTTCGCGTGGATCCGGGTCAGCCATGTTTGCAGCTTGGCCTCCAGTTCCCGGACCTTCTCCGGTCTGGCTTCCGACAGGTCATCTCGCTCGGCGAGGTCGTCCTGGAGGTTGAACAGCTCGAAAGTCTTACCTTCGTATCGCTTGATGAGCTTCCACTCGCCGGCCCGGACGATGCTGTATGGGACAACATCCGCCCCTCGGTAATGGGGGAAATGCCAGAACAGCGCGTCCCGGCGGAGCGACTGCGTCGCGCCGGACCTGAGATGCCTGACCAGCGAGACGCCGTCGATGTCCCGATCTGTCGGCAACGGAACGCCGGCGGCCTCACAGAGGGTCGGGAAATAGTCCACGCTGATCACCGGCTCATCGCTGGTGCTGCCGGGCCGGACCACGCCGGGCCAACGGACAATCAGCGGCTCGCGGATACCGCCCTCGTACGGATAGCCCTTGCCGGACCGCAGCGGGGCATTGTTCGTGATCGGCAAAAGGCCCCCGTTGTCGCTCGTGAAGAAGATCACCGTGTTGTCCGCCAGCTTCGACTCGTCCAGAGCCGAGCAGATTCTGCCCACCGCGTCATCCACACTCTCAACCATCGCGGCGTACTTGGCGTTCTTCTGCTGGGTCGGCGGCTTGGCCTGGTACTTCTTTGTCACATCGGCCTTGGCCTCGATGGGCGTATGCACGGCGTAGTGGGCCAGGTACAGGAAGAACGGCCGGTCCTTGTGCTCCCGGATGAATTGCACGGCCTCATCCGCCTCACGGTCCGTCAGGTACTCCCCTTCCCGGCGCGGTTTCAACGTGGGGATGTCGCCCTGCCCCTTGCGAAAATAAGGATCGAAGTACGTCGGGGGCTGGCCGTAATCGCACCCGCCGATGTTGTAATCAAAGCCCTGCTTCTCCGGATACCAATCATCCGCACCGAGGTGCCATTTGCCAATGTGACAGGTCGTATAGCCGGCGGACTGGAGCATCTCGGCAATCGTGATCTCGTCCAGCTCCATCCACAAGGCATTGGGCGGGCAGAGAAGCCTCTGCTTTTCGCCACCTGCGTACTCCGTCGGATTCTTCTTATCCTCAGGGATCTTGCCGCCCTGGAAGCGGGAGCGAATCCAGTCGGTGACGCCCAGCCGGGCCGGATAGCGGCCGGTCATGATCGAAGCCCGCGTCGGCGAGCAGACCGCGCACGCGGCGTAGGCATTGATGAAGCGCATGCCCTGTGACGCCAGCTTATCGATGTTCGGCGTCTCATAGTACCGGCTGCCATTACAGCCGATGTCCGCCCAGCCCATATCATCCACCAGGATGAAAATGAAATTCGGCTTTCTCTTTGGCTCCTCCGCCAAGCCTCTTGCCAACGGCCTCATCCCCAGCAAGGCTACGCCGCAGCCCACTGCGTGCAGAAAGCGCCGGCGAGTCACAGTGCGTCTGCTCATCCCATTCCTCCTGTCCCATGCCCCAACGGATTTCTCCGGGTGGCAGCCTCAAGCGAAGCTTGGGGATGGCTCTCCATGTACGGTAAACCATCGCCAAGGGCTGCGCCCTTGACGCTGCCACCCGGATAGTAATCGGCTCTCAATCACCTTCCATTAGTTCTTCTGCGTGACAACCACCGTCTGATTCATGGCCGGGGCGGTCGCGGGGAACCGGATCTTGCCGGTACCGGCCGAGGCCTCCACGTAATACTCGATGTCGTTGTCGCCGATGTGAGCGGCCGGGATTCGGACCGAGTACACGCTCCGCGCGACGGGCTCCACAGGAACCTTCTCGAATTTGCCCTTACCCAATGGACGCCAGTAGAGGGCGAGCGATGCCGCTCGCCCGTCGTGCGGGGACGCACGACCTATGAAGATAGCCTTCAGGCGCAAATCCTCCCCCGCTGTCAGGCTTGCCCGTGTCGTCGGCACAATCAGACGTGGAGGCCCATCATAAGAATCGGATGGCATGACATCGGCGGGCAGCGGCTCGCCCAGAATCTCGGTTAGTTCTTTGCCCGGCTGAGTGAGCAGACTGGGTAGAAGGTGCTGCTGCCAGTTGGCCACCGTGCCCAGGCCGCCGGTGGTCGTGATGCTCGCGAGCAACAGCGTGTGGACTTCGGCAACCTGTTTGACGAGCTCCTTGCGGATGGGCAGCAGGGTCTCGCGGGCCAATTGCTTCTGCCGGTCCTTGTCCTGCTCCTTCTTGACTTTGGCCATCGCGACGTTGAACTGGCCCCAGGTGCAGTTGACCTGCCCCACCGCCCTGAGATACCGCATGGTGTTGAGCCAGTAATCGAAGCGTTCGAGATTACCGCGGCCGCGTACCTTCGAACGCAGGGCGGCCAAGTCATCCACGAACGCATACTCCTCTTTGACTTGGTCCCAAGGCCGGTTGTCCGGCTGGATTCCGCCGGGGCCGTTCACCCAGGTGGAGGGCCGGGGCAGGTAGGTTTGGCGGCGCTTGCCGATCCCCATGTCCGGCCCACCGTCGAGCTTGGTGAAGAGCTTGGCGGCCGGCTCGGCCACTTCATTGCCGAATTCTGCCTTGGCCCAATCGCGGTAGAAATCCTCCGCGGGCAGGTCCCGCGGCCGAGGATCCACGTTGCCTTGCGGCAGGTCGGCTTCGTAGCCGTCGCAGGCGGGACCGCCGCAGTTGATCTTGCGCGCGACACCCTGGCCCTCGACGGCTAAGGCCGCGATGCATGGGAACTCGACGAGGCTGTCGAACTGGACTTCGAGGATGCCGTTCGAGACCTCCACGCCCGGGAAGGAGTAGTCCAGCGCCCGGTTCTTGCCCACGGTCGCGAAGACATCCAGCTTATCGATGACCTTCTTGTCCTGGAGCGTCACGCCAAAGACGCGCTTGCCCGCCTCGGCGTAATGAGGCTCGCAGAATTGCAGGCGGACCGTGTACGTCCCATTCGGCACCTTGAGGCGATACGCCTTCATGTCATAGGTGACCGTTTGGTATAAGGCACCATGCTCGGTGTCGGCGATAGTATTGCCGGGGAAAGCGGCCACGTTGCCGCCCTCCCGGCCCTCGGTCGTCTTCGGGTCGGGAATCTCGAGCTTCTTGCCGAAGTACGGATTCCAGGGCTTCTGGTCCCAGGCCGCCTGGGCCAGAGCGGAGACATTCGGCCCGAGAATTCGCGTGCGCCAGTGGATGCCGAGCAAGCCCGTGCAGCCATAGGCCAGGGCGTCGGCCGCGTCCCGTCGCATCCGCCCCACCCAAAGCTGCGGGATGAGCAGTGCGGGATCGTCCTCCATCCACGGAATCGCCCACTCGGGCCGGCCCTCGACGCGGGCAAACCCCGTCTCGACCGGGGAAAAGCCGACATTGCGGTTGATGCAACTCATCGGCATCTCCTGAGGTAGGAGGTTGTCGAACAGCGCCCGGTCTTTCGGCGGTCCCAGCACCCAGCCGCACGTGGCAATGGTCAGTTGCGACTTGGCACGAAGGAAGGGCGACTTGACGTTCTGGGCCGCCTCGATCGCGGCTTTCAGGTCGTCAATCGTGGCCTGAACCTCCCGATCCTTGGGATTGCCCCACGTCCACGATTCAGGCGTCCAGAGCCAGTAGTAATCTACCGGATAGGCGCGAGCAATTCGCTCGAACATGCCTTCGTAGAGCTCGCGCACAACGGCGATATCATTGGGGTCCTTGCCTTGGCTCTTGACCCGCTCCTTGACAACGTTGGGGATTGTCAGCGGCGTCTCCGTGCCGACACAGGTCTGGACGCCCAGCGTGTGGGCAAAGGTAAAGGCTTCCCGGAGCATCTGGCCCGTCCGGTTGAAGACCATGTTCCTCTCCGCGAGCGTCTTGGACACCGGCATCGCCCCAAACATCACTTCCGGACCGTAGTCGTCGCGCTCGAACAGTTGCGCTGTCCCAAAAGAAAAATCGCTCGTCTTCTTGCCCGCGTACCCCCAGTTACCGCGCAGTGTATTCATGTAACTCGAAGGCGAGCTGAACTCGACCATGCCGTCGGCGTTCATGTCCTCCTTGAGCCCGATCCAGACGGTCGGCTCCGGCCCCACGCCGCCCTGCGGGTAGGTGTGCAAGCCGATGAAATTCATCCGCAGCTTGGGCAGTTGAGCGATGATCGCCTTGTAGTCGTCCGTATTCCACCAGTCCGGCCCTTCCGGGAAATCGTGGAAGGGCTGGATGCCCCGTGTCTGGAAGAGCGGCGCGCCCCGCTCCTCGAGCATCGGCAGCGCCAGGGCTATCCTCCCATCAGGAACCACGTCGCCGTGGAGGTAGAAGCGAATACCCCAATGCTCCGCGAGCCGGTAAGCCCCGTAGAGCGTGCCCACCGGATCGCCGCCCACGACCAAAAGTACTGGCTTCCCATCGCTGCTACCCAGCGGGATGGTTTTCAGGAGATATTGCTGGGGCAACAGCGCTTTCACTGCGCCTGCGACCTTGGAAGCCCCCTTGCCCATCTCGCCAATCGTTGGCTGGTCCTTGTGTCCGATGACGATGCTTCTGCCTGCCGGCCGCTCGCTACTCGCCGTGGCGACGGGAACAAGCGCGCCGGTCCGCAGGTAGAGATACCGTCGAATCTCGCGGGCGGCCAGCCGCTCCGGCAGGGAAGCGTTCGGGGGCTCGACAATCGTAATCGACTCCGCGGCCGAACAGATGGTGGAACTCCAAGCCCCGAAGACCAGAACCAGGAAGAGTACAAGGGATAGAGAAAACGGAAGTGAAAAGTGTCTGCGGATCATGGCCGACTCCCCTCTCGATTTACAATTTCCCGTTTACGATTTACTATTTGCTGGTTCGCAGGGCGAAAACAGCAGCCGGTAGATCATGAAGAGCAATAGTAAATCGGAAATGGCAAATAGTAAATGACAAGAGCGATCCTCGATTGTTATACGGACGAGCCGGCCGGGCTGGGCGTCCCGCCGTTTATCGGCGTCTGGCCCCGCTACGCCGCCGGATGGTATGAGGCGAACTCTCTTCGTGGCGAGGGCGTCCCGCCCTTGCGTGTCGCGGGCATCCTGCCCGCGATGCGACGGCAAGGGGACCCCAAACGCGACGAATCGCGTTTGGGAACCCATGATGCCCTCCCTACAGAAAACAAGGCCAAGATGGCCTCGCCACGTGAGCCGACCTACTTGACCATCGACGACCTCCGGCTGGTCCGCTACGTCGAGTCGGTCCCGAAGGTCACGATCGATCCGCCCGCCGGCCGGACTCACATCGAGGTGCTCAACCACACGCGCGAGTACGATGAGATCAAACAGGTCCTGGCAAATACCGCCGAACTGGTCATCGTCGTGGGCGTGCAGACGCCGGGCAAGTATCTCAGTGCCCGCCCGGGGACCTTGCGCGAGGTCATCAAGCTGCTGACGCCGTTCTCCTTGCGCAAGGTCCTGACCGGGCCGGTCTTGACGGGCGGCACGCAATTCCGCGGGGGCACCCAACCCCAATTGCCGGATGCACATGACTTCGACGAACTGCACCCGCTCGCCTTCGACACCTACGAGCAGTTGCAGCCGCACGCCCTCCAAGGGGCTCATCTGATTACCCAGATGCCACGGCTGGCCAACCGAATCGTCGAGTTGGAGACCGGCCGGGGCTGCCCGCGCGGGAAGGGCTGCTCTTTCTGCACCGAGCCGATCAAGCAGACGGTCCTGTGGCGCAGGCCCGAGTTGGTCGTCGAGGAAGCCAAGGCGCTGATGAACTACGGGGCCAAAGCCTTCCGCCTGGGCAAACAGTCCTGCATTTACAGTTATGACGGAGGCGATCCGCAAAAGCTGGAAACGCTGCTGTCGGGCCTGGCGGCGCTGAAGCCGACGGTCTTGCACATCGACAACGCCAATCCGATGATGATCAACGAGCAGCGGACAGAGCTTTTCCTCAAGTATCTGACGCCGGGCAGCACCGCCGCCATGGGGATCGAGTCCTTCGACCCCGAGGTCACGAAGGCCAACAATCTCAACTGTCCCTACGATATGGCCTTCGAGACGATTCGGCTGGTCAATCGCCTTGGAGGCTATCGGGGCGACAACGGTTGCCACGCCCTTCTGCCGGGGATCAACATCCTGCTCGGCCTGGCCGCCGAGACGCCGGAAACGCTGGACCAGAACTTCGCGGCCCTCAAACGCATCTTCGACGAGGGCCTGCTCCTCCGACGCATCAATATCCGCCGGGTCGTCCCCTTCCCGGGAACGCAACTCTACGAGGAGGTCGGCCAGAAGTACCTCCGCAAGAACCAGCGGCTCTATGCTCCCTGGATCGAAAAGGTCCGCCAGGAGATCGACATCCCTATGCTGCAGAGGTGCTTTCCCGTTGGGACGGTGCTCAAGGACCTGTGCAGCGAGGTCCACAACGGCGGCACCACCTTCATGCGGCAGATCGGCAGTTATCCGATTGTCGTAGCGGTTTGGGAACGTCTGCCCCTAAACGAATTCTTCAACGTCCGCGTTACCGGCTACCGGCACCGCAGCCTGATCGCGGAACGGTTGCCAACCACCGTGACAAGCGTACCGAGGACCACCCCATGAGTGCAACCAAACAGACTGCCGTCAGTTTTCTCTTCGCCATCGCCTTCCTCTGGAACGCCCCATCGGCGTCAGCGCAAGATACCTCCCTCAAGGTGGCCGCCAAACGCAAACCGGCTGACAGCCAGTGGCAATACTATGACACGCAGACGGTCGGCAGCCTGACGGGCTTCAATCCGACCGCAGACACCCCTAAGCTCGATCAGTATGGCGGAGTTGCCGAGGCTGGATCAGGCGCTACCGGCTTCTTCCATACCCGAAAGATCGCGAACCGCTGGTGGCTGATCGATCCTCTCGGGCACCGCTTCCTCCACATCGGCGTGTGCAGCATCTCGGTAGGCAAGAGCGCCATGGATCGCGAGGCGACAGAGAAACGGTTTGCCGGTGACGGCCAATGGGCCCGGGCAACGAACGACCTGCTCCGCGACCACGGTTTCAATGGCACCGGCGCGTGGTCCGCGACCGAGCCGTTGCGGGCCTGCGACCATCCGCCGGTCTATACGCAGACGTGGTCGTTCATGGGAGCCTTTGGCCGAGCCAAGAAGCTGACCCGCCAGGAATCGGGGCATCTGGGTTACACCGGCCAGTGTATTCCCGTGTTCCATCCCGACTTCGAAAGATCCTGCGACCAGTACGCCTCGCAGCTCGCCAAGACCAGAAGTGATCCTTATCTGCTCGGGCACTTCTCCGACAATGAGCTGCCCCTGGGCAACAACGTGCTGGACCAATCCCTGAAGCTGGATGCCAACAATCCCGATCTGCGTCCCGGCTACGAGGCCGCCAAGACTTGGCTGGCAGAACGCAAAGGGTCCTCCGCAAAGCTCCAGGACATCACCGACGCCGACCGCAGCGCATTCCTCGAATACGTCTGTGAGCGGTACTTCAGGATCACCACCCAGGCCATCCGCCGGCACGATCCGAACCACTTGTGCCTGGGGCCGCGTCTGTATGGCAGCTCGATACGAGCACCCGCGGTTCTCCGTGCGGCGGGCAAGTACCTGGATGTCGTCGCGATCAATTACTACGGAGCTTGGACGCCGGACCGGCAGCTCATGGCGATGTGGGCCCGCGAGTCGGGCAAGCCCTTCCTCATCACGGAGTGGTACGCCAAGGGCATGGATTCCGGCCTTCCCAACAATACGGGGGCGGGCTGGGTCGTCCAGACGCAGAAGGACCGCGGCGCCTTCTATCAGAACTTCACCCTCGCCCTGCTCGAATGCCCGGACTGCGTCGGCTGGCACTGGTTCAAGTACCGCGACAACAACCCGCTCGACCTGAGCACGGACCCCTCCAACCGCGACTCCAACAAGGGCATCGTCAACTGGCAATTCGAGCCCTACACGCCCCTGCTCCAGGCAATGAAGGAAGTAAACGCGAACACCTACCGGCTCGTCGAGTATTTCTCCTTTGCGAATAGATGACGGAATGCAGCATAGATCGGACGCAACTCGTCGGGCACGGAACCAGGCGCGGTTGCCTCGAAGAGAATTACGGGCAATGCTCGGCCCGTCGCCTGCTCCAGTTTGACCAGATGGTCGAGGGTAAAGCTGCGCTCCTTTTTCCGGACGCGACTGATGAAAGACTCGCTCAGACCTAACAACTCCCCCACCTTGCGGAGCGTGAGCCCTTGTTCCTGCAGGTACTTCACGATGTCCGAGGAGAGAGTAGGATAGATGGACTTTGGCTGCGATCGCACGCTGTCATGAATTGTTTTATCCACTTTTCTCATAGTCGTTTCCTGTCTCAGTTGACTGGCGGGTGCGTCCGCATACATTCGTGTGTGGCCCTGTCCAGCAGATAGCAGACAAGTGAAATCCACTCCTGCGCCAGCATCGCCATGATACGGCAGAACTTGCCTAATAGGCAAGTCCTTTTTCGGAAATCCAGCGTGCCTCGCAAGAAAAGGCAGTTGTCTACCCTCTGGCGGTCATGTACGAGCTGACGCCAGTTCTTTCAGCAGGCGAATCGCCAAATCGGTCATCGCTTCGCCGCCGCCGGGGGCGATGCGGGAGTTGACCGTCTCGTAGCTGCCCTCCGCGAACGCTTTGCGGGTCGGAACGTAGGTCACGTCGTCCTGGCACAGCTCGATCACCAGCGTCACCGGGAAGGGGCTGGCCTTCTTGATAGCCAGGCCGATATCCACGAAGACCTCGCCGGGCAAGCCGACCACCGCCACCTCGTCGCTGAGGCGAAACACCTGGACCTCCAGCGCGATCGTCTCGCCGCCGCGGGCCTGGACGTCCATGATCTTGTACGCCTTGACCTGGTCGAGGAAAGACAACTCGGAGGTGCCGATCTTGTCCATGTCCTTCTTCGCCTGGGCGATCTCAGCGGCGGTGAACTGCTGCATGGGCACTTCGACTACGGCCCGTTTGACAGCAAGGCTCGGTTTGTCGATTCCCTTCGCTCGGGCCGCGCCCGCGGCCACGGTCCGGCCCAGAGTCGCACCAATAGCCTCGGACTTGCGAATCTCCTTGATCGTGACGTCGAAATGATTGAGGTCGCCGCAGGTGCCCGTCCCGAAGAGCAGGGTGAACTCCTGGCCGAATTTCTCGCGCAGGTTCTGCTCCACGAAATAGGGATAATCCGCCGCGTACAATGTGCCGCCCGTGGTGTCCAAGTGCAGGGCGAAGTTCACGAGGCCCGCAAAGACCTCTTCATCGTTCGCATCACGGAAGAAGACCATGCCCACGCCCGGGTCGATGGGCCCGGCTGCGCGAACAATATCGGGGTTCAGGAGGCCCGGATTGAAGCGAATCGCGCCGTCCTTCATGTGGAACCGGCGATTGAACGAAAGCCCCTGCTGCTGTGTGACGCCCGCCTGGGCCTGCACCGGTCGGACCTTGGTGTCGGCCTCTTTGATCGCCTTGACAATCCCCGCGACCAACTCGGACGAGTAGTCTCTCGCTTCACACGGGTCCTTGCCCTGCCGGGCCATTGCCTTCTCGTGGAAGTAGTCCCGCAGGGCGTCAAAGTATAACGGCCCCGTGTGGCTGTGCGTACCGGCGAGCAGGATGTTCTCCACCGGGATACCGGTTTCCTGTTGAGCCTGCCGGCGAGCCCGCTTCGAAACATCGGCCGAGATCCCGATGATGTCGCAGAACACCAGCGCGGCCCGGGTGTTGCCCTGCCGCAGAACGAGGGCCTTGGCGTGAAGCGGGTTAAGAACGCCCGTGCTCAGACGCTCATTGAAATAGCCGCACATGCGATAGCCAATGGGCGGCGTGATGTCCGCCACCGCCACCCCGGCTTGCAGTTGTTGTGCGGTGGTAGACACGTCCTGCGACTCCCTTCAAGTCTGACCGGTCACGTTCTGCAGGAACTGGCGCGTCTTTTTGGCTTCCGCCAGCGTGTGGGCGAGATCGCCCGGTTTGAGGCACTCGACGACGAGGGCCCCCCTCGTGAAGCCGCCCGCCTTGAGCTTGGCCAGCACCCCCGCGAAGTCCACTTCCCCCGTGCCGGGCGTCACGTCCACGCTCTTGGGCGGCTTGTAGTCCTTGATGCACATGCCCATAACCAGCCCATTAACACTGGGCGCGTCGTCCATCGGGTCCAGCTTGCCGTCGGAGTAGAAGAAGATGTTGCCGGGATCGTACCAGATGCCGAAGTTCTTATGGCCGACGAACTCGACCGTCTTTCTGCACTGGGGCCCAGTGGCATTGAGCCCGCCGTGCGGCTTGACGCTGATGCCCATGCCCTTCGCGGCCGCGTAGTCGCAGCATTCCGCAATCGCCGTGTAGTAGGGCTCATAGAGCTTCTGGTTGCCGACACCGCCCATGAGGAGGTTCATCGTCCCGCACGCGGCGCAATTGTCGATGAGCTTCTTGAGGCCCGCGATCCCGGCCTCGAGCGACTGCGCCACCGGGATGTCGCCGCCGTACACCGAGACGACCTTGAGGCCACGCTTCTTGACCTCCTCGGCAACCTGGGCCGCCTCCTCGGGCGTCGTGTCCACGGAAATCACGAGGTTGCTCTTCTCCCTCTTCGTGGTCATCAGGCCAACATACTTGTACCCTGCCTCGGCAATCGCGTCCAGGGCCACGCGATATTCGTACTGGGCCCACGGCCGCGTATAGCACGCGATCATGTATGGCGGTGCTTTGCCTTCGCTCGCGTCGGCATGTTTCGGCTGCAGCGTGGAGCATGTCCACGCCAGCGTGGACAGGGCGCCCAGTTTCATCGATTCATTCAGAAACCCACGTCGTGTAAGATGCTTCTCTGCGTCCATTTCTATCCCCTCGTTAGCACTCTGGAACCCATAGCTTCTTGTCATCCTGAGCGAAGCGAAGTCGTAGGGTGCGTACGACGCACCATTTCCTCCGTTGCAGGAGGCTACCAGTTCCGCTACCCTGCCCGGATTTCTCTCTTTTCGGCATCATAGACCATCCGTTTGCCCGTGTCGAACGCTTGGACCGCCATCAGGCACGCGACCGCATGCTGATAGCCGGCGTCGATCGACGCATTGCATGTCTGGCGGGACCGCAGGCACTGAAGCCAATCGAGGAAGTGGTCCGGCCGGGGCACGTCCTTCACCGGGTTCTTGCCCCGGATTTTGCCGGAACGCCGGGCGCCGCCGTCGGCCGTCAGGACGGGGGTGCTCCACGAGGTCATATCGAGCACGCCCTCGTCGCCGAAGATCTTCAGGCAACTGTCGCTGTCATTGCCGCAGAGGGTCAGGTAGCTCACCATGAAGCCTTCCGGATAGATCCAGGTGGCGTCCACCTGATCGGGACAGGTGAAGTTATGCTCGTCCTTGTAGGTGAACGTCCCGCCCAGCGAGACGCAACTGGTGGGGAACTTGGCGCCCGTGATGTAATGGACGAGGTCAAGGAAGTGACTGCCGTAGCCGCAGACGGGGCCGTCGGAGAACTCGCGGTAGCCGTACCAGCCGGTGAACTTCACCGGATTGAACGGCTGAGACGGCAGATCGCCCAGAAATTCCTTCCAGTCCACGTCCTCCTGCTTGACCTCCTTGACGTAGCCGTACCAGTAGGGCCTGGCGTTGTTGCGGCGCTGTGCGATCCGGCTGACCCGCCCGAGAATCCCGGTCTTGTACAGCTCGCGACAGCCCGTGAAGCTCGGCATGCTGCGCAACTGGGTCCCGATCTGGACCACGATATTCGCCTTCTTGACGGCGTCGCAGGTGTCCTTGAGCTTGTTGAAGTCCATCGCCAGCGGCTTCTCGCAATAAGTGTCCTTGCCCGCCAGGGCGGCCGCCTTCAGGTGCATCGTGTGGTGCACATCGGGCGACGCGATCATCACGGCGTCGATGTCCTTCAGCGCCATGACATCGCGAAAAGAGGAGAATTTCCGGGCGGGCCGGCCATACGTCTCCTGCGCTGCGGCGGACGCGACTTCCTGGCGCACCCGCCACGGGTCGCACACCGCGGTGACTTCGATGTTCTGCGCCTTGGCGTAGGGCGCGATCCCCGCCATGTGGGCCTTGACCCCGCGATCCCCGCAGCCGATCTGCGCGATCGCGATGCGGTCGTTCGCCCCTTTGACCTTCGCGTAGCTGGCGGCCGAAACCGCCCACGCCGCACTGGTCCCCACCCCGGCTTTCAGAACGGTTCGACGAGAAATGTGCTGCTCCATGAGAAGTCCTCCTTCAGCAAAGACATGGTCGAATTGCACTGTGCCATCGGCATCGGTCCAATACCTTCAATATCAAGGACGAGCGATTATAGCACGCCTTCATGGCCCCCCACAATCGCCGATTTCAAAAACCAACTCGCGCCAAGACGTCAAGGCCGCAAGGTCAGAGCGGGCCCATCAGCGTTCATCGGCGTTTATCCGCGGTTCCGGGGATTCCTGGATTTGACGGGACAATTCCCATTTGATACACTGGATGTCGAGAAACGGAGTTCAGGTAGGGTGGCCGGGAACCGCAGACGCCGTCCTGAGCGAAGCCGAAGGATGAACGCTGATATCAGAGGATGCACTCTCTCGCGAAGACGCAAAGACCGCCAAGAAGAGGGGAGACAGGCTGGAAGAGGTCTCCTCGATCATCGCCTTGGCGTCCCTCGATCCGGTCGAGGGCAGGCTTTGGCGCGAGCAACACGATCAGCGTTCATCGGTGTTTATCTGCGGTTACAGAAGTGATTGCGGCTTGATTCGGCATTTGGAGGGCTGGAAACCATGAGGACGCTATTTCTAACGTTGACCATGTGTCTGTTCGTCCTGCCGGCCCAGACCAGAATCTCAGTGGGAAAAGCGGCCCCTCCGGCGGAGCAGATTGACCAGAGCAACGTTCCCCAGTGGGCCGGCGGCTGGACGCACGTAAATCCTACCGGCGAAGGTAAGGCGGCCATGTGGCAGACATTCACGCCGGGCTACCCGAATCTGAAGGCGGTGGAGATTGACGTCTTTGCCATAGGCCCCGGCCGGGGTGACGATGTGCTGACCGTCGAGATCGCCAAGGACGGAGCGGTCCTGACCTCTACCGCATGTTCCGTCAAGGACGGCTTTGACGGCCTCTTGCGTTTCGAGTTCCCGGTGGCGGTGCCTCTTGTCCCGGAGCAGATCTATGAATTGAAGGTGCGCGACACCGGCAAGACGGGATTCGGTTGGAAGTACGGCCCGAACACCTATGAACGAGGAAGCAGATACGTTTTCGCCCAACCGCGTCCCGGTACGGATTGGTTCTTCCGAACCTATTCAAGAGTGGAGGCGGCCGTGGCCAAGTACAGCGGTGGCAGCGGCACAGCGAGCGACCCGTACCAGATCGCCACGGCTGCCGATCTGATCGCCCTCGGCGAGACTCCCGCCGACTACGACAAGCACTTCGTCCTGACCGCCGACATCGACCTGGACCCCAACCTCCCCGGCCGCAAGGTCTTCGACAGGGCCGTCATCGCACCGGATACAGGACTTGGGTATAGTGGAACCGCCTTCAGCGGTGTCTTCGATGGCGGGTGTCACACAATCTTACATCTGACGATCAACGGCCGGGATTATCTGGGACTGTTTGGCTTCCTGGCATCTGGGGCCGAAGTCACGAACCTTGGTGTTGTGGAGGTCAGCATAACGGCATCAGGGGAGCACGTTGGCGGACTGGCAGGCTTTAGCAAGGACGGCGCTGTATCCCGGTGCCACAGCACCGGTGCGATCAGCGGAAAATCCCACATCGGCGGGCTCGTGGGGTCGCACGACGGCACCATGACAGGCTGCTACAGCACCGGCGTGGTCAACAGCGCCGGAGGCACTGCCGGCGGGTTGGCAGGGTACAACTGGGGTACAGTGACTCAGTGCTACAGCAGCGGGACGATCTGCGGCACGTCGCGCGTTGGCGGGCTCGTGGGGTGCAACGATGACGGTGCCATCGCCCATTGCTACGCCACGCGTGCGGTCAGCGGCAACGACGAAGTCGGCGGACTCGTAGGGGGGACCTACCGCGGGAGTGTGACCCAGTGCTATAGCACCGGGTCAGTCAGCGCCACTGGGTGGACTGTCGGCGGGCTGGTGGGCGCTAACGGGTACTCCGGTAGGAGTGGTCCAGTGATCGCGTGCGTCTGGGACACACAGACCTCGCACCAATCCAGGAGCCAAGGCGGCGCGGGACTGACGACAGCCGAGATGTATGACACGCAGACCTACCTCCACATGGGCTGGGATTTCGTTGGCGAGATCGCGAATGGGACCTCCCAGGTTTGGCAAATGCCGACGGAAGGTGGCTATCCGGTGCTGGCGATATTGAATGACTACACGCCTCCACGGCTGCGAGGCGCCGGTACGGCAGAAAGTCCCTACCTGATCTACGATGCCCTGGAATTGGGGGCGGTGGTGCACTACAGCCCCTATGCGCACTATCGATTGGCGGCCTCAATCGATCTCCTGAACGTCTGTTGGGCAACGGCGGTAATCCCCCGATTTGCGGGCACATTCGACGGCGGCGGGTTCTGCATTTGTGGCCTGACGATCAAAGGCGGAGGTTATCTGGGTCTGTTCGGCCAGTTGGCATGCGAGGCGGAGGTCAGCAGTGTGGGGGTGGTGGACGTCAACATCGCCGGTGAAG
>CAYHAJ010000307.1:0-25540 GCA_964354535.1 uncultured Pirellulales bacterium
AAAATGGCTTTGGCTTGTTCTTCGGTCAGCTCCGGCCCTAACCGGATTCCGTGAATCTCCAATGGTTCCGCGGTCTTGGCATTCATTACGCGGAACATACACGGCTCTGAAGGCGAGCGCAATAGCCCAGTTTACCATTTCAACATTTTTTGGCTTGCGTAAAGTCACAATCTGCCTCATGAGACTAAAATCTCACACATTACTGATGTTGCCCATTTTGCGTTTGGTTGTCAACAGGCAACAGCCGGCGGGCGGCACGACCGTTCTTACGCAGGCACGGCCGCCGGTCGGACTACCGCGTTTACGCGGGTCCGACCGGTCTTGGCTTTCCGCCTCATGAGCTGTGACCGACAAGATCGGTAATCGGCGGTCGTATTCCTCGTGGCCCCGGTGCGCTCCGTGGTTCAGGGACAAGCGGCGCTCTTTCGTCCCTGGCGGGACTCGCTGTGTTTCTTGCCCTTGTCCCCCAGTGATGAATCCTGGGCCAGGATCTGGATTCCCCAACGCGCAACTTCGCGTTGGGGGACCCGCGTTCGCCCTGCGGGCTTGGGCCTCGGGCGATGCAGAATTTCTGTGTACGTTTAGATTTTTGGACAACATACAGGCGTTGAGAAACGTCTTCTTAGGAATAAGCGCCCGCCGGCGGAGGGGGCCGGGACGACCTGGTGGGCGAACGAACGAGACTTCGCCAAGCGCCTAAAGAGCGGTAGCCGGCAGTCGGTAGTCAGTGGTCGGTTGGAAGACCGCTACGGAAACAAAGCCAATTGACAGAGGAGTTTCAAGTCTGAAGTCTCAGGTGTTCAGCAGGAGAAGCAGATGGTCGGAACTTCAAACTCCACGCTTTACACTTCACACTCGGCCCAAGGCCGTTCGTGCAAAACAAACCCAATTGGGCCCGGGCGCCCAGGAATGGGCGCGGGCGGCCGGGGCCGGGAGGCTCCGCCGGGGAGGGATTGCGCCAAACAAACCCAATTTCGGGACGGGCCAAATGAAAGGCAAGTGCTTTGTGGAAAGGGATTTATGGTAAATCGTACATGCGATAGTCTTTGGCAAAACTAAGCCAATTTGCCGGCACCCACCCGGACGAGCGTGGAACAGGGAAGTCACCAGCGGACCCGTCGCTCAGGTGTATGGCGCCGAACAAACCCAATTGGTGGCACGTGGGAAGGAAGACCAGCGCCGAGGCCGGCGGCCTGGACGCTGCCACCCATGGGGGCAAACGTGCGAAACAAAGCCAATTTCGGTGGGAGTAGAATTGCAGCTAACCTGTTTGCAGAAAGAGAGTTATGTCGCCAGTGGCTATCTTATGGGTTCCGCAAAACAAAGCCAATTCCAGGTCCGGCTTGGCGCGATGGATGCGGAATCCGCCACCCTATGCCGACTACACCCGACTCAGGACAGGTCCTATTGCTTCGCCGGGGGGAGAGTGCTATCGTAAGATCAAGATGATGAATGAGCGCCCTGTCGGTCTGAAACTTGGCAGTCTTACCTTGGACGTGCCGTTCTTCCAAGCCTCCCTGAGCGGCTACAGCGATTACAGCATGCGCACGCTCGCCCGGCGGTTCGGCTGTCCGTTCGCGCTGACTGACGTGATGCTGGCCAAGAGCGTGACGCATCCGCAGGTTTTAGCCAAGGCCTGCTTTCGCCCAGGGGAAGATGAGCATCCGGTGGGTGCCCAGATCCTCGGCAAGACTCCTGCGACCATGGCCAGGGCGGCCCGCGATCTGGTGGCGGTCGGCTACGATGTGATCGATGTGAACTGCGCCTGTCCGGCCCCGAAGGTCCTGCGCCGGGGCCGGGGCGGGGCTTTACTCAACGACCCGGACCGCGCGATTGCGATCCTCAGCGCGGTGCGGGACGCCGTGCAGTGCCCGGTCCTGATGAAACTCCGCATCGGCATGAATCATACGCCGCAATCTCAGGACCACTTCTGGGAAATCGTGACCCGCGCGATTGAACAGGGAGTCGATGCGCTCGTGATCCACGGCCGGACCGTGTCCGACAGGTTCCGCGGCAAGGCCAATTGGGAGGCGGTGGCAGCGGTCAAGGCCCGCTTTCCTGCCGCTACGATCATCGGCAGCGGGGATGTCTTCGAACCTATCGCCGCTGTCGAACTATGGAGGAGGACCGGCCTCGATGGCTTCGTCGTCGCCCGGGGGGCTATCGGCAATCCCTGGATCTTTCGCGACCTGCGCTGCGCCTGGGAGGGCCAACCGTTGCCACCGCCGCCCGATCTGGCAGAACAGAGGCGGATCATGCTCGAACACCTTGACCGTATCCTCGCATCCGCCAACGCCAGGGGTCGCGTTCGGGGGTCCCCGTTGCCCCTGCCCCATGCCGAGAAATGGGGCATCGGCTACTTCCGCAAGTTCATGATCTACTACGTGCGGCGTCATCCCAGACGCAAACAGGTGATGCTGACCCTGATCAAGGCCCAGACGCGCGTCGAGGTCGAGGCGGGTATCAATGCCTGGTACAACGGCAATCAATGAAGAAGGAAAAGGGAAAAAGGAAAAGGGCAAAACGTGCGGGGCCGCACCGGCGCAGGTCTTACTTTTTCCTTTTCCCTTTTGCCTTTCGACCTCCTGAGGAGGCTTGCCATGCGTGAGGCAAAGGAGACAATCTGCCGCCGGCCTTGGGTTTACCTGGCGTCGGGGTCCCCTCGGCGCCGAGCCATCCTGGAGGAATTGGAGATTCCGTATCAACTTCTGTCGGGGGATGCAGAAGAGATCGTGACGGCTGCGCCGCGCGAGACCGTGGAGGTGAACGCCAGCCGCAAGCTGATCGCAGCTCTCCGTAGCGCCGATCCAGGAGCGATCGTGATTGCGGCGGACACGGTGCTGGAGGCGCAAGGTCGATTGCTGGGCAAGCCCCCCGATGAGACCGTGGCAGCACAATATCTTCAGACCCTCAGCGGCGGCCGCGCGGTGGCCTACTCGGCGGTGGCCGTGGCAGTGGCCGGCAAGGTGGAAGGATGCCTCGCCTTGGAGACAGCGGAGATCCATTTTAAGACTCTGCCAACGGAGACAATCCATTGGTATCTCGCGACCGGCGAGCCGATGGGCCGGGCGGGAGCGTTCGGGATCGGCCGGCTGGGAGAGGTCCTGACCGAGTCGGTCGAGGGCTGCTACTCCTGCGTCTCCGGCCTGCCCAAGACCGCCCTGCTCGCAGCCCTGTCCCGCGTGGCGGGCGGGCAGATGCCGGACTGGGTGCGGACCCTGCCGGCGGCAGTCCTTGGGACAAGGGTCCAGTTACGCGCGCTGGCAATCCCTCTTTCCTGACGCCGCGTCCGGAACCCTGCCGCCACCAAGCCGCCCGGAAGCGCCGGGAAGAAGGCCACGGCACTGAGAAGGACTGTATCCATGGTTCTGCGCAGTCCACCTCGTGCGAGGAACGTGACGGCATCGAGTACTCAACAACTGGACATTGTAAGTGGACAACGTTGAAAGCGAGCAGAAGAAACGATGCCCCGTCCGTGCGGGTCAAAGAACGAGACCCGCAGGACTGAGGCCAACAGGTCTTGTGCCCCTTGCCCGATGGAGCTATTGAAGTCGCCGCGTCTTCTCCACATAATACCGCAGATTCTGGAACAGTCTGTACGCCGGAGAGTGGAACATGGACGACGTAACGCGCATCTTGAACGCGATTGAACGGGGGGACGCGAAAGCTACAGACGAACTTCTGCCGCTGGTCTATGAGGAACTCCGGCTCCTGGCGGCCCAGAGGCTCGCGCAGGAGAAACCGGGGCAGACCCTGCAACCGACCGCGCTGGTGCACGAGGCTTACCTTCGTCTGGTCCTGGCGGAAGTCGAGGACTGGAGCAGTCGCGGGCATTTCTTCGCGGCCGCGGCGGAAGCGATGCGTCGCATCCTCGTGGAGCGGGCCCGCAAGAAGCAGCGGATCAAACGGGGCGGTGCCCATCAGCGAGTGGACATCGAGGAAGATGCCCTCGCCGAGGAACAGCCGCCGGAGATCCTCCTGGCGCTGGACGAGGCCCTCGACCGGTTTGCCCGCGAGGACCCCGTCAAGGCAGAACTGGTCAAGCTGCGATACTTTGCCGGCCTGACCATCCCCGAAGCCGCCAAGGCATTGAGCATCTCCAAAGCGACGGCGGACCGATACTGGTCCTATGCCCGTGCGTGGCTCTTCCACGAGATCAACAAGGCATAAGTCATCCCATTCTTCACTTTTCGTCGTGGGCGTGAGGCGATTGGTCCGGAAACGGCGCACTGTAGGGTAGACAGGTAGGGGCGAATAATCATTCGCCCGTATGGCTGGAGGCAGAATCCATGGCCGAGAGTCCCAACAGAGTCGAAGAAATCTACTACGCCGCGACGCAAAAGGCATCCAAGGCAGAGCGTTTGTCCTATCTGGATACCGCCTGCGGCGTGGATTCGGCCCTGCGGGGACGCGTGGAGGAGCTTCTGAACGCCAACGATGCGGCCGGCGAGTTCCTGGAGGCTCCCGCCTTCGACGTGGACGTAACCCTGGACACGTCCCCGGTGGTCGAAGCCCCCGGCACGGTCATCGGTCCCTACAAGCTCCTGGAGAAGATCGGCGAGGGGGGCATGGCGGTGGTCTACATGGCCGAGCAGGAGAGGCCCCTGCGGCGTCGGGTCGCCCTCAAGATCATCAAGCTGGGCATGGACACCCGGAGCGTGATCGCCCGCTTTGAGATCGAACGCGAGGCCCTGGCGCTGATGGATCATCCAAATATCGCCCAGGTCTTCGCCGCCGGGGCCACCGAGACCGGCCGGCCCTACTTCGTCATGGAGCTGGTCCGCGGGGTCTCCATCACTGAGTACTGCGACATGAACAAGCTGGACACGAGCGAGCGACTGGAACTGTTCATTCCCGTCTGCCACGCCGTCCAGCACGCCCACCAGAAGGGCATTATTCACAGGGACATCAAACCCTCGAACATCATGGTGACGCTCCATGATGGCATCCCGATACCGAAAGTCATTGATTTTGGCATCGCCAAGGCCACCAACCAGCGTTTGACGGAACGGACGATCTTCACCCGGTACGCCGAGTTGATCGGCACGCCGGAGTACATGAGTCCGGAGCAAGCGGAAATGAGCGGCTTGGACATCGACACCCGGACGGACATCTATTCGCTGGGTGTCGTGCTCTACGAGTTGCTCGCGGGAGCGTTACCCTTCGATGAGGGGACCCTGAGGTCGGCAGCTCTCGGCGAAATCCAGCGGATCATTCGGGAAGTGGAACCGCCCCGGCCCAGCACGCGTCTGTCCGCCCTGGGCGAGCGGGCTCGGAGGATCGCTGAGAGCCGCCGGACGGATCCCGCCGCACTGGCTCGGCGCTTGCGCACCGAGCTGGAATGGATTCCGCTCAAGGCCCTGCGGAAGGACCGCACGCGCCGCTACCGCTCCGTCTCCGAGTTGGCGGATGATGTTCAGAACTATTTGAATGGCCGTCCGCTGGTGGCGGGGCCGGAATCCACTGCGTACCGGTTCCGCAAGTTCCTGGGCCGGCACCGGACGCCCGTGGTGGTGACGAGTGCGATTGTCCTGGCGCTGATTGCCGGTCTGGCCGTCATTGCCAACCAGCACCTTCGAGTCGAGCAGGCGCAGAGTCAGGCGACCAGCTTGGCGGAGCAAGTCGAGACAGACCGCCAGTTGTCCGCGGCGCAAAAGCTCTACGCCGAGGGCAACTATCAAGCCGCTCTGGCCCAGATCGAGGGCAGTCTTCTGAACGAGAAGCCTGAGCCAAAGACGCGTCTCCTTTACGCCCAACTGCTGCTGCTGATGGCGCGCCAGGCCGAGGCAGAACGTGTGCTTCAGGGACTTACCCAAGGAGAGCCTGTCGTCGCGGGCCCGGCCCACTGCCTGCTCGCCCAGATGTACCTTATCAGTGATCCCGTGCGGGCCGAGGAGCAACAACAACAGGCCGAGTCCAAGTTGTCCAAGACGGCGGATGCCTATCACCTGCGCGCCATAACAGCCAGCACGCCGGAGGCGATCCTTCGTTGGTTGTCGGAGGCCCTCGAACTCAATCCCAGCCATTACCTCTCGCGCCAAGCCCGGGCGGTAGTCTACTACGAATGTCGGGCCTACGAGCGCATGGAGCAAGACGCCGAGGCCATGATTGCCCTTCGTCCGCAGGACCATTTCGGCTACGCCTTACGGGGCATTGCCAGGCGGGAGCAAGGCCGATTCGAAGCGGCCCTCAAGGACCACAATCGCGCCCTGGAATTGTGCCAGGCCCGACCTGGCCTGAGTGAATACTATGACCACCGCCGGGAGACAAGCTGGCGGATGGGCCGGTTCGAGGCCGCTTTGGAGGACGCGCAACAGTGTTACGCCCTGGAAAAGAACGCGTATTATGCCGCACGCCTCATGGCCGCCATGCTTCGGACCGGGGATCTGCAGCAGGCCTGCGAACTCTATGGCCAAGTGGGCCCCCTCGCCCGGAACACCATGAGGTTGGCCGTGGGAGAGGCCCTTGCCGCGTCGGGTCCCCAAGAAACCTTGGGTAAAGCCGAGGGCGTGGTGGCGGAGATGATACAGTTCTGTATGCAGGAGTTTCAAAACACCCGCCAAGGCCTCCGCGCCAAGGCCACACCGCTGTCTCGGGGTACGTGGTCGCTGTCCACTTGGTCTCCGGACGGCAAGAAGATCGCCTATGGGCGGTCGGACTTTCACGGCCGGCACGGGTTGGGGTCCGCCCATCTGGGTCCCGCGATCTGGGGTCTGTCCCGAGGCGTCGAGATTCTGGACGTTCAGTCGGGACAGACTCGCCTGTTGGTCGGCGACGGCAAGGATCCGGCGTGGTCCCCTGACGGTCGCTTCCTTGCCTTCGTACGATCGCCCGGGTACGTGAACTTCGAGGAGGAAGAGGTCTGGCTCATCTCCGCCGAGGGCGGTGAGCCGCATCGGGTTGCTTCGGGCGGCTACCCGCACTGGTCCGGGGACTCCGGACGCCTATTCCTACAGTCTCGCACGGAGAAAATGCTCTACGCCGTAGACATCCGTGATCCCCGGGCCAAGCCGGTTCCGGTGATGGCCTGCCCCGCCTGGTATCCCCGCGTTTCCCCGGATGGCCGACGCGTCGCGTACGCCGTCCCGGGGCGTCTGAGTATCGTGGACCTCGCCTCCGGAGCGGAACTGACCGGCTGGGCCTTTCCCGGGGGCAATCTTTCCTTGCACGTTGTAGATTGGGCGCCGAACGGCCGGGCACTGAGCATCGGAGCCTACGACTACAGCTATGCCTCAGGTCTGTGGATCTATGATTGCGATTCCGCCAGGGGCTGGCACGTCCTGGGTCAGCCTGCCAGTGCGGCCCACTGGTCGCCTGACCAGTCCCGGCTGAGTATTGATGCCATCTACCCGGTTGACGAGATATGGACGATCGCTCTCGATCCCACGAAGCCGACGCAGGAGGCCTTCCCCTCGGCCCGGACCCGTGAGGACTATCTGCGTGACGAATGGCGGCGCTATGAGTTCGCCTTCGCCACGCGCACCTCCTTTGGTTCTGCCAGTACCTATCTGCTCGCTTTAGCCGGAACCGGCCTGGATCAACTGCAGAGCGGCCATCGTCAGGAAGGGATCTCGACCATAGACCATGTAGAGCGGATGTATGAAGCCTATTTCTCAAACGAGCTTATCCCGGATTACCTCGTCTGTATGATCGAAGCCTATAATTACCTTGATCGGAGGGACCGCGTCCGGCAGCTCATGGATCGGCTACGCCGGGAGTGCCGGGAGAATAGGTATTCCGACGACCGTCACCTGTGTAAAGCCGAGACCGTGCTGGCAGAGGGGGACCCCGACCTGCGCACGGCTTGGGGCCTGCTGGCCACGGGAGAACTGGCTGAGGTTGCTCCACGGGTGGGCCAGTTGCAGAAGAAGTACCAGGCCGATGGCCCTGAGAGAGCAGCCCAAGTGTCCAGCTTGGCCGGCGCCTTGTCCCGGTCAGCCCATAGACTCGCCAACGACAAGATGCGTGTCGGCACGAATCTCAAACAAACGATTGAGACATACCAAATGGCCGCGGCGTTCGACCCCAATAACGACCGTGTCCTCTCCCGTCTGGCCTGGTTATTGGCAACCTGTCCACAGGCTGAATGCCGCGACGGAGAAGCGGCACGGCAGTACGGAGCGCAGGCGTGCGCGGTAACCGGGTGGCAGGACCCTCTGTGCCTCAGTGCCTTGGCCGCTGCTGACGCCGAGCTGGGCCAGTTTACCCAAGCCGTGGAATTGCAGCGCCGTGCTCTTGCCCTCCCCGAAGAGGACGTCTGTGCCGGATGGAAACGGGAAATGGCGGAGAGACTGGTCTTATACCAGTCTCAAAGCCATCTGCACCAGGAACGAATCAAGCCACTGGCAGTCTGGTTACGTTTGGACGAGACCGACGGCTCTGTCTTCAGAGATAGTCCAGGCAATGGGCTGCACGCTAAAGTGGCGGGAAGTCCGCGTCGGGTGGAGGGCAGGTTGGGTCCGGCCCTGGATTTCGCAGGCACCGAGGCATCCTTGGAGTGTGCGTATGCTCCCGCGCTCGACCTCACCGACCAGATCGCTATCTGCTGCTGGATCAGACCTGGAACCTACTCGGAGAGTTGGAAGACTTTCCTGGAAAGAGGAGGCGACTCCTGGCGTCTTGTTCTGGCCGCCCGAGGCACGGTGAATTTCGAGTTCTACCCCGCCCCCGCCACCAAGACCGTGATTTGGGGAAACATATCCATCGGGCGGGGCTCATGGCATCACATCGCGGCCGTATATGACGGTCTGCGTGCGTATCTTTACGTGGACGGCAAGCTGGATAGCTCGAAATGGGCTCCGGGCCACTTGGCGAGGAACACGGAAGGAATCCACATTGCCCCCAGAACAGAGGAACCGGGGACCGGCCCGTGGGATGGCGGCATGGATGATGTCCGCATCTACAGTAATGCGATCAGCGAGGTAGAGGTGAAGAAACTCGCGGAAGGAAGGAACCCGGAAACGGAGGCGGATTGAAGCATGTGACATGATGGCCGGGGTCGAGTACCCCAAACCCAGTGCACTGGGTGACTGACGCAGGAGGAGCAGGGAACTCCGAAGGCTCGGCGGCTGAACGGTATCGGTTTGGCCTCCCTGACAAGGTCTGCGCATGAGGCACCTAATGATGAGGATGACGTTTACAACAGATGGTTTCGCGCAAGCCCTTAGGGCAGAAAGGAAGGTGTGGGATGAGACGATGGCATAGAACAAGTAGGTTAATCTTCTGCATGGGACTTGGTGTTGGCGTCTTTGGTGTGGGCAGGATCGTGCGGGCGGATTATGTCATCGAGTCTCCCAAGAACCTGGGCCCCAACATCAATACTGCCGCCGGTGAAGCAGGCCCGAGCCTATCGGCAGATGGCTTGTCGCTCTACTTCACCTCCGAGAACGGGTACGGGGGCAGGGGTGACATATGGGTCGCCACACGTGCCACAAAGGACAGCCAGTGGGGCCCAGCCACTAATCTCGGTCCCGTCGTGAACAGTTCGGCCTGTGAAACGGCTCCCAGCATCTCTGCTGATGGGTTGACACTATTCTTCTGCGATGGGCACTGGGGCGTCGCTGCTCCTCAGCGCCCGGGGGGATGTGGCGATGTAGATATTTGGATGACGACACGAGACACGCAAGGCGGACCGTGGGGAACGCCAGTCAATCTCCGTCCGCCGATCAATAGTCCATACCGGGATGGTGATCCTTTCATTTCCAGTGATGGACTGTCGTTGTACTTCACGTCGGACCGTCCCGGTGGCCACGGCGGTCTGGACCTATATGTTGCTACGCGAGCCACGATACGTGATGAGTGGGGTCCGCCGGTCAACGTCGGGCCCACTGTCAATACCTCGAGCGGTGAATCCGGGCCGAGCGTTTCAGGGGATGGGCGGATCCTGTTCTTCGCCAGTGGCCGCCCTCCTGTATTGGGCGGATGGTGGGACATTTGGATGGCGACGCGCAGGACTTCACACGATAGCTGGGAGCCGCCTATCCATCTGGATCCCCCGATCAGCAGCAGCGGCATTGAGGGACTGCCGAGGATTTCTCCGGACAACTCCACCCTCTATTTCTCTGCCATGAGCCGGTCTGGGGGCATCGGGTACTACGACCTATGGCAGGCGCCGATTCTCCCGGTCGTGGACTTCAACAGCGATGGCAAGGTGGATCTCGTGGATCTGGTGATGCTGATCGACAGCTGGGGTTCCAACAATACCCGTTATGACATCGGGCCGACGCCCTGGGGCGACGGCAAGGTGGACATCGAGGATTTGAAGGTCTTCATGAGCTACTACGAGAAGGAGAACCCGCCGAAGCCAAACGCCGCCAAGTAGAGGACGCTCTGGTCCGGCCTGATCGACGATGTTCGTATCTACAACCGTGTCGCGAGGCCGTGACACGGCAACCACGAGCATTCCACCAGTTGCATCTGGAGACGACCGTGAAGAATAGCACTTGCGATGGATGTATTGCCTGTGTGACACAAAGTGAGCAGGTGCGGGACATGCTGAGGGACGCTCTCTGGGATTGCCGCTTTGCCACAGAGGTCTTCGCCACACCGGATCAATGCCTGCAGTCTCTTGGTGCTCATCGGTACGATCTGGTCCTCGTCGACTGCGGCGGCGACACACCGGGTGCCCTGGAGCTGGTGACAAGGTCGCGGCAAATGGTCCGACAGATACCCGCCGTTCTCCTCGTGGAACGCGGCGATGTCCGGGCGGCCGTCTGGGCGATCCAAGCCGGTGCCACCGACTGCGTAGAGAAGCCTGTTGAAGTAACTCGCCTCATTCCTGCTCTCCACGCCATCCTCAGCCGGACGGATTCCCGGGGACCCGACAGCGGAACGGCTCTGACCAGGGCCGAAAGCGCTGTGTTACACCACACCCTTGCCAGCAGAACGAGCCGCGAAATCGGCGGCATCCTCTGCCGCTCCCACCGAACGATCGAGGTGCAGCGCCGCAGCATCATGTGCAAGTTCGGGGTCACAAGGCTGGTGGACTTGATGAGGAAGCAGGCAGCCCTGGGACGACTGTAGTCCCTGGAATGCAGAATCGGAGGGCCGACCATGACACTGGGATTCGATCCGCCAAACTGGTGACGACTCGCGTACGCTGGATTTCGCGTCGTGTCCTTTTATATCCATCTTTCGAAGGAGGTATACTTATGGCTACGAGGACAAGTACTCTCTGGCTGGCAGCAGCCGTCCTGATGGTCGTCGGCAGCGCCGCCATCGCGCAAACCACGGCGGACTTGCTCGCTGTCCGAGACGCCGCCGACAAAGCACTGAATGCACATGATGTGGACACACAGGTGTCCTATTGGACCGAGGACTGCGTTTATGATTTCGTGCCGCTGTCGGCTCCCTTGAAGGGAAAGGCAGCCGCCCGCGGCTTCTTTGACAGTCTGTTGGTGGGCATTCCGGACTTCACCGCGACGGCGCGCCATGTCTGGGCGGCCGGCAACCTCGTCGTCGTGGAATGCGTCGCCAGCGGTACCCACCGGGGCACGTGGATGGGGATCCCGGCGACCGGGAAACCCGTCCAGTTGCCCCACATCGATCTCTACGAATTCGAGGGAACCAAGATCAAGCGGGGGGCGACCTACGGCGACATGGGCGCCGTGATGATCCAACTGGGCGTACTACCCGCTCCCGTAATACCCCCGCTGGTGCCGTCCTTCACCCTGCCGAACGCCGAGCCTACACGGCTGGCTCCGGTGGCGGCAAACAAAGAGGCCTTCGCCCGATGGAACAGCCATGATATGGTCGGGTATGCCAAGATGCTCCATCCGAACTTCAAGGTATTCGCCGGTTCCCTCGGGATGGAGCTGGATCGCAATGGTTGGGTCGCGGCGACCGAAATGTACTTCCAGATCTTCACGGGCGGTCACGCCGACCTCATCCGCGAGGTAGACCTGGGAGATGGCTGGGTCATGACCGAGACGACAGCCGGCGGTCCCCAGGATGGCCCTTTCCTGGGGATACCACCGACCGGCCGAAAAGTGGCGGTGCGGCAAGTGGTGCTCCACCACTTCGATGCGGATGGACTCCTGGATAAGATGTCCTTCTACTGGGATAACATGACGGTCGTGGCCCAGATCACCACACCTCCCGTGGCAGAGTTGCTCGCGATCCGAGACGCCGCCGACAAAGCCGTGAACGCACACGACCTGGATGCCCAGATGCCCTATTGGGCCGATGACTGCGTCTATGTGTTCGGGCCTTTGTCGGCCCCCTTGCAGGGAAAGGAGGCCATCCGTAACTTCTTTCAAAGTCTGTTTGCGGGCATTCCCGACTTTGCCACAACGCCGGGCCGGGCCTGGGGGGCGGGCAACATCGTCGTCGTGGAACACACCGCCAGCGGAACACACCGGGGCTCGTGGATGGGAATCCCCCCGACCGGAAAACCCATCCTGATGCCCCACATCGATATCTACGAATTCGCGGGAACGAAGGTGAAGTGGGCGGCGAGTTATGGCGATATGGCCAGCGTGATGATGCAACTCGGCGCCATGCCGCAGGCCCCGATGCCGCCTCTGGTGCCGTCTTTCCCCATACCCGATCCGGTACCAACAGGCCTGTCACCCGTGGCGGCGGCCAAGGAGGCCCAGGCGCGCTGGAACAAGCGTGATCTGGCCGGAGACACAAGGATGCAGCATGCCGAGAATGATATCTTCTTCGCGCCCCTGGGGATTCCGATCAACCGTGGTCAATACGCCGCGGTGCAGGAACTGTATTTCCAAGCGTTTCCCGATCTGCAGGTGTACCCCACACGGTTTGTCGATCTGGGCGAGGGCTGGGTCCTGTGCGAGTGCACCTGGGCAGGCACCCAAAGCGGGCCTTATTTCGGCATCCCCGCCACGGGGACGCACACCGGCGTCCGAGGCACCATCCTGTATCAATTCGATGGGCAGGGGCTCGAAAGAGCCATCCACTGCTACTATGACAACCTAACCATCCTGTCCCAGATCGCACCGGCCGAGCCGCAGCCGGTCAGTCCGGGCACGAAAGGGCTGCTGGCACATTATGACTTTGAGACCGATGCCAAGGACGTCTCGGGCAACGGCAACCACGGCACACTGGTGGGCGATGCACACGTCGCCAAAGGCGTCTTGGTCCTCGATGGGACCGACGACGCCATGTCTGTGCCCCGGATCGGCGGAGCAGGAGCCGTCTTCGGCCAGGCCAGCTACTCCCTATGGGTCCATCCGACTGTCGATCCAGCTCCGTTGGATTTCTCGGGCGGCATGAACACGAATGTATGGGGAGCCGGGGCGGTGCACTTCAAACTCAGGAACGCCAGGATCAACGTGGGCATCAATGGCTTGGCCGGCGGCGACCTGCAGGGTAAGACGGTGGTTGCCCCCAAGACATGGAGCCATATGGCTTTGACCGTCTCGGCCACTGAGGTTTCGCTGTACCTGAACGGCCAACTGGAAGACTCCCGCAAGCTCACCGCGCCACTGACCAACCTCATTTTGGGCGATGCGGCGATTGGCGCCTGGAACCAGAATGGCACGAACATCCAGCGAGAGATGACCGGCTTCATGGACGATGTACGGATCTACAACCGTGCCCTGTCTGTGGGCGAGGTTCTTTGGCTGGCCAGTTACCGACAGAATGACCCGGAGGCTAACAAGATCGTGGCCCGCCGCTTCTTTGAGGAAATGTGGGACCAGCGACGCCTGGACATCGTGGACGAACTGATCACGGCGGACATGGCTGGTCACGCGCCGACGGGAGAGTTCACCGGCTACAAAGGTGAAATGCAGACGATCTCGGGAAATCTTGCCCCGTTCCCGGACCTGCAGATTACGGTCGACGAGGTCATAGCCGAAGGAAACAAGGTCGCCTTGCGTACATCCTACCGCGGCACACATCTGGGGACTCTAATGGGCCAGATTCCACCCACGGGTAAGCCGATCAAGATGACGGGCAACATCATCTTCCGTTTCGAAAATGGCAAGGTGGCGGAGGCATGGTCCTTTGCCGATATGCTGGGTCTGATGCAGCAGATCGGGGCGGCAAGTCCGGCTCGTCCGAAACCAGAGGACTATGCCTGGAGCGCGCCGTCGAACACGAAGGGTGCGCCCGGCGATCCGGAGACCAACAAAGTGATGGTCAGACGCTTTGTTGATGAAGTCTGGAATCAGCAGAAGCTCAGCGTAATGGACGAACTCTTCGCTCCCGAAGTGATCAGCCACAATCCCCCCATTGAGTACATGTACGGCCGGAGCAATCTCAAGGTCCTCAAGCAGGGAGTCACCGATTACCTGGTTGCCTACCCCGATCTAAAGGTAACGCTGGATGACACGGTCGCCGAGGGAGCCGTGGTCAGTGCACGCTGGACCCTGAAAGCAACGCACCTTGGCCCCTTGATGGGCACAGCCGCCACGGGTAAGCCGGTCACCTTCACAGGAGTCACCATGTACCGGTTCGCCGGCGGGAAGATTGTGGAGCTGTGGTGGGCCTGGGACACGATGGGTATGATGCGGCAAATCTCACCGCCTAAACCTTAGCCCCCCATGGGGCTGTGGAGCCTCCGCCGCATGGGCACATATAGGGATTCGCATAGGGCTGTGGGCATCCCCCACAGCCCTTTCCATGTGCCGAGCATGTTCGACAGGTACCCCCCAGGACTGCGCCAAGATCGCGAACGGCGGGAATCGCCGGTGGGCAATTGCTGTGGATCGGGACTTCGGTTGGCGCGAGTTACCGTGCGGTCTGCCGAGCGCGGTCCACCGCGGCCTTCGTTGCCACGATGGGGATTGTTGAGGAGGAAGGTGACGAGTCCATTTACCGGATGGAATTCCTCGTCGAAACTGGAATTATGAAAAGCAATCGTCTTTCAAACTTGAGGAAGCGAGCCGATGAGATGCTCTCCATGGTCATCGCCTCGATCAAAATCCCCCGTAGGTAATCCGCAATCCGCAATCGGACCCCGCCTACTTCGCGGAGAACTTGTGGACGGTCAGGCTGGTGAATTTCTTGCCGGGCTCCAGGACGGTCGAAGGGAAATTCGGCTTGTTGGGCGAATCCGGATAGTGCTGGGTCTCCAAGCAGAAGCCGGCGTGTTGGCCGTAGGGTTTGCCGCCCTTGCCGAGGACGGAGCCGTCGAGGTAGTTGCCGGTGTAGAGCTGGACCCCCGGCTCGGTGGTCGCAATCTCCATGATTCGGCCGCTGGTGGGCTCGTGGACCGTCGCGCAGGGCTTGACGACATTGAGCGGCCCGGCGAGAGCGAAATTGTGGTCGTAGCCGTGGCCGAGTTGGCGGATCCGCGCACCGATGTTCTTGGGCGCGAGGAAATCCAAAGGCGTGTCCACGACACTGGCCGTGATGCCGACGGGAATCAGGCCCTTGTCCACGATCGTGAACCGGCTCGCATGCAGCATCAGCTCGTGGCCGAGGATATCGCCGTCGCCCCGTCGCGGCCCCCATCGGCTTGCGGGATCAGAGGATCGGGCGACAGACATGGCAGCATGGTGTCTGGTCGTTGTGCTGGTGGTAATCCTAAAGGCAGTGAATCGTGCGCCGATGCTCAATTCCGAGCGGCCAGCAACTCGGCGATCCGGCTGCGCATCCACTGGTCTCCTGTTGCGCCCTGCCAGTTGAGTTCGCCGTACCACCAGTAGCGCACGAAACCGCGTTTGTCGATCAGGTAGACGCTTGGCCAAATGCGGTTGGCCCAGGCATTCCAGTTGCGGCTTTCGTTGTCCACGGCGCTCGGGTACTTCAGATCCGCCTCGGCCGCCCTGCGCCGGACGTGCGCCACGTCGTACTCCTGCGGCGTCTCCGGCCGGTGGATACCGATGATCACGAGCTTATCCCGGTCGAACCGTTCCCGCCAATCATTGTAGTGCGGCAGGTTGCGTATGCAGTTGATACAGCCAAACGTGTAGAAATGAACGACGACGACTCTGCCTCGCAATTGTCCAAGCGTCAACGGCGGGGAGTTGATCCACTCCGTCACACCCTCGAGTTCGGGCACCTTGCAGGCAACGAGCGGCACGGCAGAGACGTCGAACGGCGGTCCCATGAGATCTGTGAGCGTGCGACGCTGCCGGTCCGTCAGAAGCGCGAGAGCGTCGCGCTCCCTCCGGGCGCGCCATCCGGCGGCGTTTGGAGAGTTTTGCGCTGGGATGTTCAGAAGTGCCAGCACCTTGCGCTGCTGGTCACCGGACAAGCCCAAAGCCGTTACCACTCGTGGTTCGAACACGGCCTGCACACCCATCGCTCGCACCACGAGCTGATCGAGACGGTGAATCTGTCGTTGCGTGAGGGTGGCTGCCAGCGTCGTTCGTAATGCTTCCAGAGGCGGGCGGGCCGCCGAGTCCCGCACGCGGTACGGCAGGTCCCGCAGCCGCCACAAGGAGAGACTCGCGTGATCCGCCGCCGGCCTGATGGCCTTTGCCTGCTCGGCGCTCAGGCCCAGCTCCATACGGGCAGACTCACTGTGTAGTAGCATGGTGATCGGATGCGGAATGGAGATCATCGCTTCCGCAGGAAGGATCGGCGCGACGTCAGCACGGTGCCCCCCCGTGGAGGAGCCGCCGAGGATCAGGCTGAGGACTACCACCGCATATCGGTGAGTACGTTGAACCACGATCCTTCCCTTCGGTCCTTCCGGGCCAATCTCAACGAACGGCCACCTCACCTGGCTGCGGCTTGAAGATCGGGCGGTAGACATGGCAGTACGGTGTCTGGCCGTTGTGCTGGTAGTAGTCCTGATGATAGTCCTCGGCCACCCAGAACCGGTCGGCCCGCGTGATCTCGGTCTTCACGGCGTAACCCATCTGCCGCAACTGCCGCACCAATCGCTCGGCGATCTGCTTCTGCTCATCATTCAGGTAGAAAATCGCAGAGCGGTATTGCGTGCCGACGTCCGGGCCCTGACGGTTCAACTGGGTGAAGTCGTGGGTCTCGAAGAAGAGCCTGGCCAGTTGCTCATAACTGATCTTCGAGGGATCATAGATGACCTCGACCGCTTCGACATGGCCGGTTCGACCGGTGGAGACCTGTTTATACGTCGGGTTCTCGACGCGGCCGCCGGTGAAACCAACGGTGGTGGAGATCACGCCCGGAGCCTTTTGCAGGTAGTATTCCGTGCCCCAGAAACAGCCGGAGGCGAAGATCACCCGCTCGGATGATTGCGGATTGCGGCCCCCGGTCGGAGCCGGGGGTGACATGATTGCGGATTGCGGATTGGCAGGGGCCACCGGGTTCCCAAACGCAATCTCTTCGCGTTTGGGGTCCCGACTCCGTGGTTGCCCTGATTCCTCTGGGCGGGCACGGGGGCCCGCCCCTACGGCATCCTCCGTCGTCTGAGCCCGCTGTTCGGCGGGGATGAAGTCCATCGAGATGGAATTCACACAGTACCGCGTGTTCTTCTCGGTATAGCGCTCCCCGAGGAAGATGTGACCGAGATGGGCGCCGCAGTTGTTGCAGATGATCTCCGTCCGCATCCCATCCGGGTCCGGCTGCCATTTGACCCGTCCGGGGATCTGCTCGTCGAAGCTCGGCCAGCCACAGTTCGAGCGGAACTTCGAGGAGGACTCGAATAGCTCGGTCCCGCACCGCTTGCAGGTGTAGGCCCCCTTCTCGAAGTGAGCGTTGTACTTGCCGGTAGACGGCCGCTCCGTACCCTTATACACAATGACCCGTTCTTCTTCGGGTGTTAGACTCCTGTTCATGTTCTGCTCTCGATAAAATGCGATCTCATCAACGTAGAGGTCGGTATTCGGTTCTTTCGCACTCAGGACGATCGACACGCTCATGAGTCGGGCCGGATCGAGGCGGTGCACCATGGCCACTGGTGTGAAACCCGGGAAGGGCAATCTGATCTGCTGCCACCGGTCATCCGCCTTGAACTGGCTCCGATAGTGCTGCACCGCCTGGCGGGCATCCGCCGTACGCAGATGGATGGCATAAACCCCGCCATTCCCTTTCGTGGTCAACTGAATCCCCTCATAGGCGTGGGCATCAAACGGACGGCGTCTCGAAGAGAGCACGCGCCGGGCTTCCACAGAGCGACTCGTGCTCTGTAGTGCGGTCGCTGGGGTTCCCATCAGATGCAGGCAGGTCCGCCCCTCATATTCCTGGATTTGCATCTTGCCCGCGGAAACCCCACCGGCGGCCCTTTCAGCGATAAACTGCCATTTCGCTGCCGGCACGCCTTTCTCCCGAGCGTTTGAGAAACTATCGATCAGCAATCTTTCTTCGGCGGACTGCGATGATGTACTCCCTCTCCCTGCCGGGCTCAAGCTGACCCAAAGGGCCAGCAAGGCCACCCCTACGGTCCCGGCTGTTACCCCTTTTTTCGCCGTATCCATACAGCTTTTCATACCCATGATCACCCCTTTCACGAGCGTTCCACTATGTTATACATCGGTGAGGCGGTGATTGTTTCGCCATCTTCTCTTCCAGGCAGCTCCGGTCGGCGAGGAGCAAGTCTCGGACTGCACCCTCCCGGTTGACTCTGCTCCACCCGGAGAATACCATCTTGCCGCAGGCGCCCACCGGCTGGCGTGCCGGTGGCCGCATCCCAATTCCGGAGATAGGTAGAGTCACGTCAGCAGGACGACACGACCATGACAAATGACGGCACACCCGAGCGGACCGGCTCAAGCCGGCGTGATTTCCTTAAGCTGGCTTGTCGCGGCGCGGCGGCCGTCAGTTTCTTGAGTGCGACCACGCGCCCCGCCCAGGCACAGGACAATCGGATCGCGCGGCGGAATATTGTCCTGGTGCTCAGTGACGATCACCGGTATGACTTCCTGGGGTTCATGCCGCAGGCGCCGGCGTTCCTGGAGACGCCCAACCTGGACCGCATGGCACGACAAGGCGCGCATGTAGCCAATGCGTTTGTCAGCACGTCGCTGTGCTCGCCGAGCCGAGCTTCGATCCTCACCGGCCAATACATGCACCACCACCACATCGTGGACAACCAGCGATCCGAACCGCC
The DNA here is from genome assembly GCA_964354535.1 of uncultured Pirellulales bacterium. Taxonomy (GTDB): domain Bacteria; phylum Planctomycetota; class Phycisphaerae; order Sedimentisphaerales; family Anaerobacaceae; genus PLanc-01. Next base: position 18,947 of record CAYHAJ010000307.1, read on the forward strand.
GGGAACAATGTTCTTTCCACAGTACCTGCAACGGGCCGGCTACCAGACGGCTTTCATCGGCAAATGGCACATGGGGCACGAGCAGGACGACCCGAGGCCCGGCTTCGATCACTGGGCCAGCTTCAAAGGGCAAGGTGAGTATCTCGACCCGGTCCTCAACATCAACGGCAAGCGGCAGAGCTTCCAGGGATACACGACGGACGTTCTGACCGATCAGGCTCTGCAGTGGCTCAAGGGCGGCCGGGACAAGCGGCGGCCCTTTTTTCTGTACCTTTCGCACAAGGCCGTCCATTACCCGTTCCAGCCGGCCCCGCGTCACGCGGGCCGGTACGCCAAGGGCCCAATCAAGCGGCCGGAAACGATGGCCAATACGGAGGACAACTACCAGACCCAGCCGCACTGGGTCCGTGAGCGGCGTTACAGTATCCATGGCGTGGATCACATGGAGACCGGCCCGTACGACAATGATCCGGTCCCCTCCTTCGACGACCTCTATCGCCAATACTGCGAGACCCTGCACGGCTTGGACGAAAACCTCGGACGTGTGCTGAGCTATCTCGATGAGTCAGGCCTGAGCCGATCTACGCTCGTGATCTACATGGGCGACAATGGCTTCGCCCTCGGTGAGCACGGCTTCTACGACAAGCGCGACGCCTTTGAGGAGTCGATCCGCATCCCCCTGCTCGCGTATGCGCCGGGACTGATCGCACCGGGCACCAAAGTGACACAAATGGTGCAGAACATCGACATCGCGCCGACATTCTTAGATGCGGCGGGCGTCCGCGTCCCGGAAGCGGCGAAGATGGACGGCCGGTCCTTCCTGCCGCTGCTGCGCGGCGAATCGACCCCTTGGCGCGATCACATCCTGTACGAGTACCTCTGGGAGTGGAATTTCCCCGCGACGCCGACACTGTTCGCCATCCGCACGGACCGCTACAAGTACATCTTCTATCACGGCGTGTGGGACTATGACGGATTCTACGACCTCCAGACCGACCCGCACGAGCGGCACAATTTGATCAAGGTGCCCTCGTATCAAGAACAGATCGAGGCCATGAAGAAGCAACTCTTCGATGAACTCGAAGCCAGCGGGGGACTCAACATCCCCGTCCTCCGGCCCGCCGGCGAACGTCTCGATCAACGCAAGAACAAATGAATTCGGTGGGGCGAGCCCCACCCTACATCCTGGCGTGTCATACAGAGAGACACAGCATAAGGCGTAGTCACCGGTGCAACGGGCCTCGCTCGTTTGCGTTTGACGCGAGCGCGGGAGGGGGTTACTATCAGGGCCTCTGTGGTTGGAAATTGAGGCGCAGGATCCGCCGCCGAAGCCGGGTCCATAGGAAATGCCATGAGGTGAAGGAGCATGAACGTGCAATCAAGCAATTCCAATCTATCCCGCCGGGGTTTCCTGGCGACGACGGCGTCCGCGGCCGCGGTGACGGTCCTCGGCACCGGCTGCATGAAGGAAGGGGAAACCACGCGTATGGCAAAGGGAGACAAGATTCCGGTGGGCTTGCAGCTTTACTCCGTCCGCAAAGAGGCGGAGAAAGACCTGCCCGGCGTGCTGGCGCAGGTCGCGAAGATGGGCTACCAGGGCGTCGAGTTCGCGGGCTACTATGGCCACGCCGCCAAGGACATTCGCAAGATGCTCGACCGCAACAAGCTGGTCTGCTGTGGCACGCACACGGCGTGGGAGACCCTCGCCGACGACAAACTGGCCGAGACCATCGAATTCAACAAGATCCTGGGCAACAAGTACCTGATCTGCCCCTGGCTCCAGCCGAGCGAGGCCAATCCCAAGGACACCTGGCTCGGATATGCCAAGCGTTTCAACGTGCTGGCGGAGAAGGTCAAGCCGCACGGCATGTGGGTTGGCTACCACGCGCACCAGCACGACTTCGCCCCACTCGACGGCACCACCGGCTGGGACCTCATCGCCAGCAACACCAGCAAGAATGTCATCCTGCAGCTCGACCTCGGCAATTGCATGGACGGCGGCGGCGACCCGGTCAAGTACTTGAGGCTCTATCCCGGCCGGGCCATAACCCTTCACCTCAAGGAGCATTCCGCCACGAACAAGAAGGCCATGATCGGCGAAGGCGACGTCAAGTGGGCCGAGGTCTTCCAACTCGTTCGAGCCACCGGCAAGACGCGGTGGTACATCATCGAGGAAGAGAAAGACGCCGTCCCGCCGCTGCAAGGCGCGGAAATCTCGCTGAACAATCTGAAGAAGCTGCTCTCCTGAGAGAGCCGCCGAAGTCAAAGCTGTAGGGTGGGGTCTTACCCGAATGGCACTTCCATAAGCTGCACGTTAAGGACCGATAAGAGTACAGAAGAATAGACCTCCAAGCCGAGAAGATTGTTGTTGGCAATCTCTTTGCAAGGAGGTCTATCATGGACCAGTATACCCAAGGACGGCTCGTTAGCCAAGTCCGCCGCGTTCGGCGGTATCAGCAAGGGGTGGAAGATCAAGACCTGTGCTTCGGGAAACTGTTGCCCCAGGAACAGGTCGAGGCCGCCTTGGAGCGGCATCAAGTCCGTTTCCGGGAACGCCAGTACACGCCGCTGGTCACGATCTGGACGTTCCTGTATCAGGTACTTGCCTCGGACCAATCCTGTCGGGCGGCCGTGGCCCGGCTCCTGGCCTTCTTGTGTGTCGGCGGCAAGGAGCCGGTCAGTGCCAAGACCGACCCCTATTGCAAGGCCCGCGAGCGCCTGCCGGAGAAGCTCCTGGCCGATCTGGCCCGCCAGAGCGGCGCGGAATTGCAGCGGGACGTCCCGGCCTCCGGTCTGCTGGGTGGCCGGCCCCTCAAGATCGCCGATGGCACCACCGTGAGCATGCCGGACACGCCGGAGAATCAGAAGGCCTACCCGCAGCAGCGGGGGCAGAAGCCGGGCCTGGGGTTTCCGATTATGCGGCTGGTAGGCCTGATCAGTCTTTCGTCCGGCGCTGTGCTGGATGTAGCCATGGGGCCGTACCGCGGCAAGCAGACGGGGGAGACGGCCCTGTTGCGGCAGTTGTTGGACCGCCTGGAGGCCGGGGACATCCTGCTGACCGATGCTATTTTCTCCAACTACTGGACCATCGCCTTGTTGCGGGAACGGGGCGTGGACTTGCTCGGTCGTTGGGCCGGTACGCGGCGGGTGGATTTCCGCCAGGGGCAACGGCTGGGCCGTTACGATCATGTCGTCACCTGGCCCAAACCGGCACGGCCCTCGTGGATGAGCCCGAAACTCTACCGGCGCCTGCCCCAGACCCTGAGCGTCCGCGAGACGAAGGTCGAGGTGTCGCAAAAGGGCTTTCGCTGCCGTCATTTGCTCTTGGTGACCACGCTGCGGGATCCGCAGGTCTATCCTCAGGAGGAGTTGGCGACGGCGTTTCGTTGCCGCTGGCACGCGGAGCTGGACCTGCGTTCGATCAAGGCCGTGATGCAGATGGATGTGCTGCGCTGCAAGAGCCCCGCGATGGTCCGCAAAGAGATCTGGATGCACCTGCTCGCCTATAACCTGATCCGCAAGCTCATGGCCCACGCGGCGGCCCCGGTCGGCCTCTCGCCGCGCGACCTCAGCTTCACAGGGACGCTGCAAACCCTGGTCGCCTTCGCCGCCGCCGGCTGGGCGTGTCCGGCGCGTAGAAACGAGCTGTATGTGGCAGTCCTGCGGGCCGTGGCCACCCACCGCGTCAACGACCGCCCGGATCGTGTCGAGCCGCGGGCGGTGAAAAGGCGACCCAAGAAACAGGTTTATCTGAACGAGCCGCGAGCCGTCGTCAAAGCACGCCTCCTCAACACGACATAGGGCTTATGGAAGTGCCATTCGGGTCTTACCCCACGCGTCTCTCACGCATCAACCGGCAGAGCGCGCGGGTTGAGAAGGGCTCCCAAACGCGAAAGAATGCGTTTGGGGACCCGAATTCACCCTGCAATTCATGCCCTCAATCCAGAGTCTCGGTCGTATAGCTCATATCGTCGAGATCAACAATCGCCACCCGGGCGGAGCCGGTGATCCAGTCCGTGGCTTCGCCCGGGTTGACGATGAGCGTCCTGCCCTCCCGGCGGATATCCTGGCGATGCGTGTGGCCGTAGATGACCAGATCGTATGTCTGGCTCTTGATCGCATCTTCGGCCAGGTGGTCCGTGTGCATCATGCAGACTGCATGACGTGGCGATAATGGTCGTGCGTGTCCGAGATGATCCCAATCCGCATCGCTGCCCTCCTTGACCTGTTCCGTTGCCAATCGGCAGGATGGCAATTCACTCCTATGCTATCGCCAAGACTGCCGCAACCCAGAGGAAAGAGCTGTGGACAGGGTCCCTGCAACCCATCCGAGATCACTCTACCAACTCGCCGTGGGTGTCTTCGTCTACAAGGCGCGACGTCTGCGGAGCAAAGCCATACTATACCCCAGGCCAAGTCCGCCAAGTACCACCGCCGCCGGCGCAGGAACAACGGAAAGCTCTTTGATCTCGCCGGCAGAAAGGCCACGATTATACAGCCGTAATTCATCAATAGCCATATCTGTGTACCGGGATTCGTACCTCCCTACTGTCAGGATATTGCTCGCCAAGTTCCTGCCAATGTCGTCCGTTACGGTCATTTGGTTCTCACGAGTGCCGTTGATCCACATGGACAGATTCTCGGTCAGAGCGGAGTAGTTGACCAGCACGTGATACCATGTCCCGGCATTCCAAACGCTGGTTGTCGTCGCGAGCTCCAACCAGGTCCCGTCGTCTGGCTCGGGGAGGGCTTCAATCCACCAGAAGCTCAGCTTCCCCTGATAGTAAGCAGCCGTAGGACCATGAATGAAGACTCCCCAGTCATACAGGCCGTCGGGCCAGAAACCACGATGGTTACCCACCAACGAACTATTCGGGTTATTCGTTGGGGTCCACGTGGTCGCAGGCGCGAACCAAAACGACACAGCAAAACTGCCTTGGGCCGAGGGGACTACTGCGTCATAGGAAGGCCCATAAATGGAGTCATCTATCCCATCGAGACTATATGCTCTGCCCGGTTTCCCGAAACGGTCTGCGGCCGCGGTAGCACCATCAATCGTGAGGTCGTATCCACCAGCCGCGTCATTTGCATTGCCGTTGAACGGGTAGTAAGCCACCAAGCCATCCGTTAGATCGCCAAGACCAACAGTGGTTGTGAGCAGAACCACTGTCGCTGCCCAGATTGTCACCGTTGTCCTTCTCATTCCCTGATCCTCCTCTGTTATTGATGTTATTGACTGCCAGACGAACAGAAGCCCGGGTGAAGTCAGCCCCGCACCACCCTTCGCAGGCGGGGGCCAATCGACGAGGAGTGGGCCGTCGGCGGGGCTCGAGACCTACGTGCCCCACGAGAAATGGTCACGCGTAAGAGAGAGAGAGAGAGAGAGAGAGAGACGACATAGGAGATACGCGCGATCTTTTTATTGCGGTCCCCGCCTCACGTGTGCCTGCCATTCCAGACCCTCCGATGCGAGTAGCGTTCGCTCCTGGTTCCCTGAAGACCGTTTATAGGGCGCGGCGTCTGCGTAGCAAAGCCGTGCTGTACCCCAGGCCAAGTCCCGCGAGAGCTACGGCCCCCGGCACGGGGACCTGATAGACGAAACCGTGGCCCGCGCCCCCAGAGTCGACGTAATAGCCGACAACAGTGCTGCCCTCAATGTCGAATGGATTCGTGCCCACCGCTCCCGGAAGATCGAGTGTGGTCCATTTGTTCCCGTGAGATAGAAAGCCATGGGGCTCGGCGTCATCATACCAACCAACGATATTGCCACGGTCGATGTCGAATGGATATGCCGAGGCGCCTCCTGGACCATAGAGTGCGGTGAATTCCTTCTTTTGGATGTCATAGAGCCAGCCGTAGTCTGTCCCCGTCCCGTAGCCAACAATGACACCACCGGTTCCGCCATGGACGTCGATGCTCTGTGCAATCGTCTTGCTCGCTCCCGGGGCATCAAGGGTCGTCCACATCTGCGTCGGCGTGTCGTAGAGGAACCCATGGTCGCGAGGCGCGCCCGACGAGTCTCTATAGTAGCCGACGACACTGCCGCCATCAATGCCAGTCGCAATGGTATAGACCGCCCCTGGAAAGTTGAGGGTCGTCCACCTTGTCCCATCATAAAGGAAACCGTTGTACGCTCCGTAACTGGAGTAGTACTCACCCACGACAATGCCGCCATCGACGTCGTAAGGACCCGTATGGCTCGCTCCGGGGGCGTCGAGGGTCGTCCACGTTTTCGTTTCGCCATCATAAAGGAAACCATGCTCTCCGCTCGACTCATACCAGCCGACGATCTTGCTGCCGCCCATGCCATGCACAAACGTCATGGCTGCCCCAGGAAAGTCGAGAGTACTCCAGTCTGCCTCTGCACCTTCGAGTGTGAACAGTACCACGAGAGAAGCGAGCGTGAGGTTCAAGCCCTTCACTTTCATGTTTGCCTCCTCCAGAATTCTCGGTAGACCATGGGTAAAGTGCGACGCCCAGCAAGAGGGCTCGCATCAAATCCGTTGACGACCAAGGTCGCCGGCGGCGCTCGCGGCCTACGGTCCCCGCGAGAAATGGCCGAGAGAGAGAGAGAGAGAGAGAGAGAGAGAGAGA
>CAYHAJ010000308.1:0-28887 GCA_964354535.1 uncultured Pirellulales bacterium
CGATCCGCTCCGCCCAGATAGTCAACTGCTCGACGGCCGCAGCGCGGAACGTGTCGCACGCTGCCAGGATGACCTTCTTGCCGTTGCGGTGGAAGATGTAGCCGAGCTTGGCGATGCTGGTGGTCTTGCCGGTCCCGTTGACGCCGGCCACGAGGATTACCGTCGGCCCGCTGGCGGCCGTGCGCGGTTGCCGGTCCTCGGGCGGCCAGTAGCTCTTCATGTGCTCCTTAAGGAACGGGATGATGTCCTCGGATTTGGAGATCTTGCGGCTGCGGTACGCCTCGCGCAGCTCCGCGATCAGCCTCTCCGTAGTTTCGACGCCCAGATCGTCGCTGATCAGCGTTTCCTCCAACTCGTCGAGCAGCTCATCGTCGATCTTGCGGCCGATGCTCAGGACTGTGTTCAGCGAGCTGCTGATCTTGTCCCGCGTCTTGCTCAGTCGATCTTTCAAGAATTCTGCGGTCTTCGAGAATATTCCCATAGCCCTGCCTGTACTTAGATCCGGTATTGGCTCAACGACGGCCGCCTGTGATGATCGGTAGGGGGCCGTTTGGTGCTGATGGTACAGGGGTTTCGGGAAAATGCAAGGATTTGACAAAGGGCGGGTCTTCTGGTACATAAGCTCCTTCGGTTGTTACTCATCGGCGTGGGCTGGGCTCGGGCACCTGAACGCGAAAATCGGCGTCGGGAGCCCTCTCAAGTAGTGTATAGGAGGATTGCTTTGTCCGCTCGGGAAGTGGAGAGCATCTTTGCCGATATCGTGGAACGGGCGCGGGCATCGGATTCGACCAATGCCCGCAAATGGTTCGACGATTTGACGGTCGTTCGCTTCGACGGCGGCTCCCTGGGGATCGGGTGCCCCGATGAGGCGAGCGTCCGTTTCCTGGAGCAGAACTGCAAAGCCAGTTTCACGCGGGCAGCCCAGCAGATCACGGGGCACTTGGTGTCGGTGGACTTCCTTATCAGCAATGGCGACGCCCGGAAGGCCGCCGAGATGTTGCCACCCGGTCCGCCGTTGCATCCCGACTACACGTTCGACCACTTCGTGGTCGGGCCGAGCAATCGGCTGGCGCACGCCAGTTGCGTTGCCGTCAGCCAGGCCCTGGGCACGACCTACAATCCGCTTTTCCTCTATGGCCATGCCGGGCTGGGTAAGACGCATCTCCTCCACGCGGTTTGCCATGAGATCCGCCGGCAGTCCGGCGGAGCCTCGATCCAACTGCTCAGTTGCGAGGAGTTCGTCAATCGGTTCATTCGGGCGATCGAACAGGGGAATATCGGCGGTTTTCACAGCCAGTTCCGCACGGTCGATGCCCTCGTCATCGACGATGTGCAATTCCTGCGGGAGCGGGAGCAGAGCCAGGAGGAGTTCTTCCACACCTTCAATGCGATCTACAACAATGGCCGCCAGATCATCCTCAGTGCCGACAGCCCGCCGGCCGAAATCCCGGCGCTGGAGGATCGGCTGGTCAGCCGGTTCAACTGGGGCCTGGTCGCGCGGATCGATCCCCCGAGCTACGAGACTCGCATCGCCATTGTGCAAAAGAAAGCGCACCTGCGCGGCCTGGCCATCGGGGACGAGATTGCCGAGTATATCGCCCGGCAGGTGCAGGCCAATATCCGGGAACTGGAAGGGGCCTTGACGACCATCTACGCCTTGGCCACCACCACGCACGAGCCGGTCACGCTCGAGCTGGCCCAGCGGGCGCTGGAGGGACAGATCCGGCTGGCGACCCGCCGGATCGGCATCATGGACATCGTCGACGTTGTTGCCAAGCACTTCGACGTGCGCCTGACCGATCTGCAAAGCAAGCGGCGCAGCCAGAGCATTACCGTTCCCCGGCAGATCTGCATGTACCTGGCCCGCGCCCTGACGAAACACAGCCTGGAAGAGATCGGCGGTCATCTCGGCGGGCGCGATCATACGACGGTCATGCACGCCTGCAGCAAGATTGGCGAGGAAAAGCAAGCCGATCCCAAGATGCAGGCGTTGCTCGCCGAGCTGACCAAGCAGATCACGCAGACCTTCCTGATCTGAGGCCCAAGCAAGGGAACGCATGGTACGGTACGATCTCGTTGCGGCAGAGAATGAGTTGGACACGGCGACCCTCCGCAAGTCGCTGCGTCCGGCCCTGCTTCTCTCGCGGCGCAACATCACCGAGCACACGACCTTCATCCGCCATCTCGTGGTCGCTCTGGCGGATGAGTCCATCCCCACGGCCCTGATCTGCCCCCCCGGACAGAACATCGACGCGGTGACCCCGGCGCCGGCGGCCGTGTTCACGCATCCGCACCTCGCTTTGCCCCTGATGGAGCATGTGGGCCTCGAGCGGCTGGCCGGTCAACTGGAGAAGTTCCGGCCGACGGTCCTGCATTGCCTGTGTGAGAGCCGGGCGGGCCTGGCGCGGCGGCTTTCCCGTGTGCTGGACCTGCCCTATCTGCTGATGATCAACGCCCCGGCCCGGCGTCTGCACAAGCTGCCGATCTCGGCCGATCTCTGCGCCAAGCTCATGGTTCCGGCGGAGACGATCCGCGCCAGTGTCGCCAAAGCGCAACCGCGCTTCGCGGACCGAATCACCCGAGTCAATATTGGGGCGTTCGTGGAGACCGACACGATCTGCTTTACCGACCCCGCGCGGCTGCCGAGCATTGTGGTGGCTCATCCCCTTCAGCGTGTCGGGGACTTTGAGAACTTCTTCCGCGCGATCAAATCCCTCCGGATGGACGGCCGGGAGTTCATGGTGGCCATCATGGGCGCGGGACCGGCGGAGCACCGCCTTCGCCAACTCCTGGTCGAGCTGGATCTTTCGGATATCGTGACGATTGTGCCGGTGCTGGACCCCTGGCGGTCCGTCGTGGTGGCGGGCGACATCTTCGTCCAGCCACAGCCTCTGCAGTCGTTCAGCGTGTTTCTCCTGGAGGCGATGGCGGTCGGGACGGCCGTGGCGGCCTGCTGGGGCGGCGTGGACGATCTGATTATCCCCAATGAGACTGCCGTGGTCTTCGAGCCCGACAGCGAGCCGAGCATCCGGCAGGCCCTCAAGCAACTGCTCGACGAGCATGACTTCGCGCGGCGCCTGGCCACGACGGCCCAAGAGCACATCCGGACCCACTACTCCGTCAGCGCCATGGTCTCGGCCACCCTGGCGACCTATCTGGAAGCGCAGCAGTCGTACGCGGAACAGGCTTAGCAACGCCCCTCGGGATACCTGGCCCTCCGTTTTTCACTTTTTCTTGAATCACTTCGGCTCCGGTTTTGCCATAATAGGGACACCGGCTGATCGGTAAAGGGATGCGGTTGCGCCGCTCGTATCGGTTGCGTCGAGCGTCCAGCGGCATATAGTGTGCCTGACGCAACCGCCCGGCGACACGAGCCGCGCAACCTTTCGACGGTCAGGCTCGGCAGCGGGCAAGGTTATGGCGGAAACCGAAACAGTCCTCTTGAAACGGTTCACGGGCAGCGGAGATGCCGAGGCGTTTGCCGAGATCATCCGCCGGCACGCCGGCTTGGTGTATGGAGCGGCGTTGCGAATCCTGACGGATGTCGACCGGGCGTCGGACATCGCCCAGGAAACCTTCCTGCAGTTGGCCAAGGACGCCGGCAGCGTGACGGGCTCCCTGCCCGGCTGGCTGTACCGGGTGGCCACGCACAAGGCCATCAATCAAAGACGCCAGGAGGACGCACGCCGACGCCGCGAGCGGCAATACGTCACCACGGAGCGGCAGCCTGAGCCTGTGGAACTGACCGAATGGAAGGATGTCTCGCCGCATGTGGACGTGGCACTTCGTGATCTGGACCCAGAATTGCAGGAGGTCCTGATCCTGCACTTTCTCCAGGGTCACAGCACCCGGAAGATCGCGGCGGCGCAGGGCACCTCGCAGGCGACGGTTTCCCGCCGGATCGCGTGCGGTGTTGAACAACTCCGCACGATGCTGCAAAAACGCGGCATCATCATCGTTGCTGCTGGTGCGTTGAGCACGCTGCTGGGTGACAATGCAGTCCAGGCGGCGCCGCTGTCGTTGCTCGCGGAATTGGGGAAACTGGCCGCCGTCGGCGAAGCGGCGGGAACCGCGAGCAGCCTCGCAACGGCCGCGGGCGGCGTTGTGGCGGCCGTCAAGAGCCACGCCGTGGCCGCCGCGGCTGTCGCCATCATTGGCGCCGGCGCGGTGATCACCTACCAACAGACGGTGAGATCCTCGTCCGGGCGAGCCCCGGCAGCACCTACAAGGTCCACGATGTCGCGTGTCCCCCGCCGAGTTGCACGCCCGTCTCCGGCTCTTGAGAGTCCGCCAGCGCCGGTTGCGGAGCCGTCCGCTGGTGCGCAGGACTGGGATGCGATGGTGAAAGTCGCCGCAGGCGAAACCACCGGCTCCGGTCGCGAAGTGGTGCCCCCGCAGGACTCGGACTCGCAGCCGAAGGTCGCCAAGGCGGTCGGTAAGAAAGCTGAGCCACAAACACCGCCGGATGCCGTGATGGGCGGCACGGTCGTGGTCATCGAGCCGCCTAAGGACGTCGCTGAGAAGGAGAAGCAGCCGCCCGAAGCCGGAATTCTCGTCGCGAGGGCCCGGGCGCGGCCCCCGGGCCTGCCCAATGACCCGAACGACCCCAACGTTTCTGGGCGACCATGATTCATCCGTCATGCTCTTGGCCGCCAGAACATGGTGGCAGCAGCGTCAGCACAGAAAAGGAATGGCAAATGTGTGCGTATCTCGTTGTGGTCGTGGCGTATCTTGTCTTATCCGGCGGAACTCTCAACGGTTCCTCGACCCCAGCCGTGGCGCTGGACAAGCCCACGGAGGCAGCCGACTTGCCAGGCGCCGTGGCGGCGGCAAGCGGGACAGCCCATGCGTCGCTGGGGCCGCGCGTCCTGCATTTCCCGCCAGATCGGTCGCTCGGGGTGCTGCTGATCCGCCCGGCGCAGCCGGAGACGACCGAGGCGGCCCCCACTTGGCTCCCAGATGAGCCGTGGGAGTACCTCGGCCGGGCTCAGGGCGAGATTACTGTGCCGGCCGGTCGCGAGGTGTCGCTGACGATCGACCATCCGGAGGCCTGGCGGGATCTGTCGCCCCTGCGCCGGCTGGGGCCGAACGACCTGCAGCGCTTGTGTCTGCGCGGTTCCTTCTTCGGCGGGGCCAAGCCGGGCGATCCCTGCCTGCAACACCTTGCTCACCTGACGGGCTTACGCGCTTTGGATTTGGGCCAGACGAATATCACCGGAGTCGCCTTGAAGCATCTGGCCGGTTTGAGGACCCTGCGCCAACTCATCGTCCCGGTCCTGACCGATGACGCCGGTCTGGCCTGTGTCGCGACCCTGTCGTCGCTGCAAAGTCTGCATGTCCCGGACAATCGCGTCACCAATGCGGGGCTCAAGCACATCAGTAAGCTCTCCACGCTCACCGCCTTGTGTGTCGGCGGCGGCCACATGACGGATGAGGGGCTGGTCCACGTGGCGCAACTGCCACGGCTCCGCCATCTCGCGCTCTGGGGCAAGGGCTTCACCGACGCCAGCTTGCGGCACTTGCAGAGCCTTCCGCGCCTGGAATCGCTTTATTTGCGCGAGCTCGAGCGGGTGACCGATGCCGGAATGGTCCACGTGGCTCAGATCGCCGGGCTGCAGGAGTTGGACCTGTATCGCGTCGCGAAGATCAGCGACAACGGCTTGGCGCATCTGAAGCAATTGCCCCATCTGCGCAAGCTGGAGATCAGCCATGCGCAGGTGACGGATGCGGGCTTGGCCCACCTCAAGGAGATCCCGACGCTGGAGACGCTGGGACTACCCGGCAACCGGATTACCGATGCGGGTCTCGGCGACCTGGCCGCCCTGACCAGGCTTCGGTCGCTAAGCGTGATCCCGCCTATCTACGCCAATCCCAAGCAGGACAAGGACTTCTATACCGACGAGGGTCTCAAAACCTTGGCGGCCCTCCCCGCCCTGGAGAAGCTCTACCTGGGCGGTATCGGCATCACAGACGAGGGGGTCCGGCACCTGGCCAAGCTCAATCGCCTGAAGGCCCTTCGCCTGGACGGCTGCCGACAGATCACGGATGCGGGGCTGGCGACGATTGGCGCCATGCCCTTGCTGGAGGATCTGCACCTCAGTTACGCACGCGTCACCTTCTCCGGGCTCAAAGCTCTGAACCGTCTGACGAATCTCAAGACTCTGGACGTCAGGGAGATTGTTCCGGATAATTCGGTGCTCGATTTGTCCGGCCTCAGGAGCTTGGAGTCGCTAACCATTGGGATGGAGCATCGATCGACCGCCGTCCTGCGGGATGAGGATCTTGCCTGCCTGGCGGGTCTGACCCGGCTGCGGGAGTTCCAGATCGCGCAACCTGTCGATGAACCCCTCGCCTTGACCAATCGTGGCTTGGCGTATCTGCACAACCTGGTCAATATGGAACGCCTGACTCTCGGCGGGCCGCAACTGACAGACGAGGGACTCGCCCATCTGACCGCGATGAAGAGACTGACGATGCTGAACCTCCACGGCGGCAGATTCACCGATCGCGGTCTCCAGTCCCTGGCCCAATTCGGCCGGCTGCGTTCGCTGACCTTGATCGGCGCGCACCGTTTCAGCCCTGCGGCTGTCCGCTGGCTCTTCGAGGCGCTGCCGGACCTTGGGTCCGCAAAGATGGGACTGAAATGGCCGGGCCAGCGCCTCACGCGGGAGAGAGTCCTCGCCGAGGCATCCGGGGCGCGATGAGCATGACCGCGCCGCTGTTTTTCATTTTTTTCTGAATCACTTCCACCCGGGATACGCCATAATTGTGGACAACGGTGGCTATGCCGCGATGATTCGTCGGCGGGGAAGATTATGGCGGAAACCGAAGCAGTTCTGTTGAAACGGTTCGCGGGCAGCGGGGATGCTCAGGCGTTTGCCGAGATCATCCGTCGGCACGCCGGGCTGGTCTATGGCGCATCGCTGCGCATCCTGGCAGATGTCGATCGGGCGTCGGACGTCGCCCAGGAAACCTTTCTGCAGTTGGCCAAGGACGCCGGCAGCGTGACGGGCTCCTTGCCCGGCTGGCTGCACCGCGTGGCTACGCACAAAGCGATCGACCGGAGACGCCAGGAAACCTCCCGCCGCCGCCGGGAGCGGCAATACGCGGCCACGGCGAGGCCGTCCGCGGAACTGACCGAATGGAAGGACGTCTCGCCGCACGTGGACGTGGCGCTGCGGGAGCTGGAACCCCAGTTGCGGGAGGTTCTAATTCTGCACTTCTTGGAGGGTCGCACAACCCGGGAGATCGCGGCGGCACGAAACCTCTCCCAGGCTACGATTTCCCGGCGCATCGGCTCCGGCGTGGAGCAGCTCCGCGCCAAGCTGCGCCGCCGCGGCATCTTGGTCGCGGTCGGCGCGTTGAGCGCACTGCTGGGCGACAACGCGGTCCAGGCGGCACCGCTGCCGCTGCTGGCGGAACTGGGCAAGATGGCGATCGTCGGCGGGGCGACGGCAGGCGCGGCGGGTACGGTCACCACCAGTATTCTGACGGCCGTCAAGACCAAAGTGATGGCAGTGGCTGCCGTGGTGGTCATTGGCGCCGGCTCGGTGGTGACCGTCTACGAGCTGACGACGTCTTCTCCGGAGCCACCCGGCGCCCCATCGGCGGATGTCCAAAGAGGGCTCGTACCGCCCGTCAACCTGCCGCAGGCGGAAACGCAGTGGGATCTGCCGGCCGTGGCCTACCAGAACCGGCTCCACCGGGATGACAGAGACGCGCTGATGCCCCAGGAATCGGCCGCCGTCAAGTACGGCGGGCTGATGGGCAGCCTGATGGGCGTGTCCGCGACCTCTTCCAGCAACACCAATGCGGTGGATCCGAATAGCCCGCGCAGACATGGCGAGGAGTAGTAGTGAGATAGATTTCGGGAATGAAGGGAGAGCTCAAATGAAGTATCGAATCCAACTGATGATGACGGTGCTTGCGATTCTATCGCAGGCGGCAACGATGAATCGGCTCTGGGCAGGCAGTCTGGTGCCGACCGGAGGCTTTAGCGCGGGTGTGGCTTTGCCCGAGCGCGTGCTGCACTTTCCGCCGGAACGAGCCGTCGGCGAGATCACTTTGGTTGACGGGAGTTATGTGATCCCCGAGATTTCCCGGGAATTCCATCCCGGATATGTGTTCGCGCCGCCGGGTCGCCATCTGGGCCCCGCGCGGGGCGACGTGCGCATCCCGGCCGGCCAATGCGTGTGTCTGGGCCTGGGCGGCAAGGGCGTGACCCGGCAGCAATGCTTCGACGTCCTGAAGTTGCTGGGTCCGAACGACGTCCAGGATCTGGATTTCCTGCAGCCGCTCCAGGTCGGTGATGAATTCCTGCCGTACGTGGCCCGCCTGACCGGCGTGACCCACTTCTGCCCGGTCATTGCCCGCTTCAGTCCTAAAGGGTGGTTATCGCTGCGGACGCTTACCCACCTGGAGCACATCTGTACGCCGTACGGGCTGACGGATGACGAAATGTCCGCGATGGCCGCCCTGCAAACGGTCCACGAGATGGAGATCGTTGCCCCCAAGCTGACGGACGCCGGTCTGGCCGCCATCGCCCGGCTCCGCAACCTGCAAGTCCTGCACCTGGAAGGCACCGTGATGATGACGGACGAAGGTCTGAAGACCTTGGCCACGTTGCCCAAGCTGCGTCATCTGCGTCTCTCCGGCCTATTCACCGACCAGGGCCTGGCTTATCTCTCTGCCGCACCTGCGCTCAAAGCGATGTGGCTGGAGACCCCGCGGGTCACGGAGGAGGGGCTGCAATCTCTGGCCCAGATCAAGTCGCTGGAAAGGCTGACCCTTCCCTGGCTGGATCTGATCACCCATCGCAGCATGGTGTTTCTCAGGTCAATGCCCAAGCTCATAGCTCTCGGGGTGGGCGACGCCGCTGACTCCGACAGGGGTATGGCCTCCCTGGCCTCCCTGACGAACCTGGAAGTTCTCGCGGTCAAAGGCAGCTCCGCCTTGACCGACAAGGGCCTGACACCTCTGGCCAACATGCCCAGGCTCCGCGCCCTGGAGATCTACAACAGCCGGATCACGGAGCGGGGTTTGGCCCGCCTGTCCGCCTGCGAGAAGCTGGACTCCGTCCAGATCCGGTCGGCGGTCCCGGTCAGCGAACAAACCATCGCCCGTCTCAGGACCGAAATGCCCAATCTCAAGACGCTCGACCTCTATCCGCTCGAAACGCAGGCACGATTGCCGTCCGCACCACCAACGAGAGCGGCGCTGGTGCAATAACACAACGACCAGACCAATCCGATCGAGAGTGGACGCGTGTGGTCGTCCGGTGGTTACGCAGGTCCTTTCGTCCGTCTGTGGGGGCGACGCATGCGTCGCCCCTACCGCTCCAAACCGTGCTACGTCGTGATTTCGCTGATGTCCTTGAGGATATAATGGGGCTGGTAGGCATATTGCTGGAGGTCGGATTCGCGGGTGATGCCGCTGAGGACCAGGGCCGTGTCGATGCCGGACTCGATCCCGCCGCCGATGTCAGGGTCCATGACATCATCCCGTATCGTGGGCCGGATCGACCAGCGCGCCCGTGTCGGTCCTGGCGGCGCCGAACAATGCATGTCGCACCCGCGCCGAGGCATGGTTGAGCATGACATAGAGCGAGGGAACCACCACGAGCGTCAGGACCGTCGTAAAGGACAACCCGAAGATGATCGCGATCGACATATTCCGCCACCACTGTGTGGACTCGCTCTTGGTCGCCCAGGCAAAGGTGTGGAAGTCGTAGGACACCCCGATGGCCATCGGGATCAAGCCGATGAAGTTCGTGGCCGCACTGAGCAGCACGGGCCGCAGACGCGTCACCCCGGCTTCGACCGTCGCCGAGACGAGGTCCATTCCCTGGTCCTGCAATTGCCGCGCAAAATCCAGAAGCACGATACCGTTGTTGACCACAATCCCGGCGAGACTGATAACGGCGATGCCCGTCATGATGATGCCGAACGGCAATCCGCAGACGACCAGCCCCAGCATGACGCCCACCAGCGACAGGACGACGGTGGACATGATGATGACCGGCACCAGCAACGAGTTGAACTGGGCGACGAGGATCAGCACGATCATGAGAATGGCAATAACGAAAGCCCGGCCCAGGAAGGCTTGGGCCTTCTCCTGCTCTTCCCGCTCGCCCGCGTACCGGACCTGGTAGCCCGGGGCCAGGGACAGTCCGTCCAGTTGCTTCTGTACGTCGGCCAGCACTTCCGTGCTCAGCCTGCCCTCTGCGTCCGCCGTCAGGGTCACAACTCGCTTTTGATCGACTCGGTTGATTGTCCCGAATCCGCCGCGATACTCGAAATGGCCCAGCGAGCTGAGCGGCACCGCATTGCCCATGCTGTTGGGAACCATCAGGCGGTAGAGATCGTCAATCTTGATCCGCCCCTCGACCGGCAGTCGCACGGTGATGTCGTATTCGTCGTTAAACTGGCGATAGGTCCCCACCTTGGTCCCGAAGATCGAGGTCTTGAGGAAGTTGCCGACGGTGGCGGTGTTGACGTTCAGGAGCATGGCTCGCTGGCGGTCGACAATGAACGTCAGCTCGGGCCGGGTGGCTTCCAGGTCGCTCTGCAAGTTCACCAGGCCGGGGACGCCGACGATCCGGTCCTGGGCCTCCCGGCTGAGCGTCTCGAGCGTTTTGAAATCCTCGCCCACCAGGCGCACGGTCACCGGGGCGCCGGTCGGCGGACCATCCTTCTCTCTTTCGACGCGGATCTCCGCACCCGCGATGTCGGCGATGGCTTGTCGGATCTCCGCGATCACCTCCACCGAGGGTTTCTCACGCACCACGTAGTCGTAGAACACGAGCGTCATGCCGCCCAGGTGCGGCCCGCCCGCGGTGGCCATCAGGTTGAAGCCGCCGCCGGAGGTGCCGACATTCGTGATCAGGTACTCGATGTACGGATCCCAGGGCTTGATGCGCTCCTCAATGAGCCGGGCGAGGCGATCCGTCTCTCGGATGTTGGTCCCCTGCGGGGCACGGATGTCGATCATGGCCCGCTCCGGATCGCCCTGCGGGAAGAACTCGACGCCGTTGCCGCGCTTGTAGTAGAGAAAGACCATCGCCACCAGCAGGAAGAATGCCACAAACAGCGTCAAGCCGGGCATGGCGATGGCGGCGTGTTGCAGGCGCCGATAGCCGCGGATGAGCCCGCCTTCCGGACCCGTACGCAGCTTGGCGACCGCGAGACTCGCGCAGAAGGTCGGGTTGAACACCAACGCCACGAACAGCGACATCAGCAGCACGATCGTCACCGTCAGCGGCAGGTACTTCATGAAATCGCCCATGATGCCGGGCCAAAACATCAGTGGAATAAAACTGGCCACGTTGGTCAGGGTCGAAGTGGTCACCGGCCAGGCCACTTCGCGTGTGCCGATGATCGCCGCCTGCATCCGGGGCACGCCCATCTGCATGTGCCGGTAGATGTTCTCCACGATCACGATGGCGGTGTCCACCAGCATCCCCAGCGCCAGGATCAGGCTGAAGAGCACGATCATGTTCAGCGTGTAGCCCAGGGCCTGGATGATGAAGAAGCTGCCGAGCATGCTGAACGGGATGATCAGCGACACGATGGTACTGGACCGCCAGCCCAGAGATAAGAGCAGCACTCCGACGACGAGAACCAACCCGGAGGCCATGTTGTTCTCCAGGTCGGCCACCATGTTCCGGATGTACTTGGACAGATCGTAGGTAACGTCGAACTTGACGGCGGGGGGGACCTGCTGCTGGGCTTTGGCGACGGCGGCCTTGAGCATGTCGGAGACCTGCACGATGTTGGCGCCCGCGCGTTTCTGCACGCTTAGGGTCACGTTGTCGATCCCGTTGAGGCGGGAGTAGCTGGTGCGGTCTTTGAAGGCATCCCGCACACGGGCCACATCGGACAGGTAGATGGGTTTGCCGTCGCGGGTGGCGATCAGCAGGTGGTCCACCTCTTCCGGGGTGACGAACTCGGCGGGAACGCGCACGTTGAACCTGGTGCCCGAGGTCTCCAGGCTGCCGGCGGAGATGTTGACATTTTCGGAGGGGATCAACGCCATGATCTCGGGGATCGTCAGCCCATACTGCGCGATTCGATCCGGGTCCATTTCCAGTCGGATTTCCCGCTCCAGGGCGCCGAGCACCTCGACCTTCAGCACACCCGGCAGCGTCTCAATGGCGTCCTGCAGCTTGTCCGCGATCTCCTTGAGCTGCACCGGCGAAACGTCGCCCGAGATGCTGATCTGCATGATCGGGAACTCATCGAAGCTGATCTCCTTGATCACCGGGTCTTCGATTTCCTGGGGCAGCTCCGCCATATCCACGCGGTCGCGTACCCGTTGCAGGGCGACGTCCGGCGGCACCTCCGGCGTGAATTCCACGCTGATTACGGACAGGCCCTCGGCGCTATTGGAGGTGACCTCCTTGACGCCGCGGACGCCGGTCAGCTCCTTCTCGATTTTCATCGTGACGGAGCTTTCCATGTCCTCCGGTGAAACGCCCTCGTAAACCGTCGTGATCAGGATGTACGGAATGGGGATATCCGGAAACGCCTCGCGGGGCAGCGAGATGTAGCTGTACGTGCCCAGGAGAATGATGATCAAACCCAGGACCGCGACAGTCGTTCGGTTCTTGACGGCGAGATCGGTGAGAATCATGGCAAACGGGTGCTTTCTGCTGGGGCTGGGTTCGCTGACGCACTATTCCGGGACGGCATCCCCTCCGCCCCGTTGGTGACGATTTGCACGCTCTGGTCTGGGGCAACGAAGCGATGGCCCGAGATGATGAGCTGATCGCCGGGCGTGAGCCCCTTGAGCACCTGGACCTGCGCTCCCCGAATGATGCCAAGCTCCACCTCCCGGCGCTGGGCTTTGGAGGACGCATCGACCACGTAGACGGTCCGGCTGTCCTCCATGGGGATGACGGCCAGGAGCGGGATCAGGATCGCATTCGCGAAGATCCGCCGGGTCAGGCGGACCCGCACGATCTGCCCGCTGCGCAGCAGGCCCTCCCCGTTCGAGAGCGTGACCTCCATGCGCGTCGAGCGTGTCTTCGAGTCCGCCACCTCACTGAGGAACGTGATCGTTCCCTCCACCGATTCCTGGCAGCCCTTTCTGTCCAGCCACACTTCCGCTTTCTGGCCCACCGCGAAGAACGGAACATCGCGCTCCGGCACGTCCGCGACTACCTTGACCACCCTGGTATCCACAATCTCAGCCACCGCGGTTGGCGGCACCGCCGTCACGTACTCACCTTCTTCGACGGACAGGCTGTTGAGCACTCCGGTCACGGGCGCGTCGATGTGGGCACGAGCCAAGCGGATACGAGCCTCCTCCAGTTGGGCGTTGCTGATCGCCAGTTGAGTGACAGCCGCATCCAAGTCCCGGCTGGGGGCAGCTCCCTTCTCCACCAGCCCTTTGATGCGCTCGAATTCCGTCCGGTTGTTCTTGGCCTGGGCCTCGGTCATCTGAAACTGGGCCTGGAGCAGATTCCTGTCCAGCCGAATCAGAGGGTCGCCGGCCCGAACCATCGTGCCTTTCTTGGGGCCGATCCACTCCACGCGACCGTCCACTTCCGTCGAAATCGTCACGATCTGGTTCGGCTCCACCGTTGCCGGCAGGACAAAGGAATCGGGGAGTTGGGGCTCCGCTCTGACCGTCATGACAGTCACGTCCACGGGCGGCACCTCGCTGATCGGAGCCTCCTGCCTGCGGGGCGGCAGACTCGCCAGCACCGCCATCGTCGCCACGGCCACCAGGATGACAACCAGCCACAGCACACTGCGGACCAGCCAACGGCGGGCCCTCCAACTCTTGCCTGTTTTCGATGGTCGATCACTCATCACGTACACCTATTCTCCACGAACTCCAGAGGTTCCTATGACCTGCTTCCGAAACATACGTTTGATACGTCAGTTTAAAACATTTGTTTAGCGCGTCAAGCCACCACAGGCCTTTCCTGGTGGCAATGCGGCTTGGACCCTCGTAAGTGCTTGAGAAGAAGGTCGTTAGGATCGTCCGGATATTTCGTTTAAGGAGCCCATTTCATCAGATCGGGGTAGAGACCCTGAAGGATCGGCGAGGCGGGCTTGATCCGTGCGTTCATGCTCAGGTGGCCCCGCCCGGCGACCTCAAACGAGCATCCGAAGACTTCCCGGGTCTTCTGGGCGTCCTTGGGCTGCATCCGGACGATCCGGTGCTCGCCTTGCTCCGGCAGCACGTAGAACAACTCCACATTGAGGAGGTCAGGTGGTATCCCGTTGAGGTCTACGGTGCAGACAACCTCGACTTTTTGGCCTTCGGTGACCATATCGCTCTTGTCCACACTCGTGGAGAAGTCCGCCACCGCGATTTTGTCCCAGTTGGTCAGGATCCCCTGTCCGTCGCGAATCGTCTGTTTCAGCAACTCATAGTTGTTCCGGGCCAGCTCGGTGGCCGCCGCTCGGGATGGTGTGTAGAACTTGTCGATATAGTCCGCCAGCACGCGGTTCATGTTGAACTGGCAGCAGATCGAGGAGATCGACTCTTTCATCATCTGGACCCACCGCACGGGCACGCCGGCCTCGTTCCGGTCGTAGTAGGCCTCCGTGATTTCGTCCTCGATCAGGCCGTAGATCTGCTCGGCCTCGGCCGCCTCCTGCATCTCGAACTGGCGGCTGTACTCGGTGCCGGTGATGGCCCAGCCGTTCTTGCCGTTGTAGCCTTCCGGCCACCAGCCGTCCATGACACTGAGGTTCAGCACACCGTTCATGCCTGCCTTCATGCCCGAGGTCCCGCTGGCTTCGTTCTCGCGGACGGGGTTGTTGAGCCAGACGTCGGCGCCCCAGGCCAAGTGCCGGGCGACATTGATGTCGTAGTTCTCCAGGAAGAGCACCCGGTCCTCGACCTGGTAGTCCCGCGCGAAGTCCAGAACCTCCTTGATCATGTTCTTGCCCAACGTGTCGGCCGGGTGGGCCTTGCCCGCGAAAATGAGCTGTACGGGCTGGGTGGAGTGGGTCAGGATCTTCGCCAGCCGGTCCTTGTCCCGCAGAATCAACGTGGCCCTCTTGTACCGGGCGAACCGCCGCGCGTAGACGATCGTCAGGTACTCCGGATGGAGCGCCCGCGTCAGTCGGAGGATCTTGGACTCGATATATCCGCGCACGGCCAAGTCATCCGCCAGCTTCTTGCGCACAAAGGTGATCAGGCTTTGCTTGTTCTGGTGGTGGGCCTGCCAGAACTCCTCGTCGTCGATGGCAAAGACCCGGTCCCATCGCTCCGGCTTGCTCTCGCACCGCAGGTAGTCGGGGCCGACGTACCGGACGAGAAGCTCCCGAACCGGCTCGCTCACCCAGGAATTGTGAACCCCGTTCGTCACGTGGTCAATGGGCACCTCCACCTGCGGGGTGTTCGGAAACAGACCCGCCCACATGCGGCGGGACACATCCCGGTGCAGGCGGGAGACCGCGTTGACATAGCGGGAGAACCGGATGGCGAGGGCCGGCAGCCAGAACGTCTTGCCCTCCTGATCGAGAAAGGCGTTCGACGCCAGATCCTGGAAGGACAAGCCCAGGGACCGCACGTCATTCTCGATGTACTCCTTGACCATCCCGGTGTCGAAATTCTCATTGCCGGCGATGACCGGCGTGTGGGTGGTGAATACAGTGGAGGCGCGGATGATCGCTTTGGCCTCCGCAAAGCCCAACCCGCCCTGTCCCATCAGTCTCTGCAGCCGCGCCAGAACGAGAAAAGCGGCATGCCCTTCGTTGATGTGGTAGACTTGCGGCGTGAGACCGAGCCGCTCGAGCGCACGCACGCCCCCGATCCCGAGGATCAGTTCCTGCTGCAGCCGTTTGGCGCGGTCGGCCACATAGAGCTCCTGCGTGATGATTCGAAAGTGTGGCGGGTTCTCGTCGATGTCGGTGTCCAGCAGAAGGAGTTGAATCTTCCCGACGGCGATCTCCCAGATCTGGACCTTGACCGGCTGGCCGAGGATGGACACCTCGATGAGCACCTTCTCCCCCGCAGGGCCCCGCACCTCGTGCATGGGGATCAGGTGGTTGTCAAAATCGAGGAATTGCTCCTCCTGCTCCCCCTTGAGGTTGATCCGCTGGGTGAAATAGCCGTACTTGTAAACCAGGCCGAGACCCACGAGGGGCAGGTTCAAGTCCGAGGCCGCCTTGAGGAAGTCGCCCGCCAGGACGCCCAGGCCGCCGCCGTAGATCGGAATGCACTCGTGCAGGCCGAACTCCATCGAGAAATAAGCCACGGTGTCGCTGGGGCCAAGACTTTGGCCCGCCGCGGTCCGGAACCGGCCGTCATAGCGCATGTACTCCTGGAAGTGCTCCCAGACCCGGTCCAGCTCGAAGAGAAACCCCCGATCCTCTGCCAGTTGCGCGATCCGTTCGCCGGGCAGCGCAACGAGGAACTGGATCGGATTGTGACGCGCCGCCCGGAACCGTTGGGCGTCGATCCGGTAGAAGAGCCGGATGGCTTCGTAGTTCCAGGTACACCAGAGGTTATAGGCGAGCGCTTGCAGCTTGCTGAGGTTCTCGGGAAGTCGGGGATAGATAAAGATGCTCTTCAGGTTCATTTCTCTCACATCTCCAAGACAGCCAGACCTTCCATTGTCGAGTGCCCCATTGTACGGCTTTCGGCAATCCCATGTCCAGAAAGAAGCGTCGCGTGAGGAACGACTTTCGCTTCGCGCTCGTCGGTGTGGCCGGAGGCGCTTGACGCGGTGGCCCGCCGGGCATAAGATAGGGCGGTGGGGAGGGTACAGGGCTTAGTGGCAGCAGTCGAGGTGTGAAAGATGGCTTCACTGATTGTGACAAATGGCAAGCAAGAAGGGGATTACTACCCTTTGGGTCGCCGGACGAACGTCGTCGGTCGGGATGAGGCCCTGCCCATCCAGATCCTGGACAACATGGTGTCCCGGAAACATCTGCAGATTCGGTTCGACGCCGGTACGAACAAGTACCTGGCCTACGATATGAAGAGCCGCAATGGGGCCTATATCAATAACCGCAAGGTCGAGGGGGAGGTGGCCCTCCGCGACGGCGACGTGATCCTGGTGGGCCTGACCAGCCTGCTGTTCACCGATCAGGACTTCAAGGATAAGGAAAGCGCCCTGCAGCATTACAAGAAAGTGGGCGAGCGGATGCGCGTGACCACGTACGGCCCACGTCAGTTCGATTCCGGCCCGGTCGGTCCGGGCGAGACCGGCCACCCGGTCTTATGATTTATGAATTATGGTTTATGATTTGTGATCGACCTCGAGGCCGCTGGCGCGGCAGGAGACCTTTGGCGTGCGGCAACCGTCGTGTGCTTCCCACCCGCGAATCGCAATTCATAGATCATAATTTATAAATCATCATTCTCACGGTTCCGAGGTGGTCAGGCCTTCCTGGATGGCGTACTTCGTGAGCTGCGCGACGTTGTCGATCTCCAGCTTGTTCATGACCCGCAGGCTGCCGCTCGTCCATGAAAACCACCGATCGATGCAAATAGGGCTTGCCATGCCATTGGAAATCTGCTAAAATGTGAATAACTGTTGGAGTAGAGGGGAGTGTGTTGAAAGTCTTGTGGAATCTGGTTGGTCGGACGGGTGGAGTTGCGGAGGAGGTGCAGCCTGCCGGACCGGCCGTTTTCGAGCCGCTTGAGCCGCGACTCTTACTGAGCGCCGACCTCGGTGTTGCTCAACCTCTACCCAGCGAATTCGCTTCCACGGACTACGCTATCCATGTCGATTTGAACCAGCGGGACGATTTGCCCCAAGCGGACGTTACGCCTGTCCTCACACTGGAGTTGGAAGCCGGCGCTGAGACGCCGGATGTCTGCGGACAGGCCGAGCCTGCCGGCACCGATTCCACCATAGTGCCGGTCGTATCGCAAGCGACGGGGGAGCAGGTTGAATACGGCATTACGGCGAGTGCGGAGGCATCCGGCTCGCCCGTCCTTTTCCCGGATGAACAGGCCGGTCCGGCGGTTCCGGATCAGCAGGACTTTGCACTGGGTTCAGAGTCTCCCTCCGTCGAGATTCGGGGGCCTCCGAGCCTCTCGTGCGATTCCGTAAATGCCTGGCATGAAACGACATACGGAGAGGAACGCCAAGTCTCTCCTTCGGCGGAAGTGGGGGGTGTATCCACTCCTGTCGGGTCCGTTGCACCCGATCTACCGAGCCTGCAACTGGTCAATCCGGACATTTCCAACTGGCGGGGCCAGATCATTTATCTCGATTTCGACGGCGCGCAGAACGTCACTTACAACGGACCTGTGACCATCGGACCGTTTGATCGGCCCGCCTTCTCGTTGGAGGGCACGGCGCTGGTAGGTCAGGAGGGGGCCATCATCACCGAAGTGGTGGCCCGGTTACAGGAAATCTTCGCCGGCTCCGGCGCCCTTTTCACTACCGAACAGCCCCAGGAAGGGACTCCCCATTCCACCATCTGGATCGGTGGAGATGACTCCGCTTTCTCCGTGTACGGCTCCTTCCTTGGTCTGGCGGAGCAAGTGGATGCGGGCAATGCGCTCCTGACAGATGATGCCCTCGTGTTCAGTGGCGAGTTGCTCGGCACATCGGCGGGGGTGGACGATTTCGCCGATCGGCTTTCCCGGACGATTGCCCATGAGGCCGGGCATCTGCTGGGATATGAGCATGATGCGTCGCCCGCTTACCGGTCGACCGGGGGATCGGCGTTGTTCCAGGTCGCGCTGCCGGAGATCACAGTTCTGGGCAACAGTCTCTCGATTGCCGATGGGGATACCACGCCCGATGCGGCAGATCATACGGATTTCGGCTCCGTGGTACAGGGGAGCCCCGGGATCAGCCGCACCTTCACGGTCCGTAACGATGGCCCGGAGGTTCTGACGCTTTGGGAGGTAACCGTCCCGATGGGCTACACGCTCACGGAGGCCCTGACGGGCAATCTCGCGACGGGAGGGTCGGACACCTTCACGGTGCGGCTGGATACCATGCTGGCTGGGATCGTGAGCGGGGAGATCAGCTTCGCGAACGGTGATGGGGATGAGAACCCCTTCAACTTCCGGGTCACGGGAACGGTGTTGGCCCCGGAGGCCACGGTGCTGGGCAACGGGATCTCGATTGCCGATGGGGATACGAGCCCCAGCTTGGCGGATCACCGGGACTTCGGCTCTGTGGTCCAGGGCGGCGACCCGATTACCCGCACGTTTACCATCCGCAACGACGGTGTGGCCACCCTGACGCTGGGGACGGTCACGGTACCGACGGGTTACACGCTGGCGGAACCTCCGTTCAGCAACTTAGGGCCGGGAGGGTCGGATACCTTCACCGTCCAGTTGGATACGACGACGGCGGGAACGAAAGCCGGCAATATCTCGTTCTCGACGAATGACTTGGAGGAGAACCCCTTCAACTTCAGGATCACCGGCGTGGTGAGCCTGCCACAGGCGGAGCAGTTCCGGGGCAGCGACAGCTTCGATCTCGCGAACAAGGGGGTCCTGTTTACGCCGAACGTCTCCGGCTATACCTTCACGACCCGGCCGATCACGGTGTTGCCAACGAGTCCGGCGGGCGGCACACGCCTGACGTTGGAGGATGACGATGCGGTACGGGTGACCCTGGAGTCAGGCCAGGCGGTGATTCTGTACCGGCAGAGCTACGGCAGCTTCTACGTCAACAGCAACGGCAATATCACCTTTGCTCAGGCGGACACGAGCTACTGGGAGACGCCCGAGTACCATTACAACGCGCCGAGGATTTCCGTGCTGTACGACGATCTCGATCCCGAGTCGGGCGGCCAGATCGGTTGGCAGCAATTCTCGGATCGTGCCGTCGTGACGTGGGCACAAGTGCCGGATATCGACACCGGGGTCGGCTGCACCCTGCAGGTGACGATGTACTTCGACGGCCGGATTGAGCTGGCCTGGCTGGCGATGGGCTCGCCGGATGGGATCGTGGGGCTGTCGAACGGCTCGGGCCTCATGACTGACTTCATCGAGACGGACTTCTCCCGCGGTGTGCTGGGCCCTCCGGAGATCGTGGTTCAGGGCAATGGCGTCTCGATCGCGAATGGCGACGCCACGCCCAGCGCCGGCGACGACACGGACTTTGGCGCTGTGATGGAGGGAGACATCCCCGTCAACCGCGTGTTCACGGTGCGCAACGAGGGCCTGTCCACGCTGACACTGGGGACCGTGACGGTCCCGGCGGGCTTTATGCTGTGGGAGCCGCTCGCGACCACTCTGGAGCCCGGCGCCACGGATACGTTCACGGTCCGTTTGGATACGGCCTTCGCCGGGACCAGGACCGGGGAGATTTCCTTCTCCACGAACGATACCGACGACAACCCGTTCCGCTTCCGGATCACAGGGACGGTCCTGGTTCCCCCCGAGGTCACGGTGCTCGGCAACGGCGTCCTCATCGGCAATGGCCAGGCGAATCCGCGCAGCCTCGACCACACGGATTTTGGCAGCGTGGTGCTGGACGGCACCGCGACGTATCGAACCTTCACGGTGCGCAACGACGGCGGCTCGACCCTGACGCTGGGCGCCGTGAGCGTGCCGACGGGCTTCACGCTGACGGAGGGCCTGACTGCCAGTCTGGAGCCGGGCGAGTCGGATACGTTCACGGTGCAGTTGGATACGGCGCCGGCGGGGGCCAAGAGCGGAGATCTCATCTTCGCGACCAATGATGCCGATGAAAACCCCTTCCAGTTCCAGATCGCGGGGCTGGTGGTCTTAGTGGCGGCGCCCGAGATCGGGGTGCTGGGCAACGGGACCTCGATTGCCAGCGGCGACACGAATCCGAACGGGGAAGATGGCACCGACTTTGGTACGGTGAATGTCGGCCGCCCGCTCACGCGGACGTACACGATCGAGAACCGGGGCACGGCGCTCATGATCCTGACCGGCAGTCCGCGAGTCACGATCAGCGGCAGCGATGACTTCAGCGTGCTGGTGCAACCGGGGTTCTCGGTGATCCCTGGCGGGAGCACGACGTTCCAGATTCGATTCAGCCCGAGCAGTGCCGGCGCGAAGACCGCAACCGTCAGCATTGCCAACACCGACGGCGATGAGAATCCGTACACCTTCGCCCTCCAGGGCGCCGGGGTCGCCTGGGACTTCCTGTTCTATGACGACTTCGACGACGCCGATTTCGCGGGCTGGTCGGCCGTCGATCCCCTGACGGGCGCCCCGACGGCGGCGCCGGACGTGGTCGCGTCGCCGGAAGGCTTCGCCCTGCGGGGCATCGGCAGTGGTTATGGGCAGGACCCCGCTCTCACGGCGATGCTCACCCGCGATCTGCCCACGGGCAACCTCGGGGAGCTGAGGATCGAGATGCGCGCCAAAGCCGGGCCGGACCGGCCGAATGCGGCCCAGGTCCAACTGCTCAATGGCAGCGAATACTATACGGGAATCGATAACGCGATGGATGGCTGGGACCCCAACGACAAGGCGGACTGGAACAGTTGGGTGGACAGGATCGCGCAACAGTACAGCTATGGGATCGCGAATCCCCCCGGCGCGTGGCATGACTTCGCGTGGGTGCGGGATGCCGAGGGGCAATGGTCGCTGTTCATCGACGGCCAGTTGAAGGCGGCCGGCTTCCGGATGGACAATCAGTTGCGGTCCTTCACCAAAGTGGCGCTCAGTCTGCTGCGGAACCAGTCCGAAATCGAGTGGATCGCAATCAGCGGCAATACGCTGCCGCCCGGTGCCGTAGCCGTGCCGGTCTATCGCTTCTGGTCGCCGCGCATCTCCCAGCATTTCTACACGGCCAGCGCGCGCGAGAAAGACAAGCTGATCACCGAGTTCCCCCTCTCCTGGACCTACGAAGGGATCGCTTTCGCGGCGTTCCGCGACGGCTCCCAGGCCGGCACCGTCCCGCTCTATCGGCTCTGGTCGCCGCAGGACAACGCCCACTACTTCACCCTGGACAAGGGCCAGAGGGACAAGCTGCTCGCTTCTCCCGAGAAGGTTTGGATGTCGGAGGGGATCGCCTTTTACCTTTACCCGGTCGCCTCCCATCCGGCGGGGACCAGTGCGGTTTATCGCTTCTGGTCGCCCACGGTCAGCGAATACTTCTTCACCATGAACACGGCCGAAAGAGATCACCTCCGCACCGCGTATCCCAGCAGCATCTGGACCTACGAGGACGAGGCGTGGTACGCCTTCGCCGTGTGAGAGGACCGACGTGTGAACGGAGCTGCCGTTCGCCGTAGGGGCGAATAATCATTCGCCCCTACCAACAGACGAACCCCGGCTTCGCCACCGGCTGCCGCCTACTTCCTCTCATCCGCAGATCATGTCATTGCGAGCGGAGCGCGGCAATCTGCCGACTTCCGCTGATTTCTCATTGAGAACTGGGAACTGCGAACCACCTTCCAACCGGCTACCGACAACTGCCTTTGCCCATCTTCTCCCAGGCTCACTCCCTCACACGAAACAGGCCGCAACTTGACCCGGATGGCTCTATGCCGGGGAGGCTGAGGTGTTTCACCGCAAGATGGTACGTCTCGATTCGATCGGACGACTCCAAGGCGATGCCGATCCTCTGCGCCGGCCCCACATTCGCACCGCCGCCCTTACCCACGGCCGTGCCGTACTCATTCTCAAGTGCCTGACAGATCGGGTTCCCCTCATCCTGCAACAGAAGCCAGATCTGGTAGGCGATCAGAAACACCCGTTCATACTTCCCGCCTCGGCGCTTTCGCGTCTCGACCCTGCTGAGCAATCCCATGCATGCCTGAGCAATCTCGTCGTTTGTGATGGACATTTGTACCTCCTATCGTATGGGCTGGCCGCCAATTATGGATGGTACAATCCAGTTGTGGGCCTTAGGTTGACTTGCTTTGTCTCAAGAACTCTTCTGACTGCCGTTCCAGGGTCTCTGCGCTTGATTCGGGGTCTGGCCCCGCCATCCCCCCGTTGCTTCCGTCTGCCGCTCGCTTTCTTCAAAACCTCTCTGCGAATTATGAACTTCAGTTCTTCCTTCGTTACCGCAAAATCCCCGGTGTCCGAGGATTCGATTGGGACCTCACGCCCGCCTACCCGAACAATCGCGGAAGCTTCGCTCATGTCGCCCTTTTGAAAAAGAGTTCGTGTCGGCTCCGGGACTTGCTACGTGTCCTCCTTGTATTCCCTGAAGCCGTCGATCAATTGCTTGAATGAGGCAGGCTTATATTTCTCAAAGCTCTCTTCGTCCACGTAAACAAAGTCGTATTTTACCCCTGCCTGCACTCGATTGATATCTTCGCACCATTGCCGCAGCCGCTGCATCTTGGGCGGCACGTCCAGATCCTCCCGGCCCTTGGTTTCGACAATGAAGATCCGCTTGGCCGACACCTTGACCAGGAAATCCGGGTAATAGTTGGAAATATCGCCGTCGGCGTTCCTGTAGTCCAGTTTGAAATGCACCGCCAGATAGTTCTTGGCGTAGGAGAGTACGTCGTCGCAGTGTTCCAGGAAACCGGCAAACAACAACTCAAAATGGTTGTCGCCGATGATGCGATTGAAAACGCTCTTTTTCGGGATGAGGTAACCCTGATCCTTGGCCATGAAGGGGCGGGTTTGCCGCAGCTTGATGGTGTCGCGAATCTGGGCGTCGCCTTGGTCCCGCACGGTCAGAGCATTGATCGCCTTTTTGAAGGTCTCGATCAGGGTCTTGGTAGCCGCCAGTTCCGACAGGTTGCGCAGGGTGTTGGGGCTTTCCAAGTCCGCTGGGCGGTCGAACAACTGCTCCTGCACAAACGCCTTGACCTTGCCATACAGGACATCGTAGCCGCTCACCAGCCGCAAATCCTTCATGATGGTCTGCGCGAAGTAACCGATCACACTGCGGTAATCGGCAATGCCGGCCGTGTCGAGAATGGTGGTATGCGTCACCTCGCCGGTGGTGATATCCTTGAAAACGATCTCCCGCTGTTGCTCCTCGCTGAACTGCAAGTACGCCACCCGTTGATGCCCCAGCGCGGCCACCTCCAGCGTGCTCAGGTTCTTGTATTCCCGATAGACGCGCGGCGTCAGCACCGGGATTTCAATGTCCAGCGTGTCGATGTCTTTCTTCTCATTCTCTGTGTCAATCTCCACTACCAGCGGAGTCTTTGCCTCGGTGCCTTCGCCCATCGGCTTACGCTCCAGCACCACGCCTTCCGCCTGAATGGATTCCACGAAATCCATGAAGGCGTTCGTCCCGACCACGCTGACGTATTCCTCCATGCCCCCTGGATACATCTTGCGCAATCCGCGCCCCAGAGTCTGCTCCGGCAGGATGTTACTCGGGGCGGAATAGGCCCGCAGACCCACGATGGTGGTGACATTGCGTACGTCCCAGCCCTCTTTGAGCACCATCACGGAGATGATGGCCTTGTAGCATGGGCTTTCCCACCCGTCAATCGCGTTGGCTTTGCGGCGCAGGTCGTCCAACTCGTCCTTACTCTTGCCTGACGTGGATTCAGAAATCTCGCCGTTGCTCTTGGTGTGAATGACCAGCACCGCCCCCTTCAAATCGGGATAGGTGCCTTCGAGGTATTCGGCCACGTCGTCACAGTTGCGGGTGTCGTCGGTCATTACGAATAGGATCGCCTTTTTGCCCATCTTCTCGTGTTCTGCATACGCCTTGCGCCACTCGATGACGCCCAGGTGAATGTAGTCCGCGTATTTCTCGGTATACTTGGCGCTCTGCCGCTCCACCAGTTTGGCACAGCTGGGGGCGTCGGGCAGGACGGGATGCTTGACCACATTCTGCGAGATGGCCTCCACCAGCGGATAATCGGCAATGGTCTGCACGAAAATCGCCCCATTGTTGTGTTTGGGCGTGGCGGTCGTGTCCACTTGCAGGGAGAGGGCGGACCCTTTTTGCTTCAGGCGGTTGTGAATATCTTCGATGGATTTGAACCAAGCCATGCGCGGATCGTGAATATGGTGCGCTTCGTCGTTGAGCACCATCAGCTCGTCGATGTCGCGCACAATCATGCCCAGGTCCACCTTGGAGTCGGTCGTCGCGCCCGTGGGCCGCTTGCCCAGAAAATAATCCATCGTGTTTTCGTCATCGGGTGAAGCCGGAATGTCGTCACCCGCGTAGACGCGGTGGATGTTGGTCAGGAAGATATTGCCGGTGGGGCGTGTAATGCGCACCTCATCTTGCAGATGCAGGGTCAGTTGAAAGTCGTCTCGCCAGTTGCGTCCGTCCACGCCATTTTCGGGCAGCACCGGGTCTTCAAAAAAGATGTTCAAACCCCGAAAATCTTTATAGATGCGGTCCAGCACGATGATGTTGGGGGTGATTACCAGAAAGTTGCGCGCCAGGTCCGACCCCGGCTCATACAGCTTGTGATAGAAGCTCCAGGCCAGCACCAGGCTCAGCACCTTGGTCTTGCCGGAGCCGGTGGCCATCTTCACTACGAATCGCCGCCAGGTCTCGTCGAACATGCCGGCGGAGACTACGCCGGAACTGTCAAAGCGCATCAGATCGAACTTGTCCCGCGTGCCCACCACGTCGTACAGGTAGATGATCGTCTCCAGCGCTTCCCGTTGCGCGAAGTAATACTGGAACTCGGCCATCGTGCCGTCGGTCTTGGGCAGCAGGTGCGGCGTGTTGAACCACCAGTGGAGCAGGCTCCGGCTGGTGTCTGTCGCGCCGACGTAGCCGCCGTCACGGAACTCTTTCACTTTCTTACGTAGTTGCGGCACCAGCGGCGGCATCAGCTTGTCCATGCTGGTTTCGCGCAGGGCCTCATCCGCCGGAAACCAGCGGAGGGCCGGGTCGAGGATAACGTAGGGAGATTCAGGGAAATCTTTGTGCAAGGCCATTATTTGTCCCCCGCTTCGAGTCGCTTGATTCTCGAGTCGGCAGTCAACAGCTTCATTTGCTGGATTGCGATTTGGTTTAGCTTGCCGAGCCGTTCCGCCTGCGGCCTCTTTTCCTGGATGAAAAGGGCGTTCAGGTTCTCCAGATTGGAGAGGCAAACGAGCTGCGACACATCCGCGTAGTCTCGGATGTTGCCCTTCTCGCCCGGATGGCTGTCGCGCCACTGCTTGGCGGTCATGCCGAATAGGGCCATGTTCAGCACGTCCGCCTCGGAGGCGTAGATCAAATTGATCTGTTGCGCCGTCAGCTCCGGCGGGATCAGGTTCTCCTTGATCGCATCGGTATGAATCCGGTAGTTGATCTTGGCGAGGTTGCGCCGGATGTCCCAGCCGAGTTGCTTGTGCTCTTCGTCCTTGAGTCGCTGGAACTCCATGATAAGGTACAGCTTGAATTGCGGGGATAACCAGGAGGCAAATTCAAAGGCAATATCGCGATGGGCAAATGTTCCCCCACCATAACGTCCTGACTTTGAGAAAAACCCGATGGCCTGCGTTGCATCAATCCATTTTCGCGGTGTCAGATTGAAACTGTTCAGACCGGCTTGGCTTTTAAAGGTTACGAATTCGTTACTGTTAAAACTCGGATTGTGCAATTCCTCCCATATCCCTATGAATTCCAAGGTGTTGCGATTACGCATCCAGCTATAAATCATCGTATCGTCACCGAAGTTCTTGACCATATCCGTCAACGAAATGTAATCCTGCTCGTTCTTCCGATAATAGGCGATTGCTGCTCCAAGAACGGTTACTTTATCCATCTTGCCATCCCTCACACGTCAATCCAAACTGGTCGAATTCGACCGGTTTAATCCCTCGAATCCGGGGGAATTGTGATCGTACTCTCCAAACCCCTCGAATTCGAGAGGTTTGAAATCAGGCTCCCATCCCAATGAATTATGGCAGATTCGCCATAGTTCAAACCCATCGAATTCGATGGGTTTAGGAATCCGCCAATGGCCTTAACCCTTTTTCCCGCCTACAGTTACGTCCACAATGGTCATCGTGTCGTTTCCGAAGATGTCCACCACCTTGACCGCCAGCTTGCGCCGGCCCGGCGTGCATTCGTGAAAAACGCTGGTCAACTCCAGCGAGCGATCTTTCTTGGTGCGGAAGCTCTGCCACTCGTTCTCGAAGATATAATCCCCGGTCCAGCGCTCCTCCCATTCGCCGGTTTGCTCGTTTTTCACGCGGATGATCTCGCGCTTGCTCTCGAAGTTGAAGTCCACCGCCCAGTAATCGATCCAGTCCGTCCATTCTTTGGTGAGCACCTCGCGTTTCACGATGCCGTCCTTGTCCTTGCTCACCTTGACGATCTGCCCCTTCTCCGCCACGATCCTGCTGGCTTTGTCCTTGAGAGACGCTTCGGCGTTGGCAATCGAATCCTGGGAGTAGAACACCGAGAAATCGGTCAGCTCCACCGCCACGGCGGCGGGTTGGCCTTTCTTGCCTTCTTTGACCAGGGGCTTGACCTCGATGGCCGCCACGTCGTGGAACACCACCTGGTTCTTCTCCACCGCGCGCTTGTCGAACACCTGCGCAGGGATGTACTTCGGTGCAATGTCGATGCCTTTGGCGCGGGCCTCGTCCAGCACGTTGGGGAACAGTCCCATCTCGAACTCAAAGCCCAGGATGTCCACGCGCGTGATGTGCTTCTGGCGACATTCCAGAATGACCTCTTCCACAAACAGGCGCGTCACCGGCAGGTTGACCGGCCCCACCGCCACCAGCCGCCCGGCCTTCTTGCCGTGGAAGCAGACAAAGCCGTCGGTCTTTTCGGCGCGGTAGGCCTTCAGGATCAGCTCAACAAAGGCGGCCTCTTTTTCCTCCAACTGCTTTTGCTGTTCCGCCTCGCGCAGGTTGGGGTTGATGCCGATGTAATGCTGCCGCTCGTACTTGCCCAGGTTGAGGATCTCAAAGGCGCGGTAGTTCTTGCCCTCTTCCTTCAACTGCCGCTGCACGCCGATCAGCCGCTTGCGGGTGGTGTGGATGGCGAACTTGCCCAGATCGCTGACGATCCATCTACGCCCCAGCTTCTCCGCCACCGCCGCCGTCGTGCCCGAACCGCAGAAGAAATCGGCGACGAGGTCTTCTTCGTTGGAGGAGGCTTTGATGATGCGTTCGAGAAGGGCTTCGGGTTTTTGCGTGGGGTAATCAAGACGCTCATTCGCAACAGGGTTGATCACAAATATGTCGGTCCAGAGATTCTGGACAGGCTGCCCCACATACTCGTCCAGATATATCTTCCGATATATCCGTTCTCCCTGATCTTTTGGTGGGAAATAGAGCTTCCCCTGTTCATCCCATTTTCTCATAATGTCAATCGAAATCGACCAGCCGTTCTTGGGAGGTGTATAACCCTTATACTCGTATGTGAGATTCGGCCTCGCGTGCGGACTTACAATTGGAGACTTCATGTATCGCCGACCGTCTGGCTCGGTGTTGTTGAACCTTTCTGCGACGTAAGTCTCCACATCCGGGCTATCAAGTGAGTATTGCTGATTGAATATTGTAGCTTCCGTTTTCGAGTACCAGAAAATGCTGTCAACGACCACGCCGAGCTTATTTGACGGATTGGCGCTGCCGCCTTTGCGTTTCCATATGATTTCGTTGCGGTGAAAGCTGGCACCAAACGCTTCATCCATTATCAAGCGGAAATGAGCGTTCATACGATGATCGCAATGAACGTAGATGCTCCCATCCTCGGCCAGCAGATCGCGCATCAGCACCAGCCGTTCGTAGATCATGGCGATGAAGGAATCGGCGCCTTTTCCCCAGGTGTCGCGGTAGGCGATCTCTTCGAGGATGTTGGGCTTCTTGGTGAAGGTGTCGCCGCCGATTTCTATGTCCATGGAGAAGTCGGCGCCCACATCAAAGGGTGGGTCGATGTAGATCAGCTTGAGACCGCCCTGCTTTTCAATCTCCTCGCGCAGTGGGCCGTTCTTCAAGCTAGAGAGAATGAGTTTGTTGTCGCCCCAGATGAGCTTGTTGGTCCAGCCCTTGAGCTGACGGCCGCGGGCGTCCAAATCGAACATGCTCATCTGCGACGCCGTCTCTTCCGGCTTTTCGGCGCGGGGTTCGTCCACCTGC